>DYHL01000187.1 GCA_020724185.1 Candidatus Nitrosymbiomonas sp. | reverse complement strand
GACCCCGTCGCGTGCGTATGGTCGGGCTGTCCCCATCCAGGGGCCTGATAGAGGGTTCGGGTCGGGAGGCCCAGCCGCAGCGTGCCCAGCGACTGTCCCGGGACCACCAGCCACGCATCGGGTGGAGCGGCGGCCGTTCGCAGCGGCGCGACGGCGAGCAGACAGATCCCGGCGAGCAGGCAAAGCCCGATGAGCAAGTGCTTCGCGGCGTGGAGAATCGAACGACACATAGGGATGAGTAATTCGCCGCGAGTCGCCTTGACCCCCCTTTTGGGCGGTGTTACCGTGGCGGTAGCGCGTGCGCTAGCAAGAGGGAGGGGCCAGGTGACGAAGCCGCTGGAACTGTTCCAACAGGCCTCCGCGACGATGCGGAAGGTGCTCTACGAGGTCAAGCGCGTGATCGTCGGTCAGGACCTGATGCTGGAGCGGCTGCTGGTGGCGCTGCTCGCGCGGGGGCACGTCTTGCTCGAAGGCGTTCCTGGTCTGGCCAAGACCCTGGCCATCAAGAGCGCCGCCCGGGCGATTGACTGCGAGTTCAAGCGGATCCAGTTCACGCCGGATCTCGTGCCGGCCGACCTGGTGGGCACGCGGATCTACAATCGGCAGACCGCAACGTTCGAAGTGGAACTGGGTCCTGTCTTCGCCAACTTCGTCCTGGCCGATGAGATCAACCGCGCCCCGGCCAAGGTGCAGTCGGCGCTGCTCGAGGCGATGCAGGAGCAGCAGGTGACGATCGGCAAGCAGACCTTTCCCCTGCCGCGCCCGTTTCTCGTGATGGCCACCCAGAACCCGATCGAGAGCGAGGGAACCTACCCGCTGCCTGAGGCGCAGGTGGACCGGTTCATGTTCAAGGTGGTCATCACCTATCCCAGCACGCACGAGGAGGTCACGATCGTCGAACGGATGAGCGGCGCCATGCCGGAGGTGGGTCCGGCAATCAGCGCCGCCGAGCTGCTCCAACTGCAGGCCATCGCCGACGCGGTCTATGTGGACGCGAGAATCCGCGAGTACTCCGTGGCGCTGGCAACGGCAACCCGCCGCCCGGACGAGGTGGGGCTGGACCGGCTGCGCCGCTATGTCGCCTACGGGGCCAGCCCGCGCGCCTCGCTCAACATGGTGTTGGGCGCCCGCGCGCTGGCGCTGATGCGGGGGCGGGAGTACGTGATGCCCGAGGATGTTAGGGATATAGCGCCCGAGGTGCTGCGCCACCGTCTGGTCCTATCTTACGAAGCCCTGGCAGACGGGATCGGACCCGATGCCCTCGTGGAACAGGTGATCGCGGCTGTGCCGGCGCCGCGTATTGCGCTGGGCGATCCGCACGAGTGGCAGCGCGCCGCAGCAGCCGGGGGCGGGCTCTCCCAGGGAGAGTAGCCGGCCATGCCGGCAATCGAGTTGCTGGAAACCCCGGAGCAGTTGTTACGGCGGCTGGAGTTCACCGTCGTGCGCCGCCTGGACGGTTTTCTGTTTGGCGACTACCGTGGGATCTTCTACGGGCCCAGTTTGGACCTCGCTGAGGTAAGGGAGTACCAGCCGGGCGATGAGGTCCGACGCATAGACTGGAACGTGACCGCGCGGATGCACCGTCTCTTCGTCCGCCAGTATCACGAAGAGCGCGAGTTGACCGCGTGGCTGCTGGTGGATCTATCGCCCTCGATGGGGTTCGGCACCCGGCGCCGCCTCAAGCGCGAGATGGCGGTGGAGTTCGCCGGGACCGCCGCCTACATCGTCACCCGCCACGGCGACAAGGTTGGTGCGGTCGCGTTTCCGGGTCGGGGCCTGCCGGCCGTCCCGCCCCGCGCGGGCCGGCGCCATGCCCTGCGCATCCTGCACGCCCTGCTGCAGGACGGGCCCTCCGGCCCGGGGACGGCCGATCTGCCTGGGATGACCGATCTCGCCGGTTCGCTTCATGCCGCGGCCGGGATGCTGCGCCGCCGTAGCCTTGTCTTCGTGGTTTCGGACTTCATCGCGCCTGATGGCTGGGATAGGCCGCTGTGTGAGCTGGGACGCCGGCACGACGTGGTCGCGGCGTGGATCCGCGATCCGGCAGAAGAGGCTCTGCCTGATGTGGGCGTGATCCCGGTACGGGATCCCGAGACCGGCCAGCACTGCTGGATTGACACGTCAGACGCGCGCGTGCGCTCTGCTCACGAGACGCTTGTGAGCGCGCACCGGGCAAGCGTGACGGCGGCGTTCAGGCGTGCCAGAGTTGACCACCTCGTGCTGTCCACGGCCACGACGCTGGTGGATCCCCTCGTGGATTTCGTGCTGCGGAGGCGGAGGCGACTGTGGAGTTCATCTGGCCGCTGATGCTCTGGGCGCTGGCCCTGGCCCCGTTCTTGTGGTGGGGGCACCGTATCCTCCTCCGGCGACAGCAGCGTACAGCCGAGCAGTTCGCCGAGCCGCGGCTGTTCGGTCAACTGGTTGTGCGCCCGCCGAGCTGGCAGCGCTCCCTTCCCGTTGCCTGCTACCTGATCGCCCTGTTGCTGCTGGCGGTGGCAATGGCGCGTCCAGTGTTGGCTCTACCCCTGCTGGTCAACCGCGCCGCGGTGGTGATCGCGGTTGACACGAGCAAGAGCATGATCGCCACCGACGCGCAGCCGACGCGCCTGGAGGCCGCGCGCAGGGCGGCGCGGGTGTTCGCGGATCTCGTTCCCCGTTCGACCCGGGTTGGGCTCGTGGCGTTCAGCGAGTATGGGACGGTGCTGCTTCCGCCTGGCACAGACCGTGCCGCTCTCGTCGAGGCGCTGGATCGTCTCCAGCCGCAGTCGGCCACCTCAATGGGCGGTGGCATCCTGGAAGCGTTGCGCGTGCTGCGGGGCCGCGCAGGGGCGCCGGGCGAGCGTCCAGAGCCGCCCCCCGGCGCGGGCGTTCTCGCCCCGGGGTCCATCGTGATCTTCTCGGATGGCGTGAGCAACTTCGGCCCGAACCCGGAAGAGGCAGCAGCCCTGGCGCGCGACGCGCGCGTTCGGATCTTCACCGTTGGCGTGGGCAGGCAGGGCGGGACCGTGATGCGGGTGGAGGGCCAGCTAGTGCTCGTGCCTTTCGACGTGGGTGGCCTCCAGCGCATCGCCCAGATAGCCGGCGGGCAGTTCTTCCCGACAACGGGCGAGGAGGACTTGCGGGCGCTCTCGCAGATGCTCGGTCGGGACCTGGGATGGGAGTTCACCCGCCAGGAAGTGTCGTTTCTCCTGATGGCGGTGGCAGGCCTCTTCATGCTGGCCGGCGGCGGGCTATCGCTGCTCTGGTTTGGGAGGGTCCCGTGAAGTCGCGCCCCCCGCACGGGGTCGTGTGGGCGCCATGAACTTTGAGTGGCCATTCGTGCTGTGGTTGCTGGTGGCGCTACCGCTGCTGGCGTGGGCGTACCTAAGGCTGCAACTGCGGCGCCCGCGTGGGGTAGTGTTCGTTCCCAACGTCGAGATGCTGGCGCGAGCCGCCGGTGGTCGCGGCAGATGGCGCAGGTGGGCGCCTCCGGCGCTATACCTCTTCGGCATCGCGATGGTCCTGATCGGACTGGCGCGGCCGGCGGCGCCGCTGCCAGTACCCGCGCGCGAGGGCGTGGTGGTGCTCTCCATTGACGTGAGCCGCAGCATGCTCGCCGATGACATTCGGCCCAGCCGGCTAGATGGCGCAAAGATGGCTGCTCACGAGTTCGTCCGGGCGCTTCCCGGTGGTTTCCGCGTGGGCCTGGTCACCTTCAGCAGCTACGCCACGACGGTCGTGCCGCCGACCGCCGACCGGGCTCGCCTCCACGACGCGATTGACCTGCTCACCCCAGAGTACGCTACCGCGATAGGTGAGGGCCTGCTTGAGGCGATCTGGTCTCTGCCGGGCCGCGTTCGGCCGCTGGCAGGGGGCGCGACGTCGCCAGCACCGACTGGGAAGCTCCCCGCGGGAGTGATCGTTCTGCTCTCCGACGGGCAGAGCAACCGCGGAACCCATCCAATCGAGGCGTCGCGCATCGCACGCGCCCTTCAAGTGAAGGTCTACACTGTGGGGATTGGAACGCCTGAAGGCACGACCCTCAACATCGCTGGACGCAGCATCCTGGTGCGCCTGGACGAGGAAACCCTGCGCGGGATGGCCGAGACCGCAGGCGGCGCGTACTACCGGACCACGAACCTCCGCGAGTTGCGCCAGGTGTACCGGCACCTGGGCCGAGAGATCGGCTGGGAGCGCCGCCCCACCGAGGTGACCGCGCTCGCCGCCGGTGCGGCGCTCGTGTGCCTGGTGGCAGCGGTAGTGTCCTCCCGGCTCTTGGTGCACCGGGTGCTGTGACAGGCAGCGCCTGTGCTATACTCGTGCCTGGTCGCGCGCCTGTAGCTCAGCGGATAGAGCGGCTGCCTTCTAAGCAGCGGGCCGGGGGTTCGAGTCCCTCCAGGCGCGCCACTGCAATAGAGGCCCGCCAGCGATAGACGCGCACGCAAGAGGCCTGTTGACTCCAACCAGACAGGCGCCCACGATGGTACCAGAATGGAACCATTTTGGAGGTAGGGTTCATGCCAACCCTCACCATCAAGGGCATCCCTGAATCCCTCTACAGCCTCCTCAAGCGGCGCGCAGCACTCCACCGCCGCAGCCTCAACGGCGAGATCATCGTCTGCCTCGAACAGGCTGTCAACATACCTGCTGTCGATCCCGACACCTGGATAGCGGAGGCCGATCAACTGCGCAACCGACTCGCCCTCTTCCCCCTGACGGAGCCTCGATTGCGCCGGGCCAAGGCGGCCGGAAGGCCGTGATCGTTGTTGATACGAACCTGATTGCCTATCTGCTTCTCGGCGGCACGGGCACAACCACGGCCCGTGCCGTGTTCAAACACGACCCCGAATGGGCATCTCCCATCCTTTGGCGGAGCGAGTTCCGCAGCATTCTTGCCGGGTATATCCGGCGAGGCGATCTGCAGGTAGGTGACGCCGTCACCGTCCTGCGGAAGGCAGAGGAACTCCTCGCCGGTCGTGAGCATCTGGTGCGTTCTGAGCGAGTCCTTCGACTGATCGGATCATCTGGCTGCTCCGCCTACGACTGCGAATTCGTGGTCCTGGCGGAGCAGCTGAGAGTTCCTCTTGTAACCTCGGACCGACGCATTCTCAGAGAGTTTCCTTCTGTCGCAG
>DYHL01000186.1 GCA_020724185.1 Candidatus Nitrosymbiomonas sp. | reverse complement strand
CCCCGGGACGTCACGCCCGAGGCCACGCTGGCGGTGTGCGACCGGCTGGCGCCCGGACTGGTGGAAGCAGCGCGGATCCGCACCCTGGACCGCACGCCGCTGGCGATGCTCTCGCGGGCCGCGGCCGGGATGCGCGGCCGAACCCTGATGATCAACCTCCCAGGAAGCCCTGTCGCGGTGCGGGAGTGGCTGGGGGTCTTGCTGCCGGTTCTCCCGCACGCGGTGCGGATGGCAGGAGGAGAAGCGGGCGTCTGGGGCCACGATCACAGCCTCGGCTCCCAATGAAAGGACCAGACGCAGGAACTGGAGGCAACGCGTGCAGACCTACACCCATGACGTTCTGATCCTGGGAAGCGGCCTGGCCGGCCTTCGCGCGGCCCTCGAGGTCCTGCGCGCCTCGCGCGGGGACCTGGACCTGGCGATTCTCTCGAAAGGGCAGCTCATGCGCGCCCACTCCGTGTGCGCCGAGGGCGGCACAGGCGCCGTGCTGCACCCCGAAGAGGGCGACAGTTTGGATCTGCACGCCTGGGACACGGTCAAGGGCAGCGACTTCCTCGCCGACCAGGATGTGGTTATGCGGTTTGTCGAGGCGGCCCCACGGGAGATCCTGCACCTCGATCACTGGGGGACGCCGTGGTCCCGGCGGCAGGACGGCCGGCTGGACCAGCGTGCCTTCGGCGGCCACACTTTCCCCAGGGCCACCTTCGCCGCCGACAAGACCGGGTTCTTCGAGATGCAGGCCCTCTACGATACGATACAGCAATACCGCAGCGTCGCACGGTACGAGGAGTGGATGGCGACGCGCATGATCGTGCAGGACGGCGTCTTTGCCGGGCTGACTGCCTGGGACCTCAAGACCGGCGAGTTCGCCCTGCTGCGGGCCAAGGCCCTGATCATCGCCACCGGGGGGTGCTGCCGGCTGTACGGCTTCACCACGTACTCCCACGCGGTGACCGGGGATGGGATGATCATGGCCTACCGGGCCGGGATCCCGTTGAAGGACATGGAGTTCGTGCAGTTCCACCCGACTGGCCTTGTACCTTCGGGGATTCTGATCACCGAGGCTGCCAGGGGTGAGGGTGGCCACCTGATGAACCGCGACCGGCGCCGTTTTCTGGAGGACTACGCCGCCAAGATGATGGAGCTGGCCCCCCGCGACATTATCTCGCGGGCCGAGATGACGGAAATCGAGGCCGGCCGGGGCTTCGTCCATCCCAGCGGATTGGGGTATGTGGAGTTGGATCTCACGCACCTGGGGCGCGACCGCATCAACGAACGGTTGCCCCTGATACGCGAGGTGGCCATCAAGTTCAACGGCATTGATCCCATTGACGGGCCGCTGCCGGTGAGGCCGGCGGCCCACTACTCGATGGGAGGCATTTCCGCCGACATCAACGGCCAGACGCCAGTGGCGGGCATCTGGGCTGCCGGCGAGGCAGCCTGCATGTCGTTGCATGGCGCCAACCGGCTGGGAACGAACTCCACCGCGGAGTGCCTGGTGTGGGGCGCAATCACAGGCCGAGAGGCCGCCCTGTGGGCCAGCAGGGAGCGTGCCCTGCCCGATCCGCCGCTCTCTGAGGCCGCGGAAGAGCAGGCCCGGCTGGCAGGCCTGCTGGCGGCGCGAGGGCCGGAGAACCACCACCAGATCCGGGCGCGCCTGCGGCATCTGATGGACGAGAAGGTGGGCGTCTACCGCGACGCGCAGGGTCTTGCGGATGCGCTCGGCGAGGTGCGAGAGCTGCGCGACCGAATGAGCCGCATCCACCTGGACGACCGGAGCTGGGTGTACAACACGGACCTTACCGCCGCCGTCGAGGTTCAGAACCTGTTGGACCTGGCAGAGTTGGTCATAATGGGGGCGCTCGAGCGGAAGGAGTCGAGGGGAGGCCACGCCCGCCGTGACTACCCTGACCGCGACGACGAGCGGCATCTGGTACACACGCAGGCGACGTACAGCGAGACCGGGCCTCAGCTCGCCTACACCCCGGTTGCGATCACGACCTGGAAGCCCGTGGAACGCAAGTATTGATGTCGTCCATCAGGCAGGGTGGAGCCATGGCAACACAAGTGAAGGTCCCGACGCAGGAGGCCGTCCCGCCCCGGTTGAGCATGCGGCTCGGCCTGCGGGGTTGGGTCTACGCCGGCCGGTATCCAGCGGAAAGGTACCTGTACATCCTGCATCGCCTTTCCGGGCTGGGGTTGATACTGTACTTGCCACTGCACGTCTGGGTTACCGGTCGTAGACTGCAAGGACCGGAAGTTTGGCAGCAAACGATGGCCGTTCTGTCACGCCCGGTCTTTGTTGCCGGCGAGATGCTGATCCTGGCTGCTTTCGTATTTCACGCCTTCAACGGTTTCCGGCTGCTGTTCGGCCATCTGGGCTGCGCGCTCGGCAAGCCCGCTCACCCGGTCTATCCCTATCCGGTGGCGCTGCACCGCCAGCGCAGCATGACGGTGGCGTTGATGGTTCTGGCCAGTGCGTTCCTCGCGTTCGGGGTGTGGAATCTGCTGACCAAGTAGGTGGGGGAGGAAGAGCCGTGAGGGAATCCAGACTGTGGGCGCTCCACCTGATCTGCGGTGCCGGCCTGCTCGTGCTCCTTTCCCTGCACATGGGGGTGATGCACTACGCTAGCATCCTTGCACTTCTCGGGTGGGTCAGGGAGCCCGTGCTGTCCTTCTCCTCGGTAGCCGAGCGCGGCCGGGGCGCGGCAGGTGCGGTCACCTACGTCTTGCTGCTGGGTTTCGCACTCTACCACGGCCTCTACGGCCTCAGGGGCATCCTGGGGGAGATCTGGAGCACCCCGAAGGCGGTGCGGTTCATCAACGCGGGCGTGGTGATCTTTGGACTGGCGGTGCTTGTCTACGGCGTGACGGTGGCAGCGCAGGCCGCGCGCCTGTGAGGGGTAGCGTGAGATGGCGAAGCTGACCGGTGATACCGAAAGTGGAGTTCTTACGCTGAGGGTGGCGCGCTACAATCCAGAGCAGGACGAAGCGGCGCGACCGCAGGAATGGAAGGTGAAGATCCTGCCGGGCATGACCGTGCTGGACGCGCTGTTCGCGATTAAGGAGGAGCAGGACGGGTCGCTGGCGTTCCGGTGTTCATGCCGTATGGGCGTCTGCGGCTCGTGCGGGATGTTCATCAACGGAAAGCCCCGCCTGGCCTGCAACACCCAGGTCAGCGAACTTGGGTCCGTTGTCGAGGTGGCGCCGCTCCCCAACCACGACGCGATCAAGGACCTGGTACCCGACCTTTCCCTGACCTTCAGCAGGCATCGGGCCGTGCTTCCCTATCTCATGCGGCGCGACACGGCGGAGATGGAATCTCCGACGCGTGAGTACCATCAGACTCCGGAGGAACTGGCACGGTACGTGCAATTCACGTACTGCCTGAAGTGCAGCCTCTGCCTGGCTGCCTGTCCCACCGCGGCCACGAAAGAGCAGTTCCTGGGCCCGCAGGCGCTGGGTCAGGTTTACCGGTACGTGGCGGACAGCCGCGACGAGGGCCTGGCGGAACGCGCAGGCGTGGTGGACGCGTCGCACGGCGTCTTCGGCTGCCATCTGGCCGGGGCGTGCAGCGAAGCGTGTCCCAAGGGCGTGGACCCGGCGCTGGCCATCCAACTTCTCAAGCGCAGCCTGTTCAGCGGACCCCCGCACCGTTCTGCGGCGCAGGTGGTGCCAGCGTTCCCCGAGGGCCATCAGACTCCTGAGGCGGCAGTACGCCCCAAGGCGCCGCCCCCTTCGGTCTAGCCCCAGGCTTGCGGGTTCACAGGTGATGGACCCTGGGCTACAATGTGCCCATGGAGCTCACACTTGTGCCCATCGAGAAGTCCGAGAACCTGAACGTCATCCTGGGCCAGTCCCATTTCATCAAGACCGTGGAGGACCTCCACGAGGCCCTGGTCACCGCGGTGCCGGGCATCAAGTTCGGTCTTGCCTTCTCGGAGGGCAGCGGCAAGCGGCTGGTCCGCAAGACCGGCACCGATCCGGCGCTGGTCGATCTTGCGGTCAAGAACATCCTGGCGATCGGTGCCGGGCACGTCTTCCTGATCGTGCTTGGTGATGGGTTTTTCCCGATCAACGTGCTGCACGCGGTCAAGGCCTGTCCAGAGGTAGTGCGTCTCTTCGCGGCCACGGCGAACCCTCTCCAGGCGATCGTCGCCGAGGAAGGGGATCAGCGCGGGATTGTGGGAGTGCTGGATGGGTTCAAGCCACTCGGGGTCGAGGACGACGCAGGGATCTCGTGGCGCAAGGATTTGCTTCGCCGCTTTGGCTACAAGCTCTAGCCCGCTCAGTAGTGCTTGGCTTGACCCCATTCTGATGGGCCTATATAATCGCGCTGTCGGGTGGAGAGCCCGGCTGCTTAAAGCGGCGAAGACCGGAAGCAGTAGGCAGTGGCCTTGCTGGCGCCAACAGGCGTACGAGAGATTCGGGGGAGGGTGTGACCCGAACGGCAGGGCGGCCGAACTCGTCCGGGAGCCGTGGAGACGAGGGGTCCTGGATGGATCCGTAGTCCCCACCGTTTGCCCGCGATAAGGGCTCGAGCGGACAGGTGCGCGGGGCAGTAGCTCAGGGGGAGAGCGCCTCTTTGGCGTAGAGGAGGTCGCGGGTTCAATTCCCGCCTGCTCCACCAACCAAGCGCGCACCAGTCAACCGGGGTGGTACCGCGGAGGCCGTCTTCGTCCCTATGGAGGAAGGCGGCGTTGCTGTTTCTGGAGGTGCGGGGAATGAAGGCATCTGGCCGGATATGGTTGGACGGGACGCTGGTTCCGTGGGACGAGGCCCGCGTCCACGTGGCATCGCACGTAGTCCACTACGGATCCAGCGTCTTCGAGGGCATTCGCGCCTACCAGAACCCGGGCGGGCCAGCGGTGTTCTGTCTGGACCAGCACGTCCGGCGGCTTCTGGACTCGTGCCGGATCTTCCGCATGGTGCCTCCCTACTCCGACAATGATCTAACCCGGGCGATCCTGGAAACGGTGAGGGTCAACGGTCACGGAGACTGCTACATAAGGCCCGTGATCTTCCGCGGGGTGGAGTCTCTGAGCGTAGACCACCGCAAGTGCCCGCTGCACGTGGCGGTCATAACCTTTGAGTGGGGCCGCTATCTGGGCGAGGAAGCCATCGAGCAGGGCGTGGACGTCATGATCAGCTCCTGGCGGCGCATTGCTCCCGATACCCTGCCTG
>DYHL01000185.1:1738-5221 GCA_020724185.1 Candidatus Nitrosymbiomonas sp. | reverse complement strand
TTCCGCACCCCCACCAACCAGCCTGTCACCGAAGACGTGCAGGGCATGTTGACCCAGCTGGTGACGGGTGCCGGCGCGGCCCTGCTGGCCGCGCTGGGCGATCCGGTCCGCCTGGGCGTGGTCGAGCTTCTATCCCGCCACGACAGGATGTGCGTTTGCGACATCGCCGCGGCGTTTCCCCTCGGGCAGCCCACGATCTCGCACCACCTGCGGCTGCTGCGCGAGGCAGGCCTGGTGGACGTGGTGCGCCGGGGGCACTGGGCGTTCTACGGGCTGCGCCGGGAAGCGCTGAAGCCGGTGGCGCGGCAGATCCTGAACCTGCTCTAACATCGAAGAATATCGAATGATGAGGACTCCCTTTGACGCCCGTGACGATCTCTGAAGGCCGCGCAACCGATCTGGAAGAGGTGCTGGCGCTACTGGCATCCGTAGATCTCCGGGGCGAAGGCCTGGCGAAACAGATCGATGGCTTCCTCGTCGTCCGCGAGGACGGCCAGCTGGTGGCGACGGCAGGCCTTGAAGACCACGGGCTCGCCGGGATCCTTCGCTCGGTCGCGGTCGCGTCCGGCTATCGAGGCCGCGGGATCGCGGCAACGCTGGTGCGCGCGATCATCGGCCGGTCCCGCGCCAAGGGACACGAGGCCCTCTACCTGCTCACGAATGCCGCCGGGCCCTACTTCGAGCGGTTCGGCTTCCAGCGGGTCGAGAGAGTACACGTCCGGCCCGCGGTGCTCGCATCCGGGCAGTTCGTCGAGAGGGCGTGCGCTCAATCCACGGTAATGGTACTGGAGTACAACAGGTCAGGGAGGGTTGAGATGAGCGAACACTTGATCCGCAACGCGGTGCGAGAACGCTACGCCCGCGCCGCAACGGCCGGAACGCCGTGTTGCGACGGGCCGAAACACAGCGACGCCGATGCGTCCTGCGCCACGGCGTCCTGCTGTACTCCCACGGCGATCGCCTTCTCAGACGGCCGCGCCGTGCCCGATGAGATCGCCGGAATGTCGCTGGGTTGCGGCGCGCCGATCGAGGCCGCCGCGCCGCAGCCGGGGGAAACGGTGGTGGACCTTGGGAGCGGCGCCGGACTGGACGCTTTCCTGGCGGCGGACCAGGTGGGAGCGGCCGGGTAATCGGGGTGGACATGACCCCTGAGATGATCGCGAAGGCCCGCGCCAACGCCGACCGCCTGGGCGCGGCGAACGTCGAGTTCCGCCTGGGCGAGATCGAGCACCTGCCGCTGCCCGACGCCTGCGCCGACGTCCTGGCGAGCAACTGTGTCATCAATCTGCTCCCGGACAAGCGGCCGGCCTTCGCCGAGGCGTTCCGCGTGCTGCGGCCGGGCGGCCGGCTCGTGGTCTCCGACATCGTGAGCGCCGGGCCCATGCCCGATGAGTTCAAGACACCGGAGCTCTGGAGCGCGTGCCTGGCCGGGGCCCTGCCCGAGGCCGACTACCTAGGGCTCATCGCGAACGCCGGCTTCACCTCGGTCGAGGTGCTATCGAAGCGCGGATGGGAAATCGCCGGGTTGTTCAGCGTCACGGTGCGCGCGGTGAAGCCCGGCCGCGGGTGAAGCCAGCGGCTGAGAGGGTGGTTGCGGGTTCGTGGCTGCGCGGTCTGTAATCCTGGCAGCCGTCCTGGCAGGGCTATCCGCCCTCACCGCTGCGCTACCCGCGCCCGGTACCCAGACCAACCTCGACTCGCTGCGCGCCGCCTACCTGACCGGGCGCGAGCTGACCAGGACCGGCAACCACGCGGCCGCGGCCGCGGCGTTCCAGACCGCGGCCGCGCATCCCACGCTGCGAGCATACGCGCGGCACGAGCAGGCGGCCGCGCTGCTTCGGACCGGCACACCTGGCGTCGCTGCTGAGGCGGCCGCAGTCATCCGCGCTGCCGTGGCATCAGCCCCCACGCGTCTGCGCGGTCGGATGCTGGCCACGCTAGGGGAGGCCGAGATGGCCCTCGGCCGTCCTGCGCAAGCCGTCGTCGCGCTGCAGGCCGCAGCTGCTCTGCGGTCGGACGATCTAGATGTGTGGCTGCGCCTGGGTGGCGCGGCCGTGGCCGCGGGCCGCAGGGACCTGGCGCGCACCACCTATGCGCGCGCCGCCTGGGCATTCCCAGGGCACGGCGCCGAGGCGCGGGCCCGGGAAGCGCTGTCGTCGCTGCTCGGCCGGCCGATCCGGGCCAGCGACATTGACGCGGAGTCTCGACTGCTGCGCGGCAAGCGCCTGGCGGCGGACGGTGAGTGGGATCAGGCCGCAGTCGAGTTCCGCGCCGTGGCGAGTGGGGAAGCCTGGTACCGCCTCGGCGGGATATACATGTCCTCAGACCTGCGCGCGGCGCACGACGCGTTCCGGCGAGCGGCCCGCCTTGGCTGGAACAGTTCGGGTGCCTGGTTTTGGGCAGCCGCCGCGGCCCGACGGGCAGGCCTGGCAGCGCAGGCGCGCGAGGCCTCCTCCGCGCTGCTCCGGGCGGCGCCGGTAGGGTCCTGGACCAGCCGGTACTGGCATGGTATCGGACTCCGTGTCGAATCCGACGGCCGTCTCGCCGACGCCGCCGCGCACTACCGCCGCGCGATCGCAGCCGCGCCCACTGCCGGAGAAGCAGCCGAGGCGCGCTGGCGGCTGGGATGGGTGGCACTGGCCGCCGGAAGGTTCGCCGAAGCGGAGGCGCGATTCAAGGAAGCGGCGCGCGTTGCGCCCTATCGAAGCGAAGCGGCGCGTGCCTGGTACTGGGCCGCGAAGACGCTGGAGGCCCGCAACCGGCGGCCTGGCGCCGGCGGCGCAGGCCCTGGTGACGCGGGAGCGCGGCTCCGCATGGTCGCAGAGCGGTACCCGCTCACGTTCTACGGCCAGCGCGCCAGGGCCCGGCTGGGATTACCCATGCCCGTACTTTCCGCTAAACCTTCCCCCACGCCCGATGCGTCCGCGAGCACCACCGCGGCTCCCACCCACGAGGAACTCGCCCGCCTGGGCCTCGACGCCGACGCCTCGGAGGCGGCGGAGGACGCCCTCGACGCGCGCCCCGGTCCGCGGGATCTGCGCGTGGTGCGCTTCCTGGCCGAGACCTACGGGCGGCTGGGCGCGGTGCGCCGGTCGGTCGCACACGCCGAAGAAGCGCTGACCGCCGGGGTCCGAGACGCGGCTGTCTGGCGCCTGGCCTATCCGAAGGCCTACTGGCCAGAGGTGACGGCCGCGGCGCAGGCGGCGGGCATTGATCCCCTGCTGCTGCTTGCGCTCGTGCGCGAGGAGAGCCGCTACGATCGAGTGGTGATCTCGCCGGCCAGGGCCGTGGGCCTGGCCCAGATCCTGCCGACTACCGCGCAGGCGATGACCGGCGATCCTTCATTCACCGCGCACCGCCTCAAAGACCCGGCCACCAACCTGACGCTGGGCGCCCGGTACCTGCGCCTCCAGCTCGACCGGTTCGACGGCGACCTGCGCCTGGCGCTGGAACGGGCCAGCGCGCGCGAAACGGCGATGCGTG
>DYHL01000185.1:0-1728 GCA_020724185.1 Candidatus Nitrosymbiomonas sp. | reverse complement strand
GGACCGCTTCGGGGGCAACCTGGCCCTGGCCCTGGCGGCCTACAACGCCGGGCCCGGCGCAGCGCGCCGGTGGAGGAACCTGGATGCCGATCCTGACTACTTTGTCGAAAAGATAGGCTACGCGGAGACGCGCGCCTACGTGCGCAGGGTGCTGGGGTCACACGGGGTCTACCGGCTGCTCTGGTGAGGCGGCCTCCTCCGGCCGCGTCGAACGCAGCGTGAACGAGAGCGTCCTTTCCCACACATCCCCTGCTTCCAACCGCAGCGGCCAGATGCCGAGCAGCGAGACTCCCTGATAGGTCCGCTCGAAGCCTGCCTCGGAAGCCGAGACCACCTCGATGGGAACCACCCAGAGCCCTGCGTCCGGAAGCGCGGCCTCAACCTCCAGCCCCCACCCGGCGTCGCGCAGAACGAAACCGCCGGCGCCGTCGAGGCGCGTAGCATCTCCCACCCGGCGCCGGGCAGACCTCTCCGCGGCCACCGGCGCGGCCACGGCGGACGACCTGGCTGAGACCAGCGCGTCCGGGCCCGACGTTCCCCAACAGGTCTCCACCGCGAACTCCGCGCTCACGGCCATCGAGCTGCGGTTCACGATGCGGTAGAACACCTCCAGCCCTGATGCGCCGGCGCGCAGCGTCAGGACCTTCTCGACGCGGACCGGCGCGTGCACGCCACTCACCCACACGTGGCCGTCGCGGGCAAGGTGCACGGCGAGCTCTCCCGGCGCGTGCCGGGTCTCCACCTCGAACGGCTGGTTCACGAAATCGCCTATCTCGCGCACTCCGCCCCGGATGAAGACCGAAGGCGTGCCGCCGGGCTCAAGGAAGTGATCCAGAAAGCTCGATCGGCGGTACCAGTCGGTTGTCAGGTGCCGGTCCAGCCCCCATTCCTTCACCCGCACGCGCGAAGTGTGGATCGTTTCCACATCGTCGTATGCCGCGAGTGCCGCCTCGCCGCGCGCCAGCGCCCTGCGCAGCATCTCGTGGTAGCCCTCGGCCCGGCGCGTCATCACGTTGACCAGGCTCACGCCAGCCTCGCGCACGTCCCAGGCAACCACGCTGCCGCCGTCGGCCGGATCAATGGTCAGCACCTGCGCGTCAGAACTCACCAGCACCTCAGGCCGGCCGTCGGCATCCAAGTCGTCGGCCCGCGCCTCGACCCAACGCCGCGGCCTACGGCCGCGATCAGCCAGCCGCTCCGCGGCGATCAGGTGGGAGTAGTTGGCCGAGCGGATGTGCCCCAGGTAGATGCCGCCGAAGACGCCGTGCCAGTAGGGACAGTTGCACTGCGCCTGCCAGAGGTGATCCAGCGCCGCCTCGCGCCGCTGTCCAGGCCGCATCCGCCACACCTTGCGGCTGACCCGCAGCATCGTCTTGTGCAGCGTGTTGATCTCGGGGTACTTCACGAGGAAGTGGCGCCAGTAGCCACCTCGCAGGAACGGCAGAAAGTCGGTGCGGCCCGCCGCCTCCAGGTCCCCCCTGAGCACGGGCAGCCGCGCGGCGCCCTCGGAGGGTAGCGCCCACTCGGTCATCTCATCGTAGGAATCGGTCGGCAGGTAGACTCGGCCCTGCGGCGGGTGCTGCCGAATCCACTCGCCCGGTGGGACCATCGCCAGCCAGTCGCGGGCATCCTCCAGCGCCGAGAAGAACGTCTCGATCCAACCGCCCCCCCAGCACAGCGCGTGTGTGCCTGGCCACAACCCGAACTTCTCGCCGTCGTCCCCCATGA
>DYHL01000184.1 GCA_020724185.1 Candidatus Nitrosymbiomonas sp. | reverse complement strand
TGTCAATGATCACCACGTTCTCGGTCGAGGCGCTGCGCAGCGAGATGTCCTGGGCTGGATACGCGTCGGCCACGTAGTGCCAGCGGTCGTCTTCCCGGTGGACGATCCGCTGCTTCTCCAAGTAGTCCAGTACCTCGGGCAGCGTGCTCGGCCCGAACCGCTCGTCGTTCTCTATCGGTAGCTCGAACGCCGCGCAGCGCACGTGGCTGGTCAGGATGTAGAGGTTGTCAGGGTTCACAAGCCCGGCCTCCGGCGACTGTCCGAAGAAGTACTCGTGATGCCGCACGATGTATTGATCGAGCGGATCGCTGGTGGCGATCAGGATTGCCGCGGACAGGTCCTGCGTGCGGCCTGCGCGTCCGGCCTGCTGCCAGGTCGAGGCCACCGTGCCAGGATACCCGACCAGCAGCGCCGCCTGCAGACGGCCGATGTCAATGCCGAGCTCCAGCGCATTGGTGGCGGCGACCGCCAGCACGGTTCCATCTCTGAGACCCTTCTCGACGGCCCGCCGCTCGGACGGCAAGTAGCCCGCGCGGTAGCCGGCGACGCGTTCCGGCGGGATCTGGTGGCTGGCCGCGACCGCCTGGAATCGGGTGGTCAGGAGTTCGGACGCGCGGCGGCTGCGCGCGAACGCGATCAGCGGGATCCGGTTGCGGATGAACTCACCGGCCATCCTGCCGGCCTCGGAGAGCGCGTCCCGGCGGATGCCCATCTCGCGGTTGATCACCGGTGGGTTGTAGAACGCGATCACCTTGGGGCCCGAGGGCGCGCCGTTGTCGTCCACCAGCGTAACCTCTTCCTCCAGCAGGCGCTCGGCCAGCTCCTTCGGGTTGCCGATCGTGGCCGAGGTGAAGATCACCTGAGGCGTGCTGCCGTAGAACCGGCAGATGCGCCGCAGCCGCCGCAGCACGTTGGCAACGTGGCTGCCGAACACCCCGCGGTAGGTGTGCAGCTCGTCCACAACGACGTAGCGGAGGTTCTCGAACAGCCGCAGCCACTTGGTGTGGTGTGGCAGAATCGCCGCGTGCAGCATGTCGGGGTTCGTCACGACAACGTGCCCGGCGGTTCGGATTGCCCGCCGCGCCGCGCCAGGCGTATCGCCGTCGTAGGTGGCGGCCTTGATGTCCGCATCCAGCGCGCGGACCAGGGTTTGCAGCTCGTCCACCTGGTCCATCGAGAGGGCCTTGGTGGGAAACAGGTAGAGCGCGCGGGTCTGGGGGGCGGCCAGCAACGCATTGAGGACCGGCAGGTTGTAGCAGAGCGTCTTGCCCGATGCGGTTGGCGTGACAACGACCATGTGCCGTCCTGATCGGGCGATCTCGAAAGCCCGAGCCTGGTGCGTGTAGAGCTCCTCGATGCCCGCGCGCCGAAGCGCCGAAGCCAACCGGCCATCCACGTCAGTGGGGATCGGCTCGTACCGGCCCGGCCGTTCCGGAACCTGATGCCAGGCGGTGATGTGCCGGGCCCACCCAGGTTCGGTTTGCAGCGCGGTCAGGACCTGCTCGAGTGTCATTTCTTCACCATAGGTACGAACATAGGTTCGACACCAGGGAGGCCACCCTCCTCCTGTTCGGGGAGGCCATGTGGGGGCAGGCGGGACTAGACTCGTGCGGCGCGGATCAGGCCCAGGGTCACGAGGGCAAGGAAGGCCACGCCGGTCAGGGCTACCAAGACTCCCATCTGGCTGAGGGCCCGCAGCGCCAGGATCCATCCTACGGCAAGGCCGACCAGGCTGATCACCAATCCGTTGATGGTCGAGGTCATCTCATCTCCAGATGCGGCGCAGTTACACGGGTTATTCCCCCAGATCCCCGGGTTCAGTCGTGTGGGCGAGGGTCTCGGGCTCGATCCTGGCCGCCCGGGGCGGGCTCGACGTGCGACGGGCCCCAGAGCGAGGGTGCTGGCGGGCGTTGGCCAGGTGATAGATGCGCTGCAGTTTTCGGTCGATGGCGTCGGCGAGGGCAAAGGGATCCAAACGGGTGCGAAGGTGCTGGGGGGCCGCGATCTTGGCAGGGTCGCCCTGTCCGGAGGCAAGCAGCCGATCCAGTGGGGTTTGCGGGCGGTCGTAGCGCCGCGTGAGCCGGGAGCCGACGCGGACCTTTCGAAGGAGCTTCACGGAGGGCTGAAAGAGGTTCATCATCAGGCGGAGCTCATGGCGGTAGAGGTCGTTGAGCGCCTCCAGGGCCTGGGGGGAGTCATAGCGGTCCCATCCCAGGAGCTTGCGGACGTGCGTTCAGTTCTTCTGCTCGATGTGGGCGTCGTCGTCTTTCTTGTAGGGGCGGCCGCGGGTGAACTGGATGCCGTAGCGCTGGGTGTAATGGAGCAGGTGGTGATTGATGAACTCGGAGCCGTTGTCCGAATCCAGCCCCCGAAGCGGGAACGGGAGGGCGTGGGCCATCTCCTGCAGGGCGTGCAGGACGGCGGTTTGGCCGCAGTGGGCGACCAGGTCGATCTCGGCGAAGCCCGGGGTGGTCACCCTCCAGGCGTCGGTCTTGATGGGGATGTGGTGCTTGAGGAGCGTGCCGGGCTTGGTGCGGCCATAGAGCCGGCGCTGGAGGCGCGTCTTGCGGGCTTTGAGGCGGACCGGCCAGGGGTACCCGGCCCTTTCCCAGATCGCGGCCAGGGCGTCCACAACGCGGGAGTCGTACGTGGGCACTCGCGGCCGGCTAGGGGTCGGTTTCTCAGCGGTGGGGCTGCGGAACAGGTGAACCGCGTACTTCCGGTGATACCCGGTGATGGCGCAGACCTCGTCGTGCCGTCGGGCTCATGCTTACCCCCGGGGCTCTGGAATGGCCGTTGGGTTCGGCAGGATTCCCAATGACGCGACGATAGCCCCTTGGGTAAGATCTTAGGCGACTCGATTCGGCTCGTTGACCTGAATCATATTTTGGTCGTAAAATGTGCAACGGGGATGCACAAAGCAATGTCGAAATATAACACCACACTAAAGACCCTGGGTCCGCAGGCCGCCCACCTCGTCGCGAGTCTCTATGAGCGGCGGCGCCCCATCTTTACGCTGGCCGAGGCCACGGAGATCACGGGCCTGCAGCCGGTCTCCGCGCGCAGTTTTGTGCGGATGCTCATCCGCCGTGGCGTGGCGACCCGTCTGCGGCCTGGCGTCTTCGCCCTGGTGCCCTTCGAGCTCGGCCACGAGCGGGAGTACCTCGGCAACCCCTATGTCGTGGCCCGGGAGCTCATGGGGGGCCATGCCTACTACCTCTCCCATGCCTCCGCGATGGACCTCCATGGCATGGTCACCCAGCCGCAACTGGTGGTCTACGTCACGTCGCCCACCCCCATGGGCAGCCGCACGATCCTCGGCACGGATTTCCGCTTCGTCCGCTGCAAGCCAACCCACTTTTTTGGCACGACCGAGCACTGGGTGGACAAGCAGGACACGGTCGTGGTCAGCGACCTCGAGCGCACCGTGCTTGACGGGTTGAAGCAACCCGAGTACTGCGGGGGGCTGACCGAGGTCGCGAAGGGCCTCTGGATGCGACGCGCCGACATGGACCCCAAGAAGCTTGTCGGCTACGCCGTTCGGCTGAA
The DNA here is from genome assembly GCA_020724185.1 of Candidatus Nitrosymbiomonas sp. Lineage (GTDB taxonomy): Bacteria > Sysuimicrobiota > Sysuimicrobiia > Sysuimicrobiales > Humicultoraceae > VGFA01. The sequence continues at coordinate 1,703 of DYHL01000184.1, read as the reverse complement.
CGTCGGGGCGGTGATCCGGCGTCTAGGGTACCTAATGGAAACCTACAGGATGGGCCAGCCGAGCGACCTGGAGCGCCTCCGACGGCGTCTCACGTCGACCTATCATCTGCTCGACCCCCTCCTCCCCCGGGAAGGGAAGTTCCTCGCCCGGTGGCGGCTGCGCCTCAACATCCCTCCGGAAGAACTCCAGGCGGTGGTGAGGACGTAACGGGTGATCCCACCGCGCAACCTCTCGCTACTCTCCAACCGGCTCGCCCGGGCCGGCGGCCGCCGCATTCCAGAAGCCGTGCTGGAACGCGACTATTGCCTGGCGTGGTTCTTGGTCGCGCTGGCGCGCACGCCGCTTGGCGAGCGCCTCGCCTTCAAAGGCGGGACCGCCCTCAAGCGATGCTATTTCCCGGACTACCGGTTCTCCGAGGACCTCGACTTCACGCTGACGACAGAGACCCCCTTCGAGCGCATCCGCCAGGAGCTGGACCTGATCTTCGCCAAGGCGCAGCGGGCGAGTGGGATCGTCTTCCGGTTCGCCCGGGAGGATTCCACCTCGCACGCGAACAGTTACACCTTCTACCTTGGCTACGAGGGCCCGCTCCCAGCCCCAGGGGCAGGCCGAGAGGTGAAGGTTGACACTACGATCCGCGAGCATCTGGCCTTCCCGCTCGAACAACGACCCGTGCTCCGGGGCTACAAGGAGTACGCCGACCTGCCCGACGGCGCCGCGCTCCCGGTCTACTCGCTTGACGAGATTGCCGCCGAGAAAGTGGTGGCCCTCATGGATCGGGCGCGCAATGAACCGCGGGATCTGTACGACGCCTGGTACCTCGTGGCCGGCGGTCACGTGGACCTCGCGGCCCTCATTGGTGCGATCGAGCAGAAGTGGGCGCTTCGCGGGAGGACGCTCGCCGAGGCGCGCGGGGAATTCCGCGCGAAGGAGGCGCGGTACCGACGACTCTGGGCACCGCGCCTGGCGGCGCAGATGGCCGCGCTCCCCGAGTTCGCGCAGGTCTACCGGACTGTGCAGCGCGCGTTGCGCCAAGCCGGACTCCTGGGACGGTAGTCCAGGCCCCAGGGAGCCCGGCCGGGCCGCCTAGGTCAGTGCGCGACCGGGGCGAGCGACGCGAAAGGCTCGGCCACCGCCTCCGGCGCCCGGTCGAAGTCCCCGGCCACGGCCGCGAGGCAGATGGGATGCTCCCCTGTCAGCACACTTACTTCCCCGGGCCGCGCAGCGCGGGGGTTTGCTGCCGGGTCGGTTCTCCGGCCTTGAGGAGGACGCAGGGCGCACCAGTGGCGGCGATCTGCTCCACCTAACGGTAGGACCTAGCAGCGTTCCTGCCGAAGTCCGGGAGCGAGAGGCGGGGTGATTCGCGATAAGCTTCCTGCGGAGGCTTGCCTCATTCGAAGGCGGCAAGAGCACCAGGTCGGCGCCGTAGGCGCGCATCACGCCCTTGCGCTCCTCGCTGGCGTTGGCCGGAGCCACCAGCGTCACCCGGTAGCCCTTCGCCGCCGCGATCATGGCGTAGGCGATCCCTGCGTTGCCGCTGGTGGAGTCCAGCAGCACGCGCGTCCGGCCGCCTGGCCCGCTCAGGCGCCCCTCCCGCTCGGCGTCCTCGATCATCCGCAGCATCGGCCGGTTCTTCACCGAGCCGCCAGGGTTCCGGCCCTCGAACTTGGCGTACAGCTCCACCGAGGGCGGCAGGCCGCCG
>DYHL01000183.1 GCA_020724185.1 Candidatus Nitrosymbiomonas sp. | reverse complement strand
GGGGAAGTCCACGCCTTGCTCGGGGAGAACGGCGCCGGCAAGACCACCCTGATGAATGTCCTGTACGGAATACACCAAGCCGACAGCGGTGAGATCTGGCTGCGGGGCAAGCAGGTGCACGTGCGGTCGCCCCGCGATGCCCTCTCACTCGGCATCGGCATGGTCCCCCAGCACTTCCTCCTGGTCCGCAGGCACACCGTCGCCGAGAACGTCGCGCTCGGGCTGCCAGGGGTGGGCTTCATCGCCCCGGCCCGGCAGGTCGAGTCGCAGATAGGGGAGCTGGCGGACCGGTACGGCCTGTCGGTGGATCCCCGCGCGTTCGTCTGGCAGCTCTCGCCCAGCGAGCAGCAGCGCGTTGAGATCATCAAGGCGCTGATCCGGGGGGCGAGGATTCTCATTCTGGACGAGCCCACGAGCGTGCTCACCCCACAGGAGGCAAGAGGGCTGTTCGAGGTGCTGCGCCGGATGAAGCTGGAGGGCCACGCGGTGATCTTCATCTCGCACAAGCTGGATGAGGTCGCCGAGATCGCCGACCGCGTAACCGTCATGCGCAAGGGTCGGGGGGTGGCCACGCTGCCGATCGGGGAGACCGACAGGCGCTCGCTGGCGCGCATGATGGTCGGCCGGGACGTGGAGTTCCGGATCAGCAAGGACGCCCGCGCCCCTGAGGGCGAGGCGATGGTCATTGAGAATCTTGTGGCCCAGAACGACCGTGGTCTCCAGGCTCTGCGGGGGATCTCCCTCTCCGTGCGCCGGGGAGAGATCCTGGGCATCGCCGGCGTGGCAGGAAACGGCCAGCGCGAGCTGGTGGAGGTGGTGACCGGGCTGCGCCCTGCCACCGGCGGCCGCGTCACCGTGCTGGGAGGGGACGTTACCAATCTGCCCGCGCGCGCGGTGCACGGGGCAGGCGTGGCGCACATCCCCGAGGACCGGATGCGCATGGGAATCGTGCCGGGCATGTCGGTCGCCGAGAACCTGGTGCTGCGGGACTACCGCCACCCGCCGTTTTCCCAGGGGCCGGTGATGGACCGTCACGCAGTTTGGGAGTTCGCCCGCCGGATGATCGCCGAGTACGAGATTGTCACGCCGGGACCCGCCACCCCAACGCGGCTGCTCTCCGGGGGGAACATCCAGAAGCTGATCCTCAGCCGCGAGCTGTCAGGGCGTCCCGACGTGATCGTGGCGGCTCATCCCACATCCGGGCTGGACGTCAGCGCCACGGAACAGATCCACCGGCTGCTCCTGCAGCACCGGCAGCAGGGGGCCGCGGTGCTCCTGGTGTCCGAGGACCTGGACGAGCTCATGGTGCTGTCCGACCGCATCGCGGTGATGTTTTCGGGCGAGATCGTGGGCATCGTGGACGCGGCCCAGTGTGATCGCGAGCGGATCGGTCTCTTGATGATGGGGCAGCGCGCATGAAGCGGCTGGGGCCGTTCAGTGTGGAGCGGGTGCTGGTCCCATCCGGGGCCTGGGTTCTAGCGATCTCCCTGGGCGCGATCGCTGCCGCCCTGGTCGCCGCAGGTGTGATCTTCTGGGCCTTCGGGATCAATCCCCTGCGGGCTTACGCGATCATCTTTGCGGGCACGCTCGCGGACAGGCGCGCGGCTCCCGAGATACTGCGCCAGGCCGCCCCGCTGCTTCTCGCCGGGGTCGGGCTGGTGCTGGCGTTCCGGGCGCAGTTCTGGAACATCGGGGCAGAAGGCCAGTTGCTCGCAGGCGCGGTCGCATCCACCGGGGTGGCGCTGTTCTCCCCTATCCCGGCTCCGTGGCTGCTCCCCGCGATGTTCGTCGCGGGCTTCCTCGGAGGCGCGCTGTGGGGCCTCCTCCCTACCCTGCTCCGCCTCAAACTCGAGGTCAACGAGGTCGTCTCCACCCTGATGATGAACTACGTTGCCCTGTTCTCCGTGGAGTGGCTGATCCACGGGCCATGGAAAGGCAAGACCGCGTTTGGGTTCGCCTACACCGATACCTTCCCCGAAGCGGCACGGCTAGCCCTGATCCCGGGCACGCGCGTGCACTGGCCCACGCTGGTCCTGGGGATAGCCCTGGCAGGCGCGCTGGCCTTCTTCCTGGGGCGGGCGCGCCTCGGGTTCGAGATCCGCGTGCTGGGCGAAAACCCGACCGCTGCAAGATACGCGGGAATTGACCCGTTCCGAACAATCCTGCTCGCCATGGCGTTCTCCGCGGGCGCGGCCGGACTGGCAGGCGTGGGCGAGGTCGCGGGCATCCACCACAAGCTGCTCGCGCCCGGCCAGGTCTCGTTGGGTTACGGCTACGCAGCGATCATCGTGGCATGGCTGGCGCGCGGAAACCCGCTGGCGGCCATCCTCACGGCGCTGTTCCTCGGCCTCATCTTCTCCAGCGGCGACGTGATGAAGGTCTCGCTGCAAATGCCTTTCCGCGTTACCGACGTCTTCAATGGGCTGATCCTGTTCTTCCTCATCGGCAGCGAGCGGCTGCTTAACTACCGGCTGCGCTGGGCGCCCGGTGATCGGGCGGCGGAGACCGCGGATGCTTGAATGGATCCTGACAGCGATCGTCCGGGCGCTGGCAGTCAGCACGCCGCTCCTGTGGGCCTCGCTGGGCGAGATCTACGCCGAGCGGAGCGGCGTGATCAACCTGGGCGTTGAAGGCATGATGATCCTGGGGGCGCTTTTTGCCTTCGTCGTCGCGCAAGTAACCGGCTACCCGGTGGCCGGCCTGCTGGCGGCAGCGGCGGCCGGCGGCCTGGCAGCGCTGCTGCACGCCTTCGTGTCCATTACGCTTCGGGCCAACCAGTATGTATCGGGACTGGCCCTGACCATGCTGGGTTTGGGCCTGGCCGGCGTGCTCGGCCGGGGATGGGAAGGAATACCCCTGCTCAACGCCCTCCCCGAGATCTCCGGACTCACATACCTGGGGCTGCTGCTCGCGGTGGGGCTCTGGCTGGTGCTGCACCACACCCGGCTAGGCATGGTGATCCGCTCCACCGGTGAGTCACCGGCTGCCGCGGAGGCGCTGGGCGTCAACGTCCACCTGGTACGCTACCTGTGTGTGGTCTTCGGAGGGACGATGGCCGGCGTGGCCGGCGGCTTTCTATCCGTGGCCTACCGCCCATCGTGGACCGAAGGCATGACCGCGGGGCTGGGGTGGATTGCCATCGCCATCACCATCTTCGCGGGCTGGGATCCGCTGAAGGCGGTCGGAGGAGCCCTCTTTTTTGGGGCCCTCTTCCACCTCTCCTTCCGCCTCCAGGCCTGGGTTCCGCCGGAAGCGCTCAGGATGATGCCGTTCGCCTTCACCATCCTGGTGCTGGCCGCGACATCAGGCAGACGCAGGGGACGGGGAGCGCCCGAGGCGTTGGGGCTGCCATATGCGGCCGGGGAGAGATGACGCTGGAGGCGGGAGACGCGCGCTGCCGCATCGAATAGCCATGGTGAGGCGAGACAGAGAAAAAAGGAGGGTGACCATGCGCTGGTTGACTTTCTTGGTCGTGCTCGTGCTCGCAGGCGGCCTGGCTGTGCCAGGCATCGCCCAGCAGAAGCTCAAGGCCGGGTTCGTGTACGTCGGCCCGATCGGCGACTACGGCTGGACGCACGCCCACGACTTCGCCCGGAAGATCGCGGAGAAGAAGCTCCCCTGGTTAGAAACGATCTACGTCGAGAAGGTGCCCGAGGGCCAGACCGAGTCGTTCATTGACAAGCTGATCCTGCAGGGCGCGCGGGTGATATTCACGACCAGCTTTGGGTTCATGGACGGAACGCTGGCCGCGGCCAAGCGTTATCCCAACCACATCTTCGCGCACGCGTCGGGCTTCAAGCGCGCGCCCAACGTGGCGACCTACATGGCCGACTTCTATCAGGTGTACTACCTGAACGGCCTGATGGCCGGCGCGGCGACCAAGAGCGGGAAGGTCGGCTATGTGGGCGCCTTCCCTATCCCCGAAGTGAAACGCCACATGGGCGCGTTCGCACTGGGCGTCCGTGCGGTGAACCCCAAAGCCACCGTGCACGTCCGGTGGATCTACGAGTGGTTCAACCCGACCGCGGCCAAGGAGGCCACCGAGGCACTGATTGCCGAAGGGGCCGACGTGTTCGCGTTCACCGAGGATACACCGACGGTCGTGCAGGTGGCGGCCAAGCGCGGCCTGCCCAGCTTTGGCCACTACTCGCCGATGCACAAGTTCGCCCCCAAGCACATGATCTCGGGTCAGCTCGTGCACTGGGACAAGATCTACGTGGACTTTCTCTCCAAAGTGTACGCGGGCAAGTACACCGCGGAGAACCTGGCCAACGTGGACTACTGGTGGCTCCTGGCTGAGGGCGCGGCGGAGCTGGGCGGCGAGTTCGGGATGCCGGTCAACCCTGAGTGGAAGGCCAGGCTGCAGGCGGTCAAGGTAGGCACGCCTGATCTGGGCCGGCTCTCGGTCTACGACCTGGTCATGAAGCGGCTGGCCCAGATGTCGGATCCCAAGGTGACCTTCGAGCCGTTCACCGGCCCGATCAAGGACCGCAAGGGCGTCCTGCGGGTCCAGAGCGGGAAGCGCATGACAGTGGGAGAGCTCAACGGCATGGAGTGGGCGGCCCCGGGCATCGTGGGCCCCTGGCCCAAGGAGCCGTAACCGCCTAGAACGCTGACAGCGCAGCGCGCGCGGCGTGACGCTCGAGCATGTGCTCGGGATGTTCGCCGCGCGCGGCTGTTCGACAGGAGGTCACCCGGGTAAGGAGGTACTACGTCACCCGCAGACTTCTCGCGGCGGCCGTCCAGGGTGTGATCGTACTCGTCGTCGCGTTCGTCCTGGTGCGACTGACGCCAGGCGACCCCGTGACGACGTATCTGTCACGCATCCGGAACGAGGCGTTCGTGTCGGACGGGTACCTGGCCCAGATCCGCGACGAGCTGGGAGTTGACCAGCCCATGCCCGTCCAGTTCGGCCTGTACGTGCGCCGGGTCGCCCGGGGGGATCTGGGGATCTCCTACACCTACAGTCAGCCGGTGCTCACGGTCATCCTCGCCCAGCTACCGTACACGATCCATCTGGCCCTGGCCGCTCTCCTGATCGAACTGCTCTTGGGCCTCCCTCTGGGTGTCTACGCGGTGATGCGCCGGGGTACGCTCATGGACTTCGTGGCGACGACCGGAGCGACGCTCGGCTACAGCCTCCCCCGGTTCTGGATCGGGACGATCCTGATCCTGGTCTTCTCTGTGCGCCTGGACCTCTTCCCAGTCGTGGGCGTGGGCACCGGCGGTGTAGCCAGCACCTTTCACCACCTTGTTCTGCCAGCGCTCGCCCTCGGCGTGGCCGGCGCGGCCTTCATCGCCCGCATGACCCGGA
>DYHL01000182.1:400-5319 GCA_020724185.1 Candidatus Nitrosymbiomonas sp. | reverse complement strand
TCCGGTTCCATCCGGCGACCAGGACCTCGCGCGGCCCGCCTGCCATCGCCTCGCGAACCGCGGCGCCCAAAGCGCTGCCCGCCGCCTGTGCCGCACCTGCCGGCTGATCCGCTTCGGTCTCTGGTCCACCTTCCGGGGCCTCCGGCCAGGTTACCTTCAGGGCGCGGCTCCCCGCGATGGGACCCAGCGCCTCCCACACCGATGCGAGCAACCGGGCCGCCCGCGCCAGGGCCACGGGTCGCCGCTCCATGGCCGCCAGCGCGGCCCTGGCCACAGAGGGCAGGTCTGCTGGGGCCGGGCCATCGCAGCGAAGCCGCGCGCCGGACCACAGTGCGTCCCACGGCACTGCCGCCGCAAGGGCCTCTCCGACCGAGGAAAGGTACTCCTGCGCAACCCACTCGGCTAGATCTACGACCTCGGGGGGAACAAGCGGGGCTACGCTGACCAGCGCCAGTACCGGACGAAGATCGTTCCGTGGCGCGCCTTCTCCAAGCACCACGCCGGGCAGGAGCCGGCGACCGAACGCTACGATAACCCCTGCCCCGCGCACAGCGCCCGCGGCGGCGCCGGAGGAGAACGTGAACGCGGCGTCCCCGGCACGCAGCGGGAGATCGAGCGCGACGCGAATGGGACCGTCACCCGGCATGTGGCTGATGCCCGGAGCGCGCCTCGAGGCGCGCGCTATCTCGCCTCCGAGGCCACGCGCAGCCCGCGCGACAGCAGAACCAGCGTTTCTACGATGACCTCGGGGGCCCAGCGGCTCGTATCCACGATCAGGTGAAAAGGCGCGCGGTCGGTGATGTCAATGCCGTAGAGGGTCTTGTAGCGCGACCACTCGCTGCGCTCCCTCCCGAGCAGTTCGTCGCGCGCGGCCCCCTCGTCCGTTCCTTCCCGCCCGGCCACGCGCGCCGCGCGGACCTCCAGGGGGGCGTCGAGCCACACCTTCAGGTCGGCCTCGACCATCCACCCGGCCAGCCGCGACTCAACGACGCACGGCCCGGATCGGGCCATCTCGGACTGCAGCCGGTCGAGGTCGCGGTCTATGGACGGGTCGCCCTCGGCCAGGCGGTTGAGCTCCACGACCGAGATACCGCGCCGCTCCGCCAGCTCCCGAAAGACACCGCCGGCCGAGATGCACGGAATCCCCAGCCGCTCGGCCAGCATGCGCGCCACCGTGCTCTTCCCTACGCCGATGGGTCCTCCTATGGCGACGATCACGACGGCCGCTGCCTCACTCGGACGGGTCCTCGCCAGCGTCGCGCGCGGCGTAGCGGTTAGCCAGCGTCTCTGGCTGCACCGCCGACAGCACCACGTGTCCGCTGTCCGTGATCACCACGGCGCGGGTGCGGCGACCGTAGGTCGCATCTATCAGGGTGCCGCGCTCCCGGGATTCCTGGACGATGCGCTTCACCGGCGCCGAGTCAGGGCTGATGATGGCCACGATGCGGTTGGCGGCCAGGATGTTGCCGTGACCGATGCTGATCAGGCGGGTCTCCATCTCGCGTTGCCGGCTCCGTTTCCTATTCTATGTTCTGGATCTGCTCGCGCAGGCTCTCTAGCTCGCCCTTCATCTCGATCACGGCGCGGGTGATCTCCAGGTCATTGGCCTTGGATCCGATGGTGTTCGTCTCTCGGCCCATCTCTTGCAGGATGAACTCCAGCTTCCGCCCCACCGCGCCGTCTTCCGCGGTCACCACCTGGCGGAACTGGTCCAGGTGGCTGCGCAGCCGCGTCAGCTCCTCGGTGATGTCGCTCCTATCCGCGAAGACCGCGAGTTCGGTGGCGATCCGGGCCTCGTCCACCGGCGTCTCGCCCAGGAGCTCGGCCAGCCGCCCGCGCAGCCGCTCTCCGTAGGCCTGCACAACCCCGCGGCTCCGTCCGGCGATCGCTTCGGCCATGCGTTCCACCGCGCCCGCACGAGCCAGCATATCCTCGGCGAGCCGCGCACCCTCGACCATGCGCATCGCCACAAGCGCCTCTGCCGCGGCCCGGACCGCTGACTCGAGGGCGGGCCAGAACGCATCCACCTCGACGCGTTCCTCTTCCAGGCGCAGCACGTCAGGCAGGGCCGCGAGCTGGGCTAGACTGATCTCCCCGCTCACCTCAACGCCGGCGGCCAGATCCCGCAGCGCCCGCGCATAGGAAGCGGCCAGATCCACATCGGCGCGAAACGTGCGTGGCCGGCGCGTGCCCTCGTCGCGCGAGATTACCACCTCGACGCGGCCGCGGCGGATACGCTCCATGACCAGCGCGCGGACGCGCTCCTCCAACGCGACCAAGTCACGCGGCAGCCGCACTTGCGCCTCGCTGAACCGGTGGTTTACCGACCTGATCTCCACGGCAAACCGCCCGCCCGTCGCATCGGCGCTGGCAGTCCCGAACCCGGTCATGCTGCGGATCACGCGCTTCACTTCGGCCCGCCCACAGACCGTTCCTGCCCCTCGGAGCCCGCGCGGGCTTGCGGGTGGAGGGCAGGGGTTGTATCGTGGCACCGGCATGAGTGCGGCTGCGCCCGGGGGGGTCATTCCCCATTCGTCCTTTGACAGCGTGACACTGGCCGCGGTCGTCGCCGAGTGCCAGGATCTGGTGGGCGCGCGCCTTCAACAGGTCCTCCCTGCGGGACCGAACGGTCTGGCGCTCGCGCTGCGCACGGGCGGCCGGACCCGCAGGCTCCTCCTCTCGACGCACCCCCGCTTCGGTCGGGTCCACCTGGTCGAGGCGCTCGAACCCGCGGCCCCTGCTCCATTCGCGCAACTCGTCCGCAGCAGGTTGGAGGGCGCACGGCTTGCTGGGGTCGCGGCGCCTGAGTTCGAGCGCATCTTCATCTGCTCATTCGAAACCCTCGAGGGCCCCTACGACCTGATCGCGGAGATCATGGGCCGGCACTCCAACCTGATTCTCTGCGCGGGCGGCGTCATCGTGGGCGCGCTCAAACAGATTGGCCCGGACCGGTCGCGCGTGCGCGAGGTCCTGCCCCAGCGGCCCTACACGCGGCCCCCGCAGCCACGGCCGACTCCTGTGGCGGTCACCGCGGCCGACCTAGCCAGAAGCGCGGATGGACCTGCCTGGCGCGCGGTGTTCGAGGCGGTCTCAGGCATCGGGCCTGCCCTGGCATGGGAGGCCTGCGTGCGGGCCGGCGCGGATCCCAATGGTCCACTGGATGAGGATGCCACGGTCAGGGTGGCATCATCGCTGCGCGCGATCGGCGCTGCGGTCGCGGCGGCGCGGTTCGATCCGGTCCTGTACCGCAGCGCGGACGGCGCTCCCGCCGCCTACGCGCCGTTTCTGCTGGTCAGCCTGGGACACCTGCGGCCCGAGCGGTCTTCGATGAGCGCGGCAGTGGAGGCGGTTGTCCAGGGCACCTCCGAGCGGGCCCGTTTCGAGGAGATGAGGCAGAGTCATGCGGCAACGGTCCGGCAATCACTGGAGCGTCTCCGCCGCACGCTGGCCGCCGTGGCCGAGGACGCGCAGGAGGCCGCGGGAGCAGACCAGTTGCGGGAGCACGGCGAGCTGATTCTGGCGTACCTCTCACTGGTTGCACCGGGAGCCGCAGTGCTGGAGGTGCCGGGATTCGACGGCGAGCCGGTCAGCATCCTGCTGGATCCTGCGCGGTCAGGCGTCGAGAACGCCCAGGCCTGCTTCAAGCGCTACGCGAAGGCGGCCGCAGCCCGCCGGCGCCTGCCGGAGTGGCAGGCCGCGCTGGAAGCCGAGCGCGCCTTCTTGGAGGGAGCCGCGACCGCGATTGCACAGGCGGAGAACGCGGACGACCTCTGGGAAGTCGAGCAGGACCTGATCGCCTCCGGCGTCAAGAGGCGGGCGCGGTCTGCCGGACGGAGGCGGGCGGTCGCCTCAGGCCGCTCCTTCGACCTGCCCGGCGGAGGGCGGGTTCACGTCGGCCGCAGCTCGCGCGAGAACGATCACCTGACCTTCGAGGTGGCAGGCCCGGACGACTTCTGGCTGCACGCCCGGGGCATGCCTGGAGCCCATGTGATACTGACGGGTGCGCGCGGACAAGCCGGAGAGGAATCGGTGGCAACGGCGGCCAGAATCGCGGCTTACTACAGTGACGGAAGGTCTTCCACGCGCGTGGCTGTAGACGTTACGCGGCGGCGGTTCGTGCGCCGCATACGGGGCGGCCGGCCCGGCCAGGTGCACTACAGCCACGAGCGGACGCTCACGGTCGCACCGGGCCTTCCCTCAAAGACATCTCGCTCCTGATTCGGTTCTCCCTTCCGCCAGCGGGAGCGCGAATTCATGCTTTCAGTCCCCTATTCACAGGGTCATAGCGTGCGACTTCACCATTCGGGTCAAGAACCTGTAGGCTCAGCCGTAGTTTCAGTCCCCTATTCACAGGGTCATAGCGTGCGACTTTGCGCGGAGGCTGGCCGAAAGGTCGCATCTGTGGTTTCAGTCCCCTATCCACAGGGTCATAGCGTGCGACACCCGTCGCCGCTCGCGGCTCCTCCGGCCCCCCGGTCGTTTCAGTCCCCTATTCACAGGGTCATAGCGTGCGACTGCCGACATCGACGAGGGCTGGATAGTCGCACCAGTCGGTTTCAGTCCCCTATTCACAGGGTCATAGCGTGCGACGAAGGCGTGGGAAGAGGCCTTGATCGAGACGTACAAGAGTTTCAGTCCCCTATTCACAGGGTCATAGCGTGCGACCCCCTCCGGGTTGCGGAGCATAAGTACATGCTGCACGGGGTTTCAGTCCCCTATTCACAGGGTCATAGCGTGCGACTAGAGCGGATGCTAGAGAGATCGTCTGGACACGTAGGGGTTTCAGTCCCCTATTCACAGGGTCATAGCGTGCGACAGCGCGTTGCGCAGAATACGGCGTGACGCAGAGCGTTGGTTTCAGTCCCCTATTCACAGGGTCATAGCGTGCGACCGTGCGCCGCGCCGGTACCGGCTACCAA
>DYHL01000182.1:0-390 GCA_020724185.1 Candidatus Nitrosymbiomonas sp. | reverse complement strand
CCCCTATTCACAGGGTCATAGCGTGCGACTTTGTCAACTTCTATTACTATCCTGGACCAGGTGAAGTTTCAGTCCCCTATTCACAGGGTCATAGCGTGCGACGCTGGTCTGGTGTGGGGCATGCCGTGGTGCTGGACAATGTTTCAGTCCCCTATTCACAGGGTCATAGCGTGCGACGGCGAATGGGGTCGGATCACCTGGAAACTCACGAAGTTTCAGTCCCCTATTCACAGGGTCATAGCGTGCGACGAGACCAGGGAAGCAGTCAGCCACATCAAGGCCCCTAGTTTCAGTCCCCTATTCACAGGGTCATAGCGTGCGACGCGATCAACGATCCCCGGGGTCAGCAGGTGTGACTGAAGTTTCAGTCCCCTATTCACAGGGTCATAG
>DYHL01000181.1 GCA_020724185.1 Candidatus Nitrosymbiomonas sp. | reverse complement strand
TCCTGGATCTCCTTCTTGATCTGCGCGACGCGGCCGTCAATGTCGGCCTTGGCGCCCTTCCCGCCGACGATCGTGGTCTCTTCCTTGGTGGCCTTCACCCTGTCGGCATGGCCGAGGAGCTCCAGCTCGACGTTGTCGAGCTTGATCCCGATGTCGTCGGAGATGACCTTGCCGCCGGTCAGTACGGCCATGTCGCCGAGCATGGCTTTGCGGCGGTCGCCGTAGCCCGGCGCCTTCAAGGCCGCGCTGTGCAGGACGCCGCGGAGTTTGTTGACCACCAGGGTTGCTAGCGCCTCACCCTCCACGTCCTCGGCCACGACAATGAGCGGCCTGCCCGTCCGGATCACCTTCTCCATCAGTGGCACGATGTCGCGGGCGGCGCTGATCTTCTTCTCGGTGAGCATGATGTAGGGGTTCTCGAGGACGGCCTCCATCTTGTCGGGGTCGGTGATGAAGTACGGCGAGATGTAGGCTCGGTCGAACTGCATGCCTTCGACCACCTCGACGGTGGTCTCGATGCCCTTGCCTTCCTCGATGGTGATGACGCCGTCCTTGCCCACCTTGTCCATGGCGTCGGCAATTGTTTCGCCAATCGCATCGTCGTTGGCCGCTATGCCCGCCACATGAGCGATCTCGCGGCGACCCTCGATCTGGATGCTTGCCTGCTTGATCCCCTCGACGACCGCGTCCACCGCCTTGTCAATGCCGCGCTTGATCAGCATCGGGTTCGCGCCGGCGGCGACGTTCTTCAGGCCCTCCCGCACCATGGCCCAGGCCAAGACGGTCGCGGTGGTTGTTCCGTCGCCCGCCGCGTCGTTGGTCTTGCTGGCTACCTCCTTGACGAGCTGCGCCCCCATGTTCTCGGTGGGGTCTTCGAGCTCGATCTCCTTGGCCACGGTGACGCCATCCTTGGTGATGGTGGGAGACCCCCACTTCTTCTCAAGCACCACGTTGCGCCCCTTCGGCCCCAACGTGATCTTGACCGCGCTGGCCACCCGTTCAACGCCTCGCTCGAGCGCCCGGCGCGCGTTCTCATCGTAGAGCAATAGCTTGGCCGGCATCTCCATCCTCCTGACAGCGGTGTGTTAGCACTCTCCACCGGACAGTGCCAATCCATCCTCTATTGTTCAGAACCGGCAGCGGCAACGCAAGAACGGCGTCCAGGCCGTCCTGAGTGGTTTCGGGGTACTGGCTCTGATTCTCTCAGCGAAGGTCTCGATTTCTCCAGCTTTCGCGGCTTTTCGATCTCAGGAGGCGCTACACGCGCCCTCCTGCCAGGGGTAGCCGTGCCGGCAGGTGCTATACTGGGGTCGTGTTCCGCCGCATACATCTCCCGTTTGCCGTTCATCGGTGGCAAAGTGCCGTGGCGCTGTTCCTGGTCGCCGTCGGCTTCATGGTCGTGACGCAGATGCGAACCCGTCAGCCCATCCGCCAGGCCGGAGCGCTGCCTTCCTGGCGCCTCCCGGAGCTGGCCGTCCTCGTCAGACAACAGGAGGATGCGCGAAGACTGCTGGAGGCCGAGGTGGATGAGCTGAGGAGGCGTTCGCGTGACTACGAGGCCGCGGTCATCGAGGGCCGAGGCCTTTCACAGGCCATGGCAAAGGAACTGGCCCGTTACAGGTTGGTGCTGGGCCTGGTCCCGGTAGAGGGTCCTGGGGTTCGCGTCGTGGCACGGGGCGGGGCCCCTGGCACGGGCGGTATCCTGCCGTCTGCGGTGGAGGCACAGGATCTGTCGGGTGTGGCCAACGAGCTTTGGTCCGCGGGTGCCGAGGCCATGGCCATCAACGGGGTCCGAGTCTTGGCCACGACCGGCATCCGGCTGGCCGGCGGCGCCTTGCAGGTAGGATCCACCGCCGTCGTCCCGCCGTACCGCATCGAGGCCATTGGCGATCCGGCCGCGCTGCAGGCAGCCCTGGCCATCCGCGGTGGGTTCGTGGAGGGGCTGCGCTCCGTGGGGATCCAGGTGACGGTTCAGGTTCAGGAACGCCTGCGGATTCCTGCCAGGGACACTGCTCAGCCCTTCCGTCACGCCCGGCCCAAACCAGCCGAGTGACCCTCTAGAAGAGGCGGCGCGGCCGTCGCCAGGTGAGCAGGGTGTTGCCCCATCTCCTCTGGCTGGCACGGCCGCACCGTTCTCCCCGCCCTCAGAGAGGCAGACCGCTCTTGGGTCAAGGTCGTGCGGCGCGTTCTTGGTACGACCCGACCGTGCGGCACCGTCCTCGTGCGAGGCGGGGGTTCATTATATGCATGCCCTGTTAAGCCGTCAATCAGTCGTCCCGGCAACCCTTTCGACTGCCAGCGCCACTGCCTCGCCGCCGGCCAGGCAGGCCGCGGCCACGCCCCGCCGTTCCCCCCGGGCGGCCATCGCGTGCAGGAGCGTGGTGAGAATCCGCGCGCCGCTGGCGCCAATGGGGTGGCCCATTGCCACGGCACCGCCGCGGACGTTGACCCGATCGGTACCGATTCCCAACTCGCGGCTCACGCCGATCACAACCGCGGCGAACGCCTCGTTGATCTCGAAGAGGTCCACGTTGTGCGTGGTCCACCCCGCCATGGCGAGCAGGCGCCCGATGGCTTCGGCGGGCGCGATGGTGAACCACTCCGGCGCCATTGCCGCCACGGCCTGCCCGGCGATCCTGGCCAGCGGCGTTCGGCCCATCCGGCGGGCGGCCTCAGACGAGGCCAACACCACCGCGGCGGCGCCGTCGCTGATAGAGCTTGCGTTGGCGGCGGTCACGGTGCCATCTTCCTTGAAGGCGGGCTTCAGGGTTGGGATCTTGGCATAGTTCACCCGGCGCGGTTCTTCATCCTCGGCAACAGCCGGAGCGCCGCCGTCGGGCTGGACAGGCAGGATCTCCGCTCCGAACTCCCCGGCGTCCATTGCCGCAATCGCGCGGCGGTAGCTCTCCGCCGCAAACGCGTCCTGTTCTTCACGCGTGATTCCGTGGGTGCGGGCCAGTATCTCGGCGCAGTTGCCCATGTGCCCGTGGCCGTAGGCATCGTGCAGCCCGTCGCGCAGGATAACGTCCACCAGGACGCCGTCCCCGAGCCGGTACCCGTTGCGCACCCGCTCGGCCAGGTGTGGAGCCGCGCTCATGTTCTCCATCCCGCCGGCGACGACGACCTCTGCGTCCCCGGCCTGGATTGCCTGACAGCCCAGCATAACCGCCTTGATCCCGGATCCGCACATCTTGTTGACCGTTGTTGCCGGAACCGAGTTCGGCAGCCCGGCCGCCAGCACGGCCTGGCGCGCCGGGGCCTGGCCCAGGCCGGCGCTCAGCACGTTGCCCATGATAACCTCGCTGACCGCGTCGGCCGGCACTCCTGCGCGCCGCACGGCCTCAGCCAGCACCAGGCCGCCCAGCCGCGTGGCCGGGATCGTCGCCAGGCCTCCCATGAATCGCCCGATCGGAGTTCGCACAGCGCTCAGGACCACCACTTCAACCATGTCGCACCCTCCTGGTAAGATCCCCCACCCAGTCTATCGTGGGTTCGGGGGCGCGCAAGCCGGACTTTTGACACCCCATTTCGGGCTGATGTATAATACGCTCGTCGTAAGACCTGCCACGATGGTTGAGGCGGCGGTTGGAAGTGGCGGCCGCACCGGTTTAGGACGGCAGGTTCCTCAAGCGCAGGGTGGAGGAGCCTGCTTCCTGTCTGTTTGAGGGGTGATGGGGCGATGGCGGAGATCCGCGTGGGGAAGGACGAGAGTCTGGACGCCGCGCTGCGGCGGTTCAAGCGGCAGGTGAAACGATCCGGGATCCTCACCGATGCCAAGCGTCACGAGCACTTCGAGACCCCGGCCCAGAAACGGCGCCGGAAGATAGCCCGCAGCGCGAAGCGGAAGCGCCGCTAGTTCCGGCCGGGTGGGTTCAGGGCATCGGGAGACGCAGGTGACGATCGAGCAGCGCCTTGAGGAAGACCTCAAGGCGGCAATGCGCGCCAGGGACGCGTTGCGCACTTCTACGATCCGCCTGGCGCGGGCGTCGATGAAGAACGCCCAGATCGAACGCCGTCGCCCCCTTACCGAGCCCGAGGTCATCGAGGTCATTCAGCGCGAAGTCCGACGCCGCCGCGAGGCGATCGAGGGTTTCACGCGGGGCGGGCGGGATGATCTTGTGGCGAAGGAGCAGTTGGAGATGGCCATCCTGCTGGGCTACCTGCCGGCGCCGCTGGACGACGCCGAGCTCCGCCGGATTGTGGCCGAGGTAGTCGCGGAGGTAGGCGCAACCGGCGGCGGGGAGTTCGGCCGCGTGATGGGCCAGGTGATGCGCCGGGTTGCCGGGCGCGCAGAGGGTCGGGCGGTTGAGCGCATCGTGCGCGAGGTGTTGGGGTGCTAGTCGTCGGACCGCGCAGGCGCGGGTGAGCCCGGGGCGTTCCCCGGGCTTTCGTGTTAGCGGCCGGCGAGACGAACTGAGGGCGGTTTAGGGAGAATGGCGGCACCATCGAGGCGACGAAAACCGATCAAGCGTGCCCAGAGCGCCGGCGGCGTGGTGTTTGATCGCACCGGCGACGAGGTGCGGATCCTGATTCTTCAACACGAGGCCGGCAAGTGGATGCTGCCCAAGGGCACCATCGAGCCCGGGGAGACCTCCGAGGCCGTGGCGCTTCGCGAGGTGCGCGAGGAGGTAGGGCTCTCGAACGTGCGCGTGGTGAGCGACCTAGGGCGAGAGCGGTACTCGTTCTTCTGGCGTACCGAGGACACGTTCTACGACAAGACCGTTCACTACTTTCTCCTGGAGTTCCTCGGCGGGGAGGAGACCCGGCCCCAGCGCGAGGAAGGATTCGTGGCCGCGGAGTGGGTAACGTTTACCGAGGCGCTGGCGCGGATCAAGTACAAGGAGACGCGCGAGATAGTTCGCCGGGCGCAGAACGCCCTGGAATGCCCGGCCACGGCTGGGGAGGCAGAAGGATGAGTCGCGAGGTGGACGAGCGCGTGCGGCGCGTTCTGCAACAGTACTCCGATCACCTGAACCCCTCGTGGGTCCGGGGGTACAAGTTCCTCGGCGTGGAGACACTGGAGGTCGAGGCCCAAGGGGCCATCATCCTCGACGCCTACGGCCGCGAGTACCTGGACTTCGCTTGCGGGCCCGCGGTCTTCATAGTGGGACACCGCCACCCGAAGGTGGTCGAGGCCGCGCGCCGCGAACTCGGCGAGGTCCGCCGCGCAAAACGGGCCGGTCATGCTCCCGCCCCGCGCCTCGCCTGGGCCGCGCCGTCACCGCGCCGCGCCGCGGCCACAGCGGCGGGCAGGTCTGCCGCGGCCGGCACCAGCGTCTCGAGGGCGCGGGCGCGCTGCTCGATGTCCTCGAGGCGCGCGAGTCGCTCGTAGGTCTCCTGGACGCGGCGGTC
>DYHL01000011.1:20470-23276 GCA_020724185.1 Candidatus Nitrosymbiomonas sp. | reverse complement strand
CAGTCGGAAGTTGCCGTCTTCGTGCAGGTACACCGCGGCCAGGTCGGCCCGCAGCACATCCCGAAGGCCCTGGGTCATCTCGTCCATTGCCGCGGAGAGATCCGAGGCCCCGGTCAAGGCGCGCCCGAAGATCCCCAGGCTTGCCAACCGCCCGGTGAGATCGCCAATCTGAGTGTTCAGGGCCGCGGTGTAGTGATCAATGCGCTCCGCCATCTCGTTCACCGAGTGGGCAAGCACGCCGAGCTCATCCCTCCCCCTCACCTCAACGCGCGCGTTGTACTGGCCGCCCGCGACCTGCCGCACCGTGGTCACCATCGCCGCGAGGGGGTCCAGCACGAGCCTGCCCAGGAGCAGGCTCAAGGTGCCCAGTGCCAGCAAGAAGGTGAAGGCCACCACGCCGGCCAGCAGTTGGGCGCTGCGGCGCAGGTGGCTGGCGATCGGCACCGTCCAGAGCGAAACGCTGATCACGCCCAGGACCGGCGGATCGGCGGCGTGACAGGCATGGCACGCCTGTTTGTTGAAGACCGGCGTGAGCACCACAAGCTCGCCCGCGCCCTGGTCCTCCACGGTCAGGCGCGTCTGGCCACCGGCCGCCCTCTGGAACGCCGTGGCCTCCAGCGCAGGCACCTCGGTGCGCACCCCTGACGAGGCCCACACGCGGCCGTCACGCGAGTAGATTGTCACATCGCGGATCATCTCTTCGCGCTTGATGAGGCGGATGATCTCGCGCATCTCTTCCTGATTGTTGCGCACCATCGTGATTTCTAGACTGTTGAGGATGGTCGTCTTGAGCGTGTGCGCCATCACCTCAAACTGCTGGATTGAGGCGCGGTGCTGGAACGCGTAGAGGGCGTAGACCGATATCCCGCCCACCACCACGAGAATGGCGACCGTCCACAGGGAAATCTTCAGGTGCAGCCGCATGCGTTTGGCCTACTCGGGCGGCGGATGCGCCGCCCCGGCAGCGCCCGCGCGCTCGGCCCGCAGCCGTTCCAGGCGCACCGCCGCATACTTGTACTCCGGTGTCTTGGCGCCGGCATCCAGCCCGTCGGCATGGGTGAGCAGGTTGGCCGCGGCCTCACGGAAGTGGAACGGCACGTAGATCATCCCCACGGGCACGACCTCCCCCACACGGGCCTGGACGCGAATGCTGCCGCGCCTGCTGCTGATCAGGCACGCCTGGCCGTCGCGCACTCCAGCGCGCGCGGCATCCTCGAGGTGAATCTCAGCGTAGGCCCTCGGCTCGCGCCAGTCCAGGGGCGCGGCCCTCCGCGTCATGGGCCCGCCGTTGTAATGGTACAGGATTCGGCCGGTGGAAAGCACCAGCGGGTAGGCGTCATCGGTGGGCTCGAACGGGGGTGCCGGAGAGGTCGCGTGGAACCGCCCCCTGCCCCGCGAGAACTGCTCCGCGTGCAGAAACAGGGTCCCGGGGTGCTCCGGGGTTGGGCACGGCCACTGCAGCCCTACGGTTTCCAGCCGCTCGTGTGTGATGCCGCCAAAGATCGTGCAGAGATTGGCGACCTCGCGCATGACCTCGGCAGCCGAACCGTATTCCCATCGCAGGGGGCGACGCAGCCGGCGGCCCAGACGGCGGCCAACCGCGCATAGAATCGCCCAGTCGGGCCGGGCCTCTCCCGGAGGCCGGGTGAAGGGACGAGCGAGCTGCACGCGCCGTTCGGTGTTGGTAAACGTACCGCTCTTCTCCGCAAACGAGGCCGCGGGCAGGACCACGTGGGCCAGCTGGGCGGTCTCGGTCAGGAAGATCTCCTGGACCACCAGGAATTCGAGCGAGCGCACCGCCCGTTCCATCAGGGTGGCGTCGGGGTTGGTCATCATGAGGTTCTCGCCCATGATGTACATCGCCCGGATCCGCCCATCGGCGGCGCCCCGGATCATCTCGATGAAGGTCAGTCCGGGTGACTCGGGCAAGGTCAGCTCGCGGCCGGCCTTGGACTGGCGCTGCGCCCAGGCCCGCGCGAACTTCGCGCGCACCGCGGGGTCGGCGACCTGCTGATAGCCGGGGTAGACGTTGGGCAGCGAGCCCATGTCACACCCTCCCTGCACGTTTACCTGCCCTCGCAGTGGGTTGACCCCGGTAGAGAGACGACCGATCTGCCCGGTCACCATGGCCAGATTGGCCAGCGTCTTGACCAGCTCGGTGCCGTTGGAGCGTTCCGTTATTCCCATCCCGTAGAGGATGGTAGACGCCCCGCGCGGTAGTGCGTTCTCGTCGCCCTCCGCCGCGTTCCGGCGCAACCCTAGCGCGTAGAACCGGGCTGCCTCGACGATCTGCTCGGCAGGCACCCCGCACGCGGCTGAGGCGACATCCGGGGTCCAGGCGTCGAGGGCCGCGGCGAACGCCTCAAACCCGTCGGTACGGCTGGCAATGAACTCCCGGTCGAGCCAGCCATGGGTCACGATGGCGTTCAGCATCCCCAGGTAGAGCGCGTGGTCGGTCCCCGGTGCCGGCCGCAGGTGCAGCGCGGCGTGCCGGGTTAGACTGATCTTCCTAGGATCAATCACGATCAGCGTCGCCCCGCGCTTCGTTGCCCGGACCACCTCGTAGGAGATGACCGGGTGCGCCTCGCCGGTGTTGGATCCGATCACCAGGATGCAGTCGGCATCCCTGATCTCCCGGATGCTGTTGGTCATTGCCCCACTTCCGAAGGCGGCGGCCAGACCGGCCACCGAAGGGGCGTGTCAGACCCTGGCGCAGAGGTCCACGTTGTTGGTGCCAATCACCCCCCGCACCAGTCTCTGAAAGAGGTAGTTATCCTCGTTGGTGCACAGCGCGGAGCCAATCCCT
>DYHL01000011.1:0-20460 GCA_020724185.1 Candidatus Nitrosymbiomonas sp. | reverse complement strand
CCGCAAAGGAGTCGGGGCCCGATTCCTTCACCACCGCGGCCAGGCGGTCGGCGATCAGATCCAGGGCGATCTCCCAGTCCACCTCGACGTGGGTCTCCCCGGCCGCGGGCGCGCGGCCCAACGGGGAGCGGGCCAGCGCCGCAGGCGGAGGGGTGTCGATGAGCCCCAGCGAGTAGGCCAGGTCGCGCCGGATCAGCGGCCGGCGGAGCCGGTCCGGGTGCCCCACGAACCCCAGCCCGAACCGACCCTTGGTGCAGAGGAACTCGCCGTTGGCAGGCGTACCGTAGCCCGACACCGCCACGATCTCGTCCCCCCGGGTGGCCACCTCTATCCCGCAGCCGGTGCCGCAGTATGGACAGACCGTGCGGGTACGGGTCAGATCCCACTCGCGGCCCTTGCCGATGCGATCCAGCGGCACCAACGCCGCGGTCGGGCAGACCTGGACGCAGTTGCCGCAGAAGGTGCACGGCGTCTCCACGAGCGGGGCGTCGAATGGCGTGGCCACGAGCGCCCCAAACCCGCGCTGCGCGACCTCGATCGCGCTGGCGCCCACGATCTCGTCGCAGACGCGCACGCAGCGCGTGCAGATGATGCAGTACTGGTGGTCCCGCACGAGAAACGCGTTCTCGTCCTGGTACAGCTTGCGCGCGATCTCTTTCTCGTGGCTGCTCTCGGAAAGGCCGAATTCGTAGGCGTAGCGCTGCAGGTCACAGTTGCCCGCCTTCTCGCAGATGACGCAGTTCAGAGGATGGTCGGATAACAGCAGATCGAGCACTTCGCGACGCTGCGCCGTAAGCTGGTCGCTGTGCGTGGTGACCACCATACCGTTCTGGACGGAGAGGCCGCAACTCGGCATGGTCGCAGGGTATCCTTCGACCTCTACCAGGCACAGCCGGCATCCGCCCCAGGGAGTCAAGTCGGGATGATCGCATAGACGCGGGATGTCGAAGCCGACCCCCAGCGCAGCCTCCAGCACGGTGGTCCCTTCCCTCGCCTCCACCGTCCGCCCATTGATCGTTAGGATCGCCATCGCCATCACCTCAATGCCTCACACGCCCCGGCCGGACAGTGCCGGTCCTGTACGTGGGCAGCATACTCGTCTCTGAAGTACCGAAGCGTTGTCATTACCGGGTTCGGCGCGGTCAGGCCCAGGCCGCACAGCGAGGAGGTGCGCACGGTCCTGGCGACCTGCTCGAGGCGGTCAACGTCGTCGGAACGGGCCTCGCCCATGGTGATCCGGGTGAGTATCCCCAGCATCTTGCGGGTCCCTATCCGGCAGGGAATGCACTTGCCGCACGACTCGTCCTGCGTGAAGCTCAGGAAGTAGCGCGCCAGGTCCACCATGCAGGTTGTGTCGTCTGCCACCACGAGCCCACCCGAGCCCATGATGGCGCCGGTTGCCCCCAGGTCCTCGTAATCCACAGGGGTGTCAAGCAAGGATTCCGGCAGGCACCCACCCGAAGGCCCTCCGATCTGTACGGCCTTAATCCGGCGCCCAGGGCGCGGCCCACCCCCGATGTTCTCCACCACGTGCCGCAGCGAGGTTCCCAACGGCACCTCGACCAGGCCGGTGTTCTTGATGGCGCCGGTCAGGGCAAAGACCTTGGTCCCTCCGCTGTTGGACGTCCCGAGGCCGGCATACCATCCCGGACCCCGCATGATGATCAGCGGGATCGTGGCGAGAGTTTCAACGTTGTTGATGCAGGTGGGGCAGCCCCAGAGCCCGCGCTCGCTGGGGTACGGAGGGCGCATGTATGGCACGGCCCGCTCGCCCTGGATGGAGCGGATCAGCGCGGTCTCCTCCCCGGACACGAAGGCTCCGGCGCCCTCGCGCACGTGAATCTGGTACGCGAACCGGGTTCCCAACAAAGAAGGGCCCAGCAACCCCCAGGTGGTCGCCTCCTCCACCGCCCGCTTGAGCCGTTGCACGGCCAGCGGGTACTCGTGCCGCACGTAGACGTACCCTTCCGAGGCTCCCACGGCATACCCGGCAAGTAGCATCCCCTCGATTACCGCGTGGGGGTCGCCTTCCATAATGCTCCGATCCATGAAGGCGCCGGGGTCGCCTTCGTCACCGTTGCAGATGATGAACTTCCGTGCCCCGCCCTGCCGGCGGGTTAGATCCCACTTCCTGCCGGTCAGGAAACCGGCGCCGCCGCGGCCCCGCAGGCGGGATTCGGAAACAGCGCCGATTACGTCCTCCGGGCTCATGCGGAACAGCGCACGGTCCAGCGCGGAATACCCGCCCCGCGCCAGGTAGGTCCGTATGTCATCGGGATCCACGACACCGCAGTTCTGCAACGTTATACGCTGCTGGTGGTGATAGAAGGGGATCTGGTGCTCCAGAAGATGCGCCTGACCGGTGAGGGGATCGTGGTACAGAAGATCCTCGGACGGCTCCTGCCCGGAATCCAGCCGCTGGATCAGGTCGGGCACGGCTTCAGGGCGGACCCCGGTGAACAGGAACCCGTGGGGTTCCACGCGCACGAGGGGGCCCCTGGCACAGAAACCGTGGCACCCGGTGATGCTCACAGGCGAGGACGTCGCCTTGCCCAGGGCTTCGGCTACCTGAAGGCTGCTGTTGGAAACGCAGCCGGTTCCCGCGCACACCTGGAACCGCCGTGGCGGCGCACCCACGATCTCGGCAAACTGCCGCGCTGCCTGCAGAACGGCCCCCTCCCCTCGCAGGGGCAGCGCTACTGCGGGTCCGCGGCTTCCGTTCTCGTTCATGACTGTGCCTCCACCTCTGGAGCCCTGTACCTGTCCAGAACCACCTTGATGCGCTCTGGGCTGACCGTACCGTGGACGTCATGGTTGACGACAACTGCCGGCGCCAGGCTGCAGCAGCCGATGCACGCTACGGTCTGCAGGCTGAACATCCCGTCGGGGGTGCTCTCGTCTTCCGCGATGTTCAGGTCCTTCTTGATGGCGGTCAGGATCGCACCAGAACCGGCCACGTGACAAGCGGTGCCGCGGCACACGTGGACCGAGTAACGCGCCGGCGGGGTGAAACGAAACTGGTTGTAGAATGTGGCCACGCCGTAGATGCGCGCGAGCGGGACCCCCAGCTCGCGGGCGGCGTACCGCATGGCACGCTCAGGGAGGTATCCATACCGCTCCTGAAGCGCCTGCAGCACCGACACGACGGTGTCACGGCGCCCCTGATAGGGCTCCAGCAGGGAAAGCAGATCAGGCGCGGGCGGTTCGGCCAGCGGATCGCCCAGGTAGACCGTCTTGCGCGGCCGGGCCGTGGTGCCCGAAGGAGCAGCCGGCATGATCAGGCCCTCCCCGCGGCCTGGACCACGTTGCGCATCAGCAGCATGTTGGTGACCGAGCCGACTCCCCCGGGCACCGGGGTAATGGCGCCCGCGACCTCGCGGACCTCGTCGAAGGCGACGTCGCCCACCGTCTTGCGCTTGGGGCGGCCGCGGTCGTCCAGCACCGGCTGACCCGCGTCATCCAATACCGGCTTCATGTTGATTCCCACGTCCACGACGATGGCGCCGGGTTTGACCATCTCGGCGGTGATGAACTCGGCTTTACCCATGGCGACGATCAGGATGTCGGCCCTGCGCGTGTGCGCGGGCAGGGCGCCGGCCCTAGAGGTGAACGAGTGCACCGTGGTGGCCGTCGCGTTTCGCTCCAGCGCCAGGAAGTAGGCGGGCTTGCCCACTATGTTGCTGCGTCCCACGATGACCAGGTCCTTGCCCTCGAACGCCGCCTTGGGATCTAGCCCCTTGTGGGCGAAGAACCGCTCCAGCAGCACGTAGCAAGCCCACGGGGTAGCCGGGTAGACCACGGGCTGCCCCAGGGAGAGCCGGCCGGCGTTGATCGCGTGCAGGCAGTCAATGTCCTTGGCAGGATCAATCGCCTCGAGCACGGGCGCCTCGGGCATCCCCTTGGGCAGGGGCCGCAGCGGCAGGATGCCGTGCACCGTTGGGTCCTGGTTGAGCGCGTGCATGCCACCGACGACGTCCGCAAGGGTGGCTTCAGCCGGAAGCGAGACGTCCCTGTAGGCGAGTCCTATCTCGGCCGCGGTGCGCTCGACCTGACGCCGGTACATCTTGGCGCCGTAGTCATCTCCGACCAGGAGCGTGGCCACGCCCGGAGCGCGCCCCTTCGCCCGCATCTGTGCGATCTCGGCCTTGAGCTCGGACTTGATCTCCTCGGCAATGGCGTTGCCGTCAATGATCTCTGCCATCGGCGCTCACCCGAGCCTTTCATAGGTGATCTTCATGACCTCGTCGCGCACCGCCCGTATGCCCTCCAGGTCGGCCTGGATCTGGGCCCACAGCGGATCCGTGAACGCGGGGTCCCCGATCGGCCCCAGGTTGATCTTGACGTTGAGTGCGGCGCTCTGGGCACCCGAGTCGGCCAGCAGCGCCGCGATGGCGGCGTCGGTGATCAACTGCGCGTTGCCCTTCTCGGTCACCACCTTGCTCCAGTGGGCCACCTCTTGGCACAGGCGGATCACCCCGGCCGGAACCTTGGAGGCCTCGCGCAGGGCCTGCTGGATCGCCGCCTTGCGGGCGGCCTTCTGCTCATCGGTATCGCGGGGCAGCTTGTAGGTATCCATCACCCGCCGAAACGACTCCGCGTCCTGGTCAATGGCCGCCAGGAACTCCAGACGCAGCGCATCGGCCCGATCCCTGGCCTGCTCCATCTCCGCCTGTACCGCCGCGTACTTCTCCCTGCCTACGGTAAGGTTGGCCACCATGCTTACAAGTGCGGCCCCGGTGGCCGCGGTCAACGCGGCCGCGGCTCCACCTCCGGGCTCCGGGGCGGCCGACGCTAACTTGGCTAGGAACTCGTCAATTGGCTTCTCCGGGTACATGTCTACCTCCCTGTGATCAGATCTCGGCTGCGGTGGCAGTCAGCCCCCGCATCTGGAGCAGCGGGCGCGGATCGGTCATCAGCCCTTCCAGGCTCACGGCCTGCTCCTGGAGGCCGAACGCGACTGCCATCAGTTGCGTGAAGAAGAATGCCGGCATGGGAGGCAGCCCGGCGGCGCGCGCCGCCTCTTCCTGCCGGGCGTCGAGGTTGTTGTGGCAGAGCGGGCAGGCTACTGCCAGCGCCTCGGCGCCGGCAGCCTGAGCGTCCCGCAAGATGCGGCCCGTGAGTTCGATCACAAGGCTTGGACGCACGACCGCGTGTCCTGCCCCACAGCACTCGGTCTTGTACGACCAGGCCACCGGCACCCCACCCAGCGCGGAGATCAGCCGGTCCATCTCCATCGGATACTCCGGCCGCTC
Organism: Candidatus Nitrosymbiomonas sp.; assembly: GCA_020724185.1. Taxonomy (GTDB): domain Bacteria; phylum Sysuimicrobiota; class Sysuimicrobiia; order Sysuimicrobiales; family Humicultoraceae; genus VGFA01. Next base: position 15,208 of record DYHL01000011.1, on the reverse strand, counting down.
CGAGCCGGTGACCGCGGGCGGCCGCGTGAGCAGGCAGCCGTAGTAGCAGGCCACGCGCATGCCCCGCAGCGGCCGTTTGACCCTGGCACGGATCGCTTCCAGCCCGCCTTCCAGGAAGGTGTGTAGCAGGTGCTGCACGCGCAGCGCCTGCGGCGCCCGGTCTGGGGCCTCCACCTGGGCATGGCGCAGGCGGGAGAAGCAGGCGACGCAGGGCGCGGTCACGGCAGCGTGCCCTGCCCGGGCCGCAAGGCTCAGATTGGACAGCGGCAGCTCCAGGGCAAGATCGGCGGAGGTCTGGTGCGCCGCGGTGGCCCCACAGCACCGCCACCCGTCAATCTCGCGCAGCCGCATACCAAGGGCTGCGGCCACCCCGCGCGTGGAGGTATCGTATTCCCTGGCGCTGGCGTGCAGCGCGCACCCGGGGTAGTATGCGATCTCGCCTGCCTCCGCCTGCCGGTCCGAGGGGCGGCCAGGCAGGTCGGGCAACAGACGAAGCTTGCCCGCCCTAAGCAGCCTAAGCGCAAACTTCCCCTGGCGGAGCGGCTGGCGCATCCTGAGATTCACCTCTGCCCCGACGCCCGCCTCGAAGAGCCGCCCGAACAGGCGCATGCTGCGCACAGCGGCCTGCGTGAAGACCAGCGCCTCCGGAACGCGCGCCGGGACGCGCCGCCGCGCGGCCACGATCCTCAACGCGTCCATGACGCGGGCCACGTCAATTCCCTGGGGACAGCGCGCGGTGCACGCCTGGCAAGCGGCACACAGCCAGAAAGTGTTGCCCCGCAGCAACCGCTCGTCAACCCCGAGCTGCAGCGCGCGCATTGCGGCGTGAGGCGCCAGGTCCATCTCCGCGGCCAGCGGGCATCCGCTGGTGCACACCTTGCACTGGAAGCAGCGCGCGGGATCCTGGCCGCTCTCCTGCCAGATCTCCCCTGCCAGCGTGGTACGGCTCATGTTTGACCTCGTCGTTTGAGCGGCGTCGGGCCCAGCGCCGTGATGCGATCGGTCATCTCCCTGGCTATCTCGGCGAACCTGGGTCCCTGGGCCGACGAGAGGTTGAACATCTCCAGGCGCTGCCCGCCGATGCCTGCCTCGTCAAGGAGCTCCTTGAGGTACCGGACGCGCGCCTTGGCGTGGTAGTTGCCCACCTGGTAGTGGCACTGTCCCTCCAGGCACCCTGCCACAAAGACCCCGTCGGCCCCGGCCTCAAAAGCGCGCAGGATGTAGATCGAGTCAATTCCGCCGGTGCACGGCAGCAGTATCACCTTCACGTTGGGCGGATAGGCCAGGCGCATCACGCCCGCCAGGTCGGCCGCGGCGTAGGCGCAGTAGAAGCAGCAGAAGGCCACGATCTCCACCGCGGCCGGGGCGGCCTCGACCTCTGCCGGGGTCGGGGCAACGTCAGTCGACACGCACTACCTCCATCCCTCCCAGCAGCGCGGTGATCTTGGCGAGCATCTGGTCTCGCGAGTAGTGTCCCAGACTGAGCGCGCTGCCCGGACACACCGCCACGCACAGTCCACAGCCCTGACACCGGGTGGGCTCAATGACGGCGATCCCGTCGGCATCAAACGATATGGCGTCGTAGGCGCACACCCGGAGGCAGGTCAGGCAGGTTGTGCAGTGGTCGCGATCCACCGCGGTGACAACGCCGCCGACCTCCAGGCTGTCGCGCCACAACAGGGTGCTGGCCCGAGCCGCCGATGCCAGGGACTGGGCGATCGCCTCGTCCAGCGGCTTGGGGTAGTGGGCGCCGCCGCAGAGGAACAGCCCCTCGCTGGCGAACTCCGCCGGCCGCAGCTTCACGTGGGCCTCCAGGAAGAAGCCGTCCGCGGAGGCCGGCACCTTGAAGATCGTGGTGAGGTCGGACGCGCCGTCCGAGGGCACCTGCGCCGGCGCCACCACGAGCAAGCCGGCGTCCAGGGTGATCTCCTCGCCGAGCGCCTGGTCCCGCACGGTGACGCTGAGGGCCTCGGAAGTGCGCGTGATCTGTGGGGGCTCCTCGGCCGAGTGGCGGAACACCACGACCCCGGCCTCCCGCGCCTGGGTGTACAGCTCCTCGGTGAACCCGTAGGTTCGGATCTCGCGGGCAATTACCGTAACGGACACCTCGGGGTTCGCGCGCTTGAACGCCAGCGCGGCGGCAAGGGACTGGGCGCAGCAAGTGCGGCTGCAGTAGAAGGGCATGCGGTCCCAGGGGCCGGCGCACAGAAGCATGACCACCGATGCCACAGCCCCCGGAGGCGACCCGCCACCGGTCATGAGGCGTGCCTCAAACTCCGAGAGCGCAACCACGCGCGCGTCCTCACCGGCCCCGTAGACCGAGGGCTTCCACTCCTGCACTCCGGTAGCGATAACGGTCACCCCGTGTCCGAAGATCACTTCTCCGTCCAGGCCTGCCACGGTGGTCTCGAAGTTGCCTACCGTGCCGTGCGAGGAGACGACCCTGTGGCCGGTCAAGACCCTCACGCGCGGATGGTCGGTCACCCGCTCGACCAGTTCCCGCAGCGAATCCGCGGCCGTAGCGCCGCCCCAGGTCAACAGCGGCGAGCGCAGGCGTCCGCCGAGCGCAGAGGATCGCTCCACCAGCACAACCGGGAATCCCTGCTCGGCCAGGTTGAGACTGGCGGTCAGGCCTGCCACGCCACCGCCGATCACCATCGCCTCGTTTCGCATCGGCACCCGCACCTTGTGCAGGGGCGCCAGCCGCGCGGCGCGGGCGACCGCCGCCGTAATCAGCGCGCGCGACTTCTCCGTGGCGCCGGAGGGGTCGTCGCGGTGCACCCAACTGCACTGATCGCGGATGTTGGCCATCTCGAACAAGTAGGGGTTGAGCCCGGCCTCGCGCAGCGTCTCCCTGAAGATGGGTTCGTGCGTGCGCGGGGTGCAGCTTGCCACCACCACCCTGTTGAGGTGCTCCTCGATTATTGCCTCCTTGATGCGGATCAGGGTGTCGGCCGAGCAGGTGTAGAGCGACGTCTCGGCCAGGACCACGCCCGGCAGCGTCCTGGCGTAAGCAGCCAGGCCGGTCACGTCCACCACACCGGCGATGTTCGACCCGCAGTGGCATACGAACACGCCGACGCGCGGTTCCGGATCCAGCAACATCTCAGGAGGATAGACCTTGGGGACGATCTGGGTCCCCCGGGCCGATCCGATGACGGCCATCGCAGCGGCGGCTGCGCCGCTGCCATCCACAACGGAGTCGGGGATGTCCCTGGGTCCGCGGAATCCGCCGGACACGAACACGCCGGGCCGGCTGGTCTCCATCGGCGCGGAGGGTACCGTGGCTGCGAAACCGTGCTCGTTGAGCGCTATCCCCGCGGCGCGGGCCAGCGCGCCGGCGTCCTTGGGCGGGGTCAGACCCACCGCCAGCACGACCAGGTCGGCCTGCTCCTCGCGCACAACCCCGGTCTCCTCGACCCTGAAGGTCAGCGATCGGGTTTGCGGGTCCTCACGAAGAGCGGCCACGCGCGTGCGCACGAACCGGACCTGGTTGCGCTCGGCCCGCTCGAGGTAGGCATCGAAGCCCTTGCCGAAGGCGCGCATGTCCGCGTAGTAGATCGTGCACTCCGCATCGGGAACGTGCTCTCGGGCCAGGATCGCTTCCTTGGTGGCGTACATGCAGCACACCGCGGAGCAGTAGCGGTTCTGCTGGTCGCGCGAACCCACGCACTGCAGGAAGGCGATCCTACGGGGAGCCGCGCCGTCAGAGGGTCGGGTGACGTGCCCCTGCGTCGGTCCCGACGCCGAGAGGAGCCGTTCGAACTGCGGTCCGGTCAGGACGTTCGGGAAGCGACCCACGCCGTAGGCATCGGCGAGCGCGGCGTCAAACGGCTCGATGCCCGGCGCCAGAACCACGGCGCCGATGCTCAGCGTCTCCACGCGTTCGGTCTCGGCGTGGTTGATCGCCTCACGGCGGCACGCCTGCACGCACGCCAGGCACTCGGCGCAGACGCCGCAGGCCAGGCATCGCACAGCCTCCTGACGCGCTTCTTCCTCGGTCAACCCCTCGTCCACCTCGATAAACGAGGCGCGCCGCACCCCCGGAGGGAGTTCGTGGACGCCGGAGCGCGGCTGCAGCCGTATCTGGCCGCGGAGCAACCGATGTTCGACCTCGTCCAGGGTGAGCTTCGCCACCGGGGCCTGGGGGTCGGTCTCCAGGACCGTCCCGCGCAGGTAGGCGTGGATGCCGCGAGCTGCGCGGTGGCCGGCGGCGATCGCGTCCACCACGAACGCGGTGCCGGTGGCCAGATCCCCGCCCGCGAACAGGCCAGGGTAGCCCGCGGACTGCGAGTCCGGATCCACCTGCAGCGATCCCCACGGCGTGGTGGCAACCCCTGGAAGGCCGGAGACTATCTCGGTCTGTGGCGCCAGGCCGATTGCGAAGATGACCGTGTCCGCCTCCAGTACGTGCTCGCTGCCCTCGACGAGGTCGAGGTGCAGGCGGCGCGCATCGTCAAAGCGCATGGAACGCACCTTCTGGCACTCCATGCCCGCGGCGCGGCCGTCGCGCTCCAGCACCCGGACGAAGGACGTGGAGGGGTGGACGCGGACGCCCTCTTCCTCGGCCGCGGCGATCTCGCCGGAGTGGGCCGGCATCGCCTCGCGCGCCTCGGGACACGCCACGTGCACTTCGGCGCCCAACCGCACGCAGGTTCGAGCCACGTCGAAACCGACGTTGCCTCCTCCCAGGACGAGTACCCGCCGTCCCAGTGGTACCGGCTGGCCCAGGCGGGCGTTCTGCAAGACATCGGTGCTGACCAGCACACCCGGCAGGTCTGCCCCGGGAACGGGAAGCTTCCGGGCTCTGTGGGCGCCGGTTGCCAGAAAGATCGCGTTGAATCCCTCGGTAAACAGGTCGCGCACGTGCGACACGCGGCTGTTGCAGCGGATCTCGACGCCCAGCGCGGCGATGTCAGCGATCTCCCGCTCGATGATCGGCGTGGGCAGGCGGTGCTCCGGGATTCCAACCCGCATCATCCCGCCGGGGGTGGGCAGCGCCTCGAGCACGGTTACCGTGTACCCCTTGATCGCGAGGTCGCGGGCAGCGGTCAGACCAGCAGGACCTGATCCCACCACGGCCACACGCTCGGGGTGCGCAGGCTCAACCCGGGCCTCGGGCTCGCGCGGCTGGGGCTCGCTCGGCCGAGCATAGGCCCAATCGGCAACGAACCGCTTCAACGCCGCCAGGTTCACCGGGCCGTCCACCAGGTTGCGGGAGCAGGCGTCCTCGCACCGGTGGTTGCAGACGCGGCCGCATATCCCGGGGAAGGGGTTCTCCATCTGGATTACCCGGAACGCCTCTTCGTAGCGTCCCTGGGCCACCAGCGCGACGTACCCCTGCGCCCGCTGATGAATGGGACAGGCGTCACGGCAGGGTGCGGAGCCCCGCTTGTCAATGGAGTAGGCACCTGGGACGGCCTGGGCGTAGGAGCGGTAGATCGCGGTGCGCGGCGCCAGTCCGGCGTTGAACTCGCTGGGCACGCCTATCGGACACGCCGTGGCGCAGTCGCCGCAACCGGTGCAGCGGAGCAGGTCCACGAAGCGCGGGCGTTGGCGGATGGTCGCGCTGAAGTCGCCGGCGCTTCCCTCGAGGGCCTCGACTTCAGCCAGCGTGTGGACCTCAATGTTGGGATGCAGCCTGACGCCGGACAGCTTGGGCGACAGGATGCACATCGCGCAATCGTTCGTGGGGAAGGTCTTGTCGAGCGTGGCCATCCGGCCGCCGATAGCCGTCCCACGCTCTACCAGGTGCACCTTGATGCCAGCGTCGGCTAGATCCAGCGCTGCCTGGATACCCGCGATCCCGCCGCCGACCACCATCGCCGCGCCCACGACGCCGCCGGCGACCTCCTCGGCCACCTCGGCCGCTTCGGATTCCTCGGCCGGGCCGGCGGCCCGGGCCGTTGGCGCGGGTGGCGCGCCGCCGCCGCGCTCCTCGGGCGCGGGCGGGGAGACGCGCACCAGGCGGTCGAGCAGCTCGATCTGGTCCACCAATCGCTGGCGGCACCGCTCGAGGATGTGCCGCTGATCGTCGGTGAGGTCGCCGGCCGTTCCTGCCAGCATGGCCTCCAGGTAGCTGGTCACCCTTGCAGCGGGAGCGCGCACATCGTGGGTGGCCACTGCCTGCATCTGAGTGAGGCGGGTCCGTATTTGCGCCATGCGGCACTCGACGAGATCCACCAGGCCGGCCATGATAGGATAGCCGATCTCCCAGTCCAGCGACATCAATCTGCGCAGAACCGGGCCGTTGAAGGCTACCAAAACCGCCGGCTCCACGCACACCGCGGACATCGTCAGCACAAACGGTGGCACCAGGGCCGACCAGCCAAGACTCTCGCCCGCTCCCAACACGGCCACGACCACCGACCTGGGCAGTTCCTCGCCCTGCTCAGGGGCCCGCATCTCCAGGGCCACCCGGCCTTCATTGATCACGCAGAAGTCGCGCGCATCGTCACCCTCGGAGAAGATGCGCTCCCCGGCCTGGAAGGAGACCACGGTCCCCAGCGAGGCTACCAGGTCGCGGGCCGACGGCCCCAGCCCTCCAAACAGGGCGCACCGGTCCAGGGCGTCACGCTGAATCATCTCAGGCTGCCTCCCCATGCCCAGCCGGCGGCCTGTCGCCAGGTGAGAGATGGACAGCCAGGGCCTTGGGCAGCGTAAACGTGATGGCCGCGCCGCGTGCCTCTCCCGGAGGCGGGCTCTCCGCCCAGATCTGACCCCGGTGGGCCTCGACGATCTTCTTCACGAGGGACAGGCCCAGCCCCAGCCCCTTCGACTGGGCCATCTGCCCCCTGTAGAACTCATCGAAGACCCGGGGCAGCTCGGATGAGGCGATCCCAATCCCGGTATCGCGCACCTGCACCCGAATGTCGTCTCCTCGGTCATCAACGGTCACGACGACCTCTCCGTCGGATGGCGTGAACTTCACCGAGTTGTCCAGGAGGTTGGAGACGGCTTCTTGGATGCGTAGCGGCGCCATCAGGAGCGGAAGCAGGTCCGCGGGTACACGCACCTGCAGGCGCACACCCTTCTCCCGGGCAGCGGCTGCCACGTTCTCCACGGCCTTCTCAATGACGTCCTGCAGGGATGCGACACCGAGCTCTGCGGAGAGGTCGCCGGTCTCAATCCGGGAGACCCTGAGGAGGCTATTGATGAGTTCAATCAACTCCTGCACCCGAATGCTGCACCGGCCGAGCATCTCCCGCTGCCGGTCTGGGACCTCACCGGCGTAGCCGCACAACATAACTTGCAGATAGCTCTCCACGGCCGCCAGGGGTGCCTTCAGTTCGTGGGACACCATCGCGATGACGAAGCCCAGCTTGGCCCTGGCCTCCACCAGGCGATTCCCCACCATCTGGGCCAGCCCGCGCATTAGAAGGGTCCCAGCCCTGGGGTCGTCGGCGATCAGGCGCTCCAGCGCCTCGCGCTCAAACGCTACCACCGTCGTGGCCTGAATCGCCACGGCCGACATGGTGCGGGTATGGGGAGGCACGATCGCGGACCAACCAAGGCAGTCAGGGGGACCCAGCACCGCGGCAAAGGTGCGGCGTTCGCCGGCCTCGGCCCGACCGATCTGAAGGTCCATCTCAAGGGCTACGCGCCCCTCCTTGATGATGCACAGGTGCGTGGCGCCCTCCCCTTCCTGGAAGATCCGTTGTCCGGGCGCGTAGGAACGCTCTTCCCCCATCGCGGCCAAACGGCGCAGCAGCGCCGCGGGCAGATCCCTGAACAGGGACGAGCGCTCCAATGCCTCCAGGTTGACCACGCTACACCACTCCCTAACCCGTCAGGCCGCTCTGCTCCAGCACCCGCGGAAGCAGGTGATCCCACCCCATGGCCATTAGATGGATGCCCTGGCACAGCGGCCGTAGCTGCCTGATCAGTTCCACGGCCACGCCCACGCTGGCCTCCTGGCGATCCTTGGCGGTCTCCATGACCTCGATCAGGCGATCGGGAACGTGCACGCCAGGGACGTTCCGGTTCATGAACCGGGCCATGCCGGCGGACTTCAGCATGATGATCCCGGCGAAAACGGGCTTGCCCATGGGGCGGGCCGCTTCCATGAAGCGCGCGAACGCGTCGGGGGCGAAGATGGCCTGGGTCTGAAAGAACTCAGCGCCGGCCTGCGCCTTCTTTTCCATCTTGAGCAGCTGGGGTTCCACCGGATCCGCGCCTGGGCTGACGACCGCACCCAGGAAGAAGTTGGGCACCCCGTCCAGCTTCTTTCCCGCCATGTCCTGGCCCTGCGCCAGCCCGGCCGCGGCCCGCAGCAGGGAGACCGAGTCCAGGTCAAAGACAGGCTTGGCCTGCGGGTGATCGCCCAGCTTCACGTGGTCCCCGGTCAGGCAAAGCACGTTCTCGATGCCCAGCGCCGCCGCGCTCAGGAGATCCGATTGAAGGGCGATCCGGTTCCGGTCGCGGCACGTAACCTGGAAGATGGGCTCAAGGCCCCGCTCTTTGAGCAGGTAGCAGAGCGCCAGAGACCCAAGACGCATCACCGAGCTCTGCTGATCGGTGACGTTGAACGCCTGCACCCGCCCCCGCAGGTGTTCGACTTCCGCGATGGCCCCTGCCACGTTTGTCCCCTTGGGCGGGGAGGCCTCGGCGGTCACCACGAACTGGCCTTGAGCCAGGGCCGCTCGCAGGGTCATGGAATCCCCGGTCCTCCTTCCGCCCGGCCGTGACGGGAGAGCAGCCGTTCCACCCGGGCGAGAAGCACGCCTGGAGGAGCCGGCTTGTCAAGGTAGTCCTCTGCCTCCAGGCCGAACCCGGCGCTGACCGGTAGGTCAGTATCGCCGCGCCGCTCGGCGAACGATGTAAGCATCAGGACCGGCACCGCGGCCAGCGCCGGATCCTGCTTCAGCTCTTCGCATACCGTGAAGCCGTCCTTGAACGGCATGATCACATCCAGGATGATCAGGTCGGGTGGATCCTGGCGCGCCAGGCCCAGCCCTTCTGCTCCGTCGAGGGCCGCGGTTACCCGGTAGGCACAGCTCTCCAGCACCATCCGGGTGGTCGCGACGAAGTCGGCATCGTCGTCAATCAACAGGATACGCTTCGGGTCTCCAGCCAAGGCCCTACACCTCTCCCGGGTTGCTTGCCCGCTTGCCGCGCCGTTCCAGCACCTTGCCGACGCGGTGCAACAGATCCACCGGCTTCACCGGCTTCTCAACGTAGTCGTCTACGTCCATGGCCAGCCCGGCCTCCAGCTCGTACCTCCGCCGGCTGGCCTCCTCACCCACCGCCGAGAAGATCACGATGGGAATGGCCGCCCAGCGGGGCTTCTCCTTCAGCGCCCGCACCACGCCGTAACCGTCTAGCCTGGGCATGAGCATGTCCAGGATGATCAGATCGGGCACTTCCCGGCGGACCCTTTCGAGCCCCTCCTCGCCGTCGGGCGCGGTCTCCACCTGATAGCCCGCGGCCTCCAGTACCGTCCGGACCGCCACGGTGATGTCCGGGTCGTCATCCACCACCAAGATCCGAGGTTGCATTCAGCCCAGCCCTCCCCCCCCGCGCCTCCCGGGATTTCGAGCGGCGTCTTTGCACCACAGTCGTCATATCAGCGGCCGCGGCAGGAGCCCGGCCCGCTCTGCCAGGATCGGGACGACATCCTCCCACCCCACAGCCATTATGTGCACACCCCGGACGCCCGGTATCTCGCGCACGGCGTCAATGAGCTCCACGGCGATGGCCATCCCCTCGGCCTTGGGATCGGGCGCGTCCTCCATGCGGGAGACGATGGCGTCGGGCACGACCACGCCTGACACGTAGTCCCGCATGTACCGGGCCGTGCCGACCGACTTCAGGGGTACGATTCCGGCCATGATGGCAACCTGCTCGTGGAGCCCCCGTGCCCTCACCTGGGCCATCCAGCGCCCAAAGATCTCCAGGTCGAAGACGGCCTGCGTCTGGATGAAATTGGCGCCTGCGCGCGCCTTCTTCGCCAGCCGGACAACCCGATACGGCAGCGGGTCGGCGAATGGGTTGGCCGCGGCGCCGATGAACATTGGGATGTCCCCGGTGAACTCGTCGCCGCCCTGGAATCTGCGCGTGTCCCGCATGCCTGCCAGCACCTGGATAAGCTGGATGGAGTCGAGATCGAAAACATTCTTGGCGCCTGGGTGGTTGCCGAACTGCTGGTGGTCTCCGCTCAGACACAGGAAGTTCCGCACCCCTGCTCCGGCGGCGCCCAGGACGTCCGACTGCAGGGCCAGACGGTTCCGGTCGCGGCACGTCATCTGCATCACCGGATCCAGACCCATCCGGCGCAGGTGGATGGCGCAAGCCAGGCTGGACATGCGCACGATGGCGGTCTGATTGTCGGTCAGGTTCACGGCGTCGCAGCAGTGCCGGAGGATCTCTGCCTTGCGCTCCACCACGCCCAGGTTGGTGCCTTTGGGCGGACCCAACTCGGCGGTCACGGCGAACCGCCCGGCAGCCAGCACCGCTTCCAGATTACTGCCGGCGGGCATGGCCCCTACACCTCCTCCCCGACCATATCGCGCAGGTCGGGCCGCACTATCCGGCGTGGTCCACCGGAGTGGCTCGCCTTCCAGTCACGCGCCGGAATAATCTCCTCCAGTTGCTCGACTCGGCCCTGCTGCGTCAGACGGTCGTAGATCAACACCCAGGCGCAGGGGTTGTCCACCGAGATCTCACAGTGCCCGTCCTGGACACCCCCGCAAGGACCGTTCAAGAGGCTCTTGGCGCACCGGGCCACCGGACATATCCCGCCCGTCCTGTGCAGGAGGCAGTCGCCGCAGGCCATGCAGCGCTCACCCCAGATCCCCGGCGCCTCGGTGAGTCCCATGAAGGCGGTGTTGAGCCCTGGCAGCGCCACCACGCCTGGGTAGCGTTCCCCGATTCCCTGCACGCCCACACCGCACCCCAGCGACAGCACCGCCTCGGCCCGGCCTACCGCCTCGCCGACCTGGTCCAGGAACTCCCACTCGCACTGCCGTTGAACCACGGCTTCCTCGATCTCGATCTCCTGGCCCAGCACCGACCGCAGCGAGGTGGAGAGGAGTCCAACTTCTTTCTCTCCACCCGCAAAGCAGACGGTGGTGCACGTCCCGCAGCCAAGCACCAGAAGGCGGCGGAACCCGCGCACCATCTGGCGGATCTCCTCCAGGGGCTTCTGCTGCGCAACGATCACGGCTGCACCACCTTCCTCATCCGGCCAGCGCCGCCATCATTGGCCGGACCTCCACCAGATGCTGTTCGAACCCCAGGCGGCGCGGGCTGGCTCCCAGCGCCAGCGCGGTCAGTTGAGTGAAGAACACCACCGGAAGCAGCCGTTCGAAGCCAGCTCTGGTCGCCGCGGCGCCCTGGAGCAGATCCAGGTTGAGCTGGCACAGTGGACACGCGGTGGCGATGCAGTCGGCGCCCGCGCGATGCGCCTGCACCAGAACGCGCTGAACAAGATCCCCTGCCACCTCGGGCGCGGTGGCGGCCAGGCTGGCGCCGCAGCACCAGGTCCTGCCCTGCCAGTCGGCTACCTCGGCGCCGCAGGCCCCTAGCACGCGCTCCATGATGCCCGGGTTCTCCGGGTCGTCTATGCCGCCGGACCTGGGTATCCGCACCAGCAGGCAGCCGTAGTAGCATGCCACCCTGAGCCCCTTTAGCGGGCGGCGGATCCGTCCGGGGAGGTCGGTCTCGTCCAGAACCGAAAGCAGGTGACGCACCCTGACCCCACCGCGGTAGGCCACGCCCGCTTCCATGGCGGCTCGTGCCATGGTATCCGAGGTACTGAGATCGTGTTCTGCCTGCACCATCCGGTGGTGACAGGCGGCGCACGCGGTCAGCACGTCGGCCCCCATGGCCTCGGCGATCGCGAGGTTGCGGGCAGGCAGCAGGACCGCCAGCTCCGGGTCAACGAAGTGGGCCGAGCTGGCACCGCAACAGTTCCAGTCGGTCAGGTCCTTCACCGCAAGCCCCAGGAGGTGCAGCGTCTCTCGCACGGAAGCCAGGTAGGCGGCTCCGGTACTGAGCAGCGAGCACCCAGGGTAGAGCGCGAGCGGCTTCTGCCCCACCGCCTGCATCACCGTCCACCCCTCTGCGCGATGGCCCTGAACAGGCGGCGCACCTCGCGTTGCCGCCGGACGGTATGGGGCCACAGTGCCAGCCTGCCGTGCCGCATCAGGGCCAGGCCCGTGGACAGATCCTGTAGCAGCCGGCCCTGCTGCAGGCTGTACCCGGCCGAAAGCAACCCCTCGTGGGCGCGGCCGAACATCCACACGGTGCGCAGGAACCACCGGTGAAACCTCTGGATGTCTACCCTGGGAACAGGCCTGCCCGTGGTCAGGGATGCCTGGCGCACCGCGTCCATCACCCGCGCGACATCTATTCCGTTCGGGCACCGGACGGCACAGGTCTCGCAGGCGACACAGAGGTACGGCGCGGTGGCCCCGAGCACCCGCTCTCGGAGCCCAAGCTGAACCGCCTTCATCAGACGGCTCGGCAGCAAGTCCATCGCCGAAGCCAGGGGGCAGCTCCCGGTGCAGATCCCGCAGCCGAAGCAGAGCCCCACGCGCTCCCCGCTGGCCGCCTCTATGGCCAGTGGCCAGGAATGGTCCCTCTGGACCGGCTGCGCCGCCGACTCACGCGGTTGCATGCGCCGTCACCTTCGCCGAGCCCTCGGTATCGCACGGCACATTGAGTAGATGGCCGATCCCGTGCCAGTCAACCGGAGCCAGCGACGCAACATGAATGGCGCCGGGATCCAGGCCCAGCTCCCCTGCCAGCGCGGAGGCACGCTCCACCATCCTGCGGGCCGACGCGGGCCCGACCAGGTGCTCGCAACTCCGGTCGTAGCAGCCGCAGAGCAGGACCCGGCCGGCTCCTGCCGCCAGCGGCCGCACGCAGTGCACGGGCTCCAGCCGGCCCAGGCAGGGCACGGGAACAACGAGCACCGCTGCCGGGTAGGATAGGCGCAGTCTACCCATCGCCTGGAGGGCCGGCACCGCCGAGTTCGCGCAGGCGAAAACGACCGTGGGCCGACCGCCAAGGGACGGTCCGTCCATCAGCGCGTCCATCTCTGCCAGGAGCCGGCGGTTGGGGCTCTCAGTGATCTGGATCGCGCCAGCAGGACAGGCCGCCGCGCATACCCCGCACCCTTGGCAGGCAGCGGGCAGCACCCGCATGGTCTGACCCATGGCGGTGGTCACCGCCTGGTGAGGACAGACCCGGAGACACGTCAGGCAGAAGGCGCACCGCTCGGTGTCCACCGAGGCCCGAGCGGAGACCATGACAGCGCCTGGCGCGGCCACCGAGAGCGCGGCCATTGCCGCGGCCTCTCCCTGGCGAACTGCCTGGTCAGTGGTGTACGGGCCGCGGGCCGGTCCGATAACGAAGACACCGCTGCGTTCGGTCGCAACGGGCTCTAGAAGAGCGCGCTCCCTGGGCGCCCAGCCTCCCTTGCGGGGAGCCACGCCGAGTACCTCTGCCAGGCCCCGCGTCCCTTGCAGCGCAGCGGTGGCACCGCTGATGAGCACGTCAACGGTCTCGGTGATGGGTCCCAGGCCGGGTACATCCAGCGTGATGTTCCACCCGCCGTTTGCCTCAACCAGTGCCGGGGGCCCGGCTTCCATCCGGACGAACGTTACCCCCGAGCCGCGCGCCTCCCTGTAGAGTTCCTCCAGCCCGCGCCCGGCGACTCCCATGTCGCGAAAGAACACAACCACGCGGCACCCGCGGTCCCGCACCAGGTGTAGGGCCGCCGAAAGCGTTGACTCGGTAACCGAAGGCCAGGGATCGCCCTCCAGCAGGAAGGCCACCCTCTGGCCGGACTGTACCACGGGCGGACCCGCGGGAGCATCGCCTGCCGCGATCACGGCGCCCACCGCGTGACACTCAGCGCCCTGATCGGTTCGGATCCTGGCCATGAACTCGCCGGCCTGCCCCTCAAACCGCTCCAGCTTTCCCGTGACCTGAACTGCCTCGCAGCCCAGCTCACTGAGGCGGGCAGCCGCAGCCAGGGAACCCGGGTCGGTTCCCACCACGAGCACCCGCCCCGACGGCCTCACCTCGGCGTCAGGCGCCGGAGGCATGCCCTCTCTGACGCCGGCCGCAGCCGAGGCCACCATCCTGAGGGCCTTGGCAGTGGCCTGATCAGGTCGGGGGTGAACCCAGGCACACCCTTCCCGCAGATCCACCAGGCTGGTGCGATGCCCAGCGACTCCTGCGACGCGGGCCACCTCGGCGACCGCGTGCGCCGCCGCAGGGATCCCGCAGGCGGCCACCACCAGGCTGCCGGCCGCGGTCTCGCGAAGCCAGGACGCAGCGCGCGCGCGGCCCGCGGGCAGGCAGAGATCAGGGCTGACCAGCGCCGACACGAAGCCCGGTGACGTGGCGATGCGCTCCGTGGCGAGGCGGCCGCACAGCGTGCCGCCGCAGGTGCAGACCGCCAGGACCGTCCCAGAATCGTTCACGACAGACCCTCCAAGACCCTGAGGGCGGCGCCCGCGGCCCTCAGGCCCTCCCCAACAGCTTCCGGGATGCTGACCGGGCCTCCACAGGCGCCCGCCGCCACGATCCCTGCCGGAAGGTCGGACACGAAGCCGCCTGCTGACGACCGCACGCCCGCGGCAGATGCGGGAGCATCCATGCCCACCGCCAGCACCACCAGGTCGAACAGCTCCTGGCGCCTGGTAGCCGTGGACACGTCCTCGTACGTCAAGAGCAGGCCCCCTGGCTCCGAAAGTACGTCCGCTGGGATGCCGCGCACCAGACGGATCTCCGGCGGCAGGTCATCGAAGAGGCGGGCGATGCCTGGTGCGCACCTCTGCAGGTCCATGAAGAAGAGCGTGACCTCCAGGCCTGGGAGCTCGCGCACCATGCGGCTGGCCAGGCGCAGCGCGGTGGGACAGCAGACCTGCGAGCACCAGCCCCTGCCAGCGGCCAGGTCACGGGAGCCGACGCAGTGGACCATGGCCACTCGCCGGTCGTCGGGCATCAAGCGCGACAGGTATCCCATGCCGTGCTGCCACAATCCCCGTTCCAGATCCATGGTTGTGATCACGCCCGGGTGACGGCCATAGCCGAACTGGCCCTTGCGAGCAGCCGGATATGGCTCGAACCCGGTGGCGAGCACCACCACGCCCGCCTGCATCGTCTCCTCGCTTGGGGCATCGTCCAGCAGCACGGCGCCGAAGGGGCACGCGTCGCGGCAGATTGCGCATTCCTCGCCCCTGGCGCGCAGGCA
>DYHL01000180.1:4760-5437 GCA_020724185.1 Candidatus Nitrosymbiomonas sp. | reverse complement strand
GGAGGTTTGTCTTCGAGCCCGCGCTCGACATCAAGCCCGTCGGTGCGGTCTTCTACCAGACCTACCTGGGCGTCATTGACCAGGCGCCTCACCCCAACGCCGCCAAGCTCATGATCCGGTGGCTCATGGGCGACAGCAGGGGCGGAAAGGGATACGAGCCCTGGTTCGTGCCCGGAGACTACCCCGTGCGCACGGGCATGCTGGAGTTCCCGCGTGGGGCGGTGCCCATGGCCGTGCTGAAGGCCAAGGCCTGGACAATTGATCCCACGTTCGCCTACGAGCACGGCGCCAAGATCTTGGACTTCTGGGTCGCGAACCAGCGGAGAAGGTGATGATCAAGGCCGTCGTCTTCGACCTGGGTGGCACGCTGGAGGAGATCTACTACGACGATGCCACCCGCCTGACCGCTGCCGGCGGCCTGCTGGAGATGCTGGCGGGCCGGGGTCTTGACCCCGGCCTGTCGCTGGAGGATCTGCGCGCTGCCGTGCTCTCCGGCATGGCAGCCTACCAGCAATGGCGGGAACAGCACCAGCGGGAGTTGCCGCCGAGCCGCGTGTGGACCGAGTACGTCTTCCCAGACAACGGGCTGCCCCGGGACCGGCTGAGCGCTGAGGCCGAGGAGCTGACGCTGTACTACGAGTACAACTTCTACGGGCGGGCGCTGAGGCCGGAAGCGC
>DYHL01000180.1:0-4750 GCA_020724185.1 Candidatus Nitrosymbiomonas sp. | reverse complement strand
CCGCCGTGCTCGCCGAGCTGCGGCGGCGCGGCTTTCGCCTGGCGGTCATATCGAACATCCTGAGTCTGGGGCTGGTGCCGCGGAAGCTGGCGTCGTACGGCATCGCCGATTTCTTCTATCCCGTCATCACGAGTTCCGGTTTCGGCTACCGCAAGCCGCACCCGCGCATCTTCCTTGAGGCAGCGGAGCGGATGGGGCTGCCGCCGGCCGAGTGCGCCTACGTGGGCGATACCATCTCCCGCGACGTGGCAGGCGCCCAGGCGGCCGGATACGGGCTGGCCATCCAGATCCGGTCGTGCCTCACGGACAAGTCCGACGGCGAGATCGAGGAACCGGCTCCGGACGTCGTCATCGGGGACCTTCGTGAGATCATCCCGGTCGTGACAGATCCGATCGCGCGCAGTGGGAAGTGGCAGGGGGAAGTGAGGGAATCATGATTCGGGGCGTGTTCTTCGATGCGGCCGGAGTGCTCTACGACCGCAAGGTGCCCACCGGTCGGTACGCGGTCCGGCTTCTCGCGGAGAGGGGCCATGGCCGCGAGCCCACGGAGGCCGAGCGCGCCCGTCTCAAGGCCACGCAGGCAAAGGCCTCGACCGGCCAGATAGACGCGGGCTACTACTGGGACGAGTTCCTGCTCAGCCGCGGCGTGACCGACCCGGAGGAACGCAGGGAACTCATCGGGCTCATCATGGAACAGACGCACCAGGTGTTCGGCCTGCCCGGGGCTCGAGCCACCCTGGCCGCCCTGAAGAAGCGCGGACTAGTCGTCGGGATCATTACCGACACCATCTATCCGCTGGAGTGGAAGATGCGCTGGCTGGCCGAGGTCGGGGTAGCCGACCTCGTTGACGTGGTCGCATGCTCCAGGGTCGTGGGGGTCCAGAAGCCGAATCCCGCGATCTACACGGAAGCCCTCAGGCAGGCAGGCCTTGCCCCGGACGAGGCGGTGTTCGTAGGCCACGAGGGCCGCGAGATTGACGGAGCGCACGCCGTGGGAATGGTCACCGTGGCCGTGAACCACGAGCCGTCGGTGTGGGCCGACTACTACATCCAGGCGCTGCCGGACCTGCTTGCGTTGCCCTTGTTCACCCTACCGTCGGCCTGATAACATTGCGTTTTGGAGGAGTTCGGGAGCCCGGTACCCGGACGGTCTCGAAAACCGTTGGGCGGGAAACTGCCTCGTGGGTTCGAATCCCACCTCCTCCGCCACCTCCCCACCTCACAGGTTGTCCGGCGGCCCTGGCGCCCTGACCAGCAGCATCGGCCTCCGGCACCTTGCCATGATCCGGATGGCCACGCTGCCCGCCCATACGGCGCTCATCCCGGACCGGCCGTGGGTGGCCATCACCATTAGGTCCGCGTCCAGCCGCTCGGCGACGGCGGCGACTTCCCATGCAGGATCGCCACGCCCTACCTCCGCCCCCGCGTCCAGACCATCCTGCCGCAGCCGGGCGGCCAGTGAGTCGAGGTAGATCTGCGTTTCCTGCTCCTCGAGATCAAGGGCGACCGCGGTTGCGATTGGAAGAAACAGCGCGGCGGGCGAGCGGGCAGAGGAGACCGTGGCCACGGTAGGCACCACGGTCAGCAGGTGGAGGCGGCCGCCGAACGCGCGGGCCAGCGTCTCGGCCGCGGGCAGGGCGGCCTCCGACGGCTCGCTGCCGTCCAGGGGAACCAGGACCCGGTTGCAGGCGAAGACCAAAGCAGCAGGACCGGGCCAGACCAGCAGGACCGGTACGCTGCCGTGGCTGAGGACCTGCTGGGCCACGCTGCCGTAGATCAGCTCCCGTGCGCCGCCCTGACCGTGGGTACACAGCACGATCAGCGCAGAACCCAACTCGTCGGCGTGGCGGGCGATGCTCTCGGCGACGCCGGCCTCGTCGGGACCGTGCACGTGCATGGTTGCGGCCCCTGACGGGAACTCCCGCGCCGCCACCTCCGCCAGGTAGGACTCTGCCTCCGTTACCGTGGTCAGGTGCCGCTCGCCGTGCACCTCGCCGGGCGGGGTCCGCTCGACGATGTGCAGCAGGGTGACGGTAGACCCGAACCGACGCGCAACCGCCCCGGCGGCAGGGAGCACGCTCTCGGCAAGCCGTGAGCCGTCAAGCGGTATCAGCAGGTGATTGAACACAGCCGCATTACCCTCCGGCGAGTACCTGGTGGATCAGGAAGAGGTTGAGGGCGACGATGAGCGCCGTAACGAGAACCGCAGCCGCCGTTGTTATTGCATGGTTCACCAGTGGCCCCATGATGTCCCTCCGGCGCGTGAAGGCCACTAGCGGGACAAGGGCAAACGGCAGCCCGAAGCTGAGCACCACCTGGCTGATGACAAGGGTGCGCGTGGGGTCCAGTCCCAGCGCAAGCACGACGAGGGCTGGCAGCATCGTCACCAGCCGCCGGACCCACACCGGGATGCGACGGTGCAGGAAGCCCTGCATGATCACCTGACCCGACATCGTGCCCACCACGGACGACGAGAGACCCGATGCCAGCAGCGAGATCGCAAAGACCGTGCTGCTCAACCCACCCAGCAGCGGGACGAGCGTGCGGTGGGCCTCTTCGAGGGTCCCCACGTCGGTCAGCCCGTGGGCGAAGAAGGTGGTGGCCGCCATGATCAGCATCGCGGCGTTGACCAACCCGGCGATGCCCATGGCTATGACAACGTCCGCGATCTCAAACCGGAACAGCCGCCGTGCCTGCCGGGCCGTCCGGGCCACGATGCGGTTCTGCGTAAGCGACGAGTGCAGAAACACGACGTGGGGCATGACGGTGGCGCCCAGGATGCCCGTCGCGAGCAACACGCTCTCGGCGCCCGCGAAGCGCGGCCGCAGCAGACCGCCGAGCACCTCGGACAGCTCGGGCCGCTCGAGCCCCAACTCGATCAGGTAGCAAACGGCGATTACGCCGACGAACGCGGTTATCACGACCTCCAGGGGGCGGAACCCCCGACGCTCCAGCGCCAGGATGAGGAAAGTGACTGCTCCGGTCAGCAGGCCTGCCGGGAACAACGGCAGGCCGAACAGCAGGTAAAACCCCACCGCGGCGCCGACGAACTCGGCCAGGTCGGTGGCCATGGCCACGATCTCCATCATGGCCCACATGAACCAGACCAGCGGCCGCGGAAACTGGTCCCGGCACAGCTCGGCCAGATTGCGGCCGGTGGCGATGCCGAGCTTGGCCGCAAGCGCCTGCACCAGCATGGCCATCAGGTTGCTGGCCAGCACGACCCAGAGCAACAGGAACCCGAACTTGGCGCCCGCCTGGATGTTGGTGGCAAAGTTGCCGGGATCCACGTAGGCGACCGATGCGACGAACGCGGGACCGAGAAATGGCAGGAGCCGGGCCAGCCCCCGCCGCCCGCTCCTACCGGCGAGTACGTCCCCGGCTGCCTCGACGGTGACCTTGTCGGAACGCTCCATGCGGAATGGCGCCCTGGGCTTAGGCGTGTCTGAACGACTGTGCCTACAGGGTACCGACCGCCCAGGGGCCGGTCAAGCGCGCGCCAGGGACTGTTGTGGCGCCAAGAGGCCGGCTTTGACCGATTTTCAACCCTGCGGGAACCTCGCTTGCATGGCCTCGTCCGGGCCCTGGTGGCAGACTGGCGTCAGAGCAGAACCGCACCATACGGACGCACCACGTGGAGGTGTTGGCATGTTCGGCGCGATTGCCAAGAGAACGCTGCTGGCCCTGATTCCCATAGCCATCCTGACAACGGCCGGGCTGGCCTTGACCGGCGTGACGCAACTGCCGGTGAAGTTCATCAGCACCACTGGCGAGGAGGAGAGCACGCTGCCGCCTGATTCCCCCCCTGCTCCCACGGTGCCGGTCCCACCAAAAATACTTGTGGCGCAGAGCCAGCCTTCGGCGCAGCCGGACCAAACGGCCCAGGCATCCGAGCAGACCGAGGCCGCGGAGGAGCCGCTCCCGGTCCTGGTAGTTGACAAGACCGCGCTGGCCTCTGCCCTGACCGAGCTCGACCGCGCGGCCGCGCAGGCCAAGCTGGCGGTCACCGCGCTGGACGCCGACGCGCAGCAGCGCTACGTCCAGGAGACGATCAACCTGCTGGCGGGCTACACGGACCCGTTCTTCCAGCGCGTGGCGCAGACAGGCAACGGTGACGGCTACAAGGGTGTCAGGCCGCTGTTGATCGAAGCCCGCGTCGTCCGCGAGGCGGCCGAGGTGCAGTGGATCGCCGCGGTGCAGCGGCAGATCGAGGCCCGCGCGCGGAAGCAGACCGAGCTGGCGGCCCAGGCCGGGGCCATCACAGGCGTCACGCCCCAGCCGGCGCCGGCGTCCGCCGGAGCCGAGATCGTCGCCATGGTGGGCCCAACCGGCGTACTGGGCACCCGCGGCGTACGACCCGAGGAACAGGCAGCCGAGCTTGTGAGCCGTGCGATCAGGCAGGCCGCCGAGGCGCTGCGCATGATCGCGAACCGCCCGCAGGGGTCCATACAGGAAGGCACCATGGATCTCAACCACGCGTCGGACCAGGCGTCGCAGACAATGGAAGCCGTGCTCAGGATGCTCGATTCGGCGAGGAAGATCATCCAGATCGCGGCAGAACGCTAGAGAGGGAACGGCGATGCGAGCGACGGGGGCGCGCTGTGGCGCGCCCCTTCTCGCACCCCGCCGATCGCACCCCGCTTCTCACACCTGTCGTGGCGCCGTAATATACTGGGAAGGTGGTCCGGCTCAGCCTCGGTCGCAAGTTCGTCCTGGCATTCGTGGGACTCTCGGTGCTCTTCGCCGCCAC
>DYHL01000179.1 GCA_020724185.1 Candidatus Nitrosymbiomonas sp. | reverse complement strand
GACGCACAGGCGGCTCGGCTGGCGGATGCGCTGGCAACCCTTCCGGAGGAGGTGCGCAGGTCGGCTCCTGTGGTCTTCACGGCGCACAGCCTGCCCGTGCGTACCCTGGCCGCAGGGGATTCATACCTCGAGGAGTTGCGCCAGACCTGCGAGGGGGTTGCCGCCAGGGCCGGAGCCGCGGGCTGGATCCTGGCCTACCAGAGCGCAAGCCGCACGGCAGAGCCCTGGCTGGGGCCTGACGTCCGCGAGGTACTGCGCGGGCTTGGCGGCAGTGGCAGTGGAGCGCAGACCGTGGTCATCTGCCCGATCGGCTTCGTCTGTGACCACCTGGAGGTCCTCTACGACATTGACGTCGAGTGCCAGGCGCTGGCAGCGTCCGTGGGCCTGCGCCTGGTACGCGCGGCATCGCTCAACGACTGCCACCTCCTGATCGAGGCGCTGGCCGACCTCGTGCGAAGGACCGCCGCTTCCGCAGGGGTACGCGCGGTCCAGTGAGCGCGCATGTCGCGATCATCGGAGGCGGAATCACCGGCCTGTCCGCGGCCCACGCGCTGGCGCTCGACCCCAGGGCGCGCGAGGCCGGAATCAGGTGCACGCTCGTCGAGCAGGAGCCCCGCCTGGGCGGCAAGCTGCTTACCGAACGAATTGGCGGCTGCCTGGTCGAGGCCGGACCTGACTCGTTCCTCGCCACCAAGCCCTGGGCCGCCAACCTCTGCCGCGCGCTGGGACTGGGTGACCACCTCATGGGTACGCTGCCGGGCCAGCCGGTCTATGTTGCCTTTCGTGGGAAGCTGTACCCGTTCCCGGAGGGCCTGGCGCTGGGCGTACCTTCGCGCATTGCTCCGCTGGTGCGCACGCGCCTGCTCTCCCCTCTAGAGAAGCTCCGCGTTGGCTGCGACCTGGTGCTCCCGCGCAGGCGGGAGGCCACGGACGAGACCATGGGCGCCTTCATCCGGCGCAGGCTGGGCGATGCGGTGGTGGCCCGCCTGGCCGGCCCGATGCTGGCAGGCATCTATGCTGGCGACGCGGACGCGTTGAGCCTGCGGGCAACTTTCCCGCAACTGCTCGAGTGGGAGGCCAGCCACCGCAGTCTGGTGCTGGCGGCGATGGCGCGGCGGAAGACGATGGCGGTGACCAACGCCGGCAGTCCCAGCCCCATGTTCCTGAGTCTGACCGGCGGCGTAGGCGAGCTCGTCGAGGCCCTGGTGGCCGCGCTGGGCGGCCCGCAGGGTGGCGGCAACACGAGACTGGTAACCGGAAGGTGCGTGGTCCGTCTGGCACCCGTGGTCGAAGCCGGGCGCAGATGCTACGCGCTCCACCTCGATGACGGCGGAACCCTCATGGCAGATGGGGTGCTGTTGACGGCGCCTGCCTTCGCCAGCGCTGCCCTGCTTGAACCCATGGCGCCCCAGGTGGCCTCCCTGCTCGGGGCAATCCCGTACGTGTCCACCGCGGCGGTCACGCTGGCCTTCCGGCGCGAGGAGGTGCGCCATCCCCTCGTTGGCCATGGCTTCGTGGTCGCCCGCGACGAGCCGATGGAGATAACCGCGTGCACCTGGGTGTCGTCCAAGTGGCCGCGCCGGGCGCCGCCTGATCTGGTGCTGCTGCGGTGCTACCTGGGCGCCGCCGGCCGTGAGGCCGTCCTCGAGGAGGACGATGGCCGGCTGGTATCGCTGGCACGCCGGGATCTTCGCAGGACGCTGGACATGGACGCCGATCCGGTCTTTACCTCGGTATCGCGCTGGCCGAACTCGATGCCCCAGTACCTCCCGGGGCACCTCGACCGGCTCGAGGCGATCGAGGCCGGCCTGACGGCCCTCCCCAGCCTGGCCCTGGCAGGCGCCGGCTACACGGGCATCGGCATCCCTGACTGCATCCGCCAGGGAACCGAGGCGGCGGTGCGGCTCGCCGAGGCCCTGGCCGCTGGTCCGCCTAGGGTCTGACCCCGGGTTCATCCCCCTGCCTGGAACGCGTCCGGGAAGTGCTCAATACCAAAGATGTGGCCGCTGCGCCCAAGTCGCACGGCGATCGCGTCAAATCTGACCTCGCAACCCTCAAGCCCGGCTCCCTGCAGGTATGCCGCGGCCAGGTGGGCCAGGCGTCGTTGCTTCCGGGCCGCGACCGCCTCGGCCGGATGCCCGAACCGCGCGCTCGTCCGGCTCTTCACCTCGACAAAGACGACAACGCCCCCAAGTCGCACCACCAAGTCTATCTCGCCGTAGCGGCTGCGCACGTTGCGTGCCAGGATCTGGTAGCCGCGCGCCTCCAGCCACGCCGCAGCCGCGTCCTCGCCGGCTGCCCCAAGGGCGCAGGACCGCGTAGGTGCCATCCTGCTGTTACTATCGGCCAGACAGGGGGAGAATGCCGGGGGGCAGGAAGGCGCGGCGGTGCATGGGTGTGGGGCCCCAGCGCCGTAGCGCTTCCAGGTGCTGCGGGGTGGCGTAGCCCTTGTGCCTGGCAAACCCGTAGCGCGGCTCGCGCAGGTCGAGATCCACCATCAGGCGGTCCCGCGTCACCTTGGCGACCACCGAAGCAGCGGCGATCGAAGCGCAAAGACGATCACCCTTCACCAGCGTCACCTGGGGCACGGACAGAGGAGCCCGCACGTTTCCGTCCACCAGGACCAGCGCCGGTGTTGTCCCGAGTGATGCAACGGCCCGGCCCCATGCCAGCTTGGTCGCGCCCAGGATGTTGTGGCGGTCAATCTCCGCCACGCCGGCGATGCCGATGCCGACCAGCGCACCCGAGGCCCGGATCGCTTCGAACACCGCCTCGCGCATCCGGGGCGTCAGCTGCTTGGAGTCACGCAGGTTGGGGATCGAGCGTTCGCTGGGAAAGATCACGGCGGCCGCAACAACGGGGCCTGCGAGCGGCCCGCGACCTGCCTCGTCCAGACCGGCCACCGGCGAGATGCCCTGCATCCAGGCCTCGCGCTCTCTGGTGAAGAGCGCTGCCGGCCGCCTCACCGCACAAGACCTATCCTTTCGGGCGGCCAGTAGACCACCATGGCCCGCCCCACCACGTTCTTGATCGGAACAAACCCGAAGAACCGGCTGTCCTCGCTGTTGCACCGGTTGTCGCCCAGCACGAACACCTTTTCGGGCGGTACGACCTCAGGACCGTAGTTGCTGGAGCAGGCCCTGTCGCCCCCGGGCAGCGCGGTCGGGTAGAGCTCTCCCAGCGGCCGCCCGTTGATCAGCACCAGCCCCTCCTTCAGCTCGATGCGCTCCCCGGGCAGGCCTACGACGCGCTTGACGAAGTCCTTGTTAGGGTTGAGCGGATATCGGAAGACGATGGTGTCGCCGCGGCGGATCTCCAAGAACCGGTAGGCAAACTTGCCAACCAGTATGCGGTCTCCGACGCGCAGGGTGGGCTCCATGGAGCCCGAGGGGATGAAGAATGCCTGGACGACGAAGACGATAATGACCAGGCTGATCAGCGCCGCGAAGATCGTGGCGTCCAGCGTCTCCACGATCGAGAGGCGCACCGCCGGCGGGATCCGGTAGATGCGGCGGACGACCTGGCGCAGCACGAACAGCCCCAGCGCCAGGGAAAGGATCAGCGTGGGAATGCCAAACGGGATGCGCTCGGCAAGGGCTAGGAGGTCGCGGCTCATGCTGCAGGGCCCGGGGCTAGCGCCGTTCCTTTATGCGCGTCTCCTTGCCAACCTTCCCGCGTAGGAAGTACAGCTTGGCGCGCCGCACCCGGCCGCGGCGGACCACGTCAATCTTCTCAACCCGCGGCGAGTGCACCGGGAAGACGCGCTCCACGCCGATCCCGTGGCTGATGCGCCGCACGGTAAACGACTCGTTCGGGCCCGCGCCCCGGCGCGAGATCACGGTGCCCTCAAACGCCTGCACGCGCTCACGCCCGCCCTCGGTGACGCGGATGTGGACCCGCACGGTATCGCCAGGGGTGAAGGCCTTAACCTTCTTCTTGACCTGACCGGCCTCCACCATCTTGAGCTTGTCCATCACTTTCGCCTCCCTGTCGGCCGGCGCATCGTACGGCGCCGCAGTCACAAGTGACTATTTTAGCACAGCCCGTCCTAGGCGTCATCGTCGCGCAGCAGCGCGCGGTCTTCTTCGCCCAGAGCGTCCCAGCAGAGCAGGTCCGGCCGCCGGGCCAGCGTGCGGCGCAGTTGCTCCCTCCGGCGCCAACGCCGGATTGCCTCGTGGTGGCCGCTCAGCAGCACTTCGGGCACGCGAAGCCCGCGGAACTCGGCCGGACGCGTGTAGTGCGGGTAGTCGAGCAGCCCGGTGGCGAACGATTCCGCCACCACCGACGCGGCGTCGCCCACCACGCCGGGGATCAACCGCGCCGTGGCGTCCACGATGACCATCGCCGCGAGCTCGCCGCCGGTCAACACGTAGTCGCCTATCGAGAACTCCTCGACACCAAGACCCTCCACCACCCGTTCGTCCACCCCTTCGTACCTGCCGCACAGCACAATCAGATGCGGCTCGCGGGAGAGTTCCTCTGCGGCGCGCTGGTCGAAGCGGCGGCCCTGCGGTGAGGTCAACAGGACGCGCGGGCGCGGGCCCTCCTGGGGTGTCAGCGCCTCAACCGCCGCGAAGAACGGCTCCGGCTTCATGACCATTCCCGCGCCGCCTCCGTACGCCAGGTCGTCCACCTGCCGGTGGCGGTCGGACGTGAAATCACGCAGGTCCACGACCGAGATCTCCACCAGCCCCCTCGCGCGCGCGCGGCCCAGGATCGAGACCTCCAGCGGAGCCAGCGCCTCTGGGAAGATCGTTACGATGTCAATGCGCACGGTCCGGCGCCTCCAGGCCGGGCAGGAGGGCCACGACCATCTCACCCGAGGCCCGATCAACCCGACGCACTACCTCCCGCGTGGCCGGCAACAGGATCTCCCCTTCCTCTCCCTGGACCACGTAGACGTCGTTGCCCGGCGCCCGCAGTACCTCAGCAACAGTACCCAGCAGCCGTCCCTCCTCGGTCCGCACGCGCAGACCGACGATCTCGAACACATAGAAGGCGCCTTGCTCCAGCGGCACCACGGCATTGCGGGAAACCGCGATCTCCGCGCCGCGCAGCCCTGCGGCCGCTTCCAGATCGCCGATCCCGCGGATGGTGAGCAACAGGCCTTCCTTGTGCGGCCGCCTGCCGGTGATCTCGATAACCTCCACGCGACCGGCCTGGACCAGGTATGCCTCCCGGAGATGCTCGAACCGCTCCGGGAAATCCGTTTCCAGGCGCACCCGTACCTCGCCGCGCAGCCCGTGCGGCCGGACCACGCGTCCCACCGTAACGAGGTCGGCGGGATCCGGCAGCCCGCTGCTAGCCCTCGCGGATCTCGATGACAATCCCATCCTTGATGACGACCTCGGCTCGCGCCAGTCGCGTGAAGAAGTTGTCGCCGACGTTGAGCTCGACCATGCTTTCCAGGGTGCCCTGGGAGAACTCGGACTGGAGCTCGAGCGCCTCTGCCTCCTTCACGCGCG
>DYHL01000178.1 GCA_020724185.1 Candidatus Nitrosymbiomonas sp. | reverse complement strand
TCGGGATCAGCCAGGCGCGCCAGGGGCGAGGGGTCATCGGCGGCCGCCATCACCTGATCCAGCGAGATCTCTATCCTGACGCGATCCAGAGCGTTGAGCGCCCGGCCCCTGATGCGATAGGAAGCAAAGGTAGAAAACCGGACCCCGCGATCAGGGTCGAACCGCTCCACCGCCTCTATCAACCCTACGGCTCCCTCCTGGATGAGGTCCATCAGCAGTGGTCCAGGAGGGCGGAGCTGCATTACCACCTTGAAAACGAGGGGCTGATAGGCCTCGATCAGGCGCAGACGGCTCGCCGAGCTGCCGCCGGAGCGAAATGCCTCCCAGTGATGGGCCTCCTCGGGGGGACTCAGCAGCGCGACCTTCTGCAATTCCCGTAGGTAGTCAGAGAACACGGCAGGATTGCCCTCCGCCGGGGCCAGGCCCGGATGATGGGAGCGTTCGACCTGGAGCGCGGATCTCCTGTAGGTCGTCTAGAAGCGGGTGGTGTACCAGAAGGTCGCGTCCCAGTGACCGGTCGAGTCCGAGCGCAGGGCGAACTGCCAGGCGCGAGCGAACCTGTACTCCAGGGCCCACAGCCATCGCGTGCGTTCGTCGAAGGTAGTCTGAGCGGTGAGGTAGAGGTTGGGCAGCAGGCGTTTCCCCGCGCGCAGCGACAGCGGTCGCTCGAAGTCGTACTCGATCACCAGTTCGGTCAAACCGATCGCGCGGCCCAGCGCGAGACTAATCCGTCCAAACAGCATCCGCCCGATCTCCGCCCTGAGCGCGCCCTCCAGATCGCCCGCAAGCAGGCGCGCGAAACCGGCTTGCTGACCGAGCAGGGCCACGATCTCCGCGCGGGGTCGCTCCGGATCAGAGTGCAGGTCGAGCACCAGACCGTCGGGGGCGGTTCCCCGAACGACCAGCGAGATGCGCGTCGCTCCCGCCTGCGTCTCCGCGCGGGCAGCGATGACCGGGTGGAGTCCCATGTGCGGCTGAAACGTGGCCGTTCCTTCCCGCAGATCAAACACGGTGCCCAGCGCGGCCACCGTCCCCTCCTGGGCGTCAACGGTGCCTTCGAGCATTGGGTTGCGCAGCGTCCCTGTGAGCAGCAGCGAACCTCCAGATCTGATATCGAACTTGAGCCCGCCCACCTTGACCGCAAGGCCTCTGCCGGCTTCGAGCTGCAGGCCACGGAACGCCAGCGGCAAGCGCATGGCAGCCGGGGGGCCGTCGGCCGAGGTAATGCTCACGGTTCCATCGGAGACCGTCACGCGGCCTTCTGCCGTAGGCGGGCGGCGCGCGTCACCAAGCGTCCCCCACAGGCGCACCGATCCCGACGCGCGCGCATCCACATAGGGTAGAACCAAGATCCGCGCATCTGAGGCGTGCAACAGCAGAGGCGCCTCCTCGGAAACCGCCAGCACCGGCCTGGTGGAGGGGACACCCAAGATCCGCGCCGCGCCTTCCAGACGCACGGTGCCGGTGCCAAGGCGGGCCGTTCCTTCGGCCACGCGGACAATGGTCTCGTCGAACTGCAGCGCGAGGCGCAGCGATTCGACCGGCGCCTGCATGCCGCGCAGTTGTAGCCGGCCGTTTTGGACGCGCACACCGCCGGTCAGCCGGGGAGCGCCCACAGTGCCGTTGACCCGGACCTCGCCTTCAATCGCACCCGTTCCCTCTTCCACGGTGTCGGTGGCCAGACGGAGCAGTCCGAGGTTCACATCGGCCAAACCCAGGCGGAGGTCCACGGGCCCGCGTTCATCGAAGCGCCCCAGCGCAGGGTTGAAAGGCAGGCTGCCAGACAGCCGCAGCTTGTGCCCGCCCTGTACGAGAAGCGCCTGCTGCACCTGCAGCAGCCCCTCGCGGTAGTAGGCGTTCGCCACGAGTGAGTCGAAGGTGGCGCCCTCCACGCCGCCGCGGGCGATGTCCAGGGCAAACCCTATCTCGGGTGTGGCCAGTGTGCCTCCCAACTGCATCGTGAAGTCGAGACGGCCGGTCATGGGCCTGCGCAGGCGAAGGACCGGGCGGAGGAAGTCCAGCTCCAGGTCGGCGCCGCTTACCTCTATCTGATTCTCGCCGCGCAGGTTCAGCCGCCCGGCTGCGGCGATTTGGCCACGCCCGGGCCGCAACTCGAACTCCCGTACGGCCAGGACACCGTCGCTGAGGACCAGATCGGCGTGCCCGCCCGCGATGGGGTGGGGTCCGAACTTGCCCCCTGCCATCCGTAGGTCGAGGCGGGCAGTGGGATTAGCCAGAGGGCCGTCCAGGTCAGCGGATCCTGAGACGGTGCCGTCGAGCGGAAGGGCAAGTCGCACTCCGGCCAGGCCCAGTAGCGTTGAGAGCCGGCCGTCGGCCACGATCGCGGTCAGCGTGGCGCCGGGCACCAAACCCAACCGCACCTCACCGGCGACCTCGTAGCGCTCATTCCCGGCGCGCAGAACCAGCGGCTGGATCTGGAGGACGCCGGCCTCCCACCTCATCTCTCCGGAGGCCTGATCGAATCGCATGCCGTTCAACGCGAGATTCGGTGAGGCGAAGGACAAGGCCACTGTCGGTGAAGCGCTCGCCCCGGTAATCCGGCCGACCGCATCGAGGCGGCCTTCCAGCAGCGCAAGGATGGGAACGGGCAGGGTGATGTCGCCCAGGTCCAGCCCACGGGCCGCCAGGTCAAGCGCCAGCCCGCTGCGGCGGTGGTAGAGGCCCGAGAAGCTGATCTCGGAATCCCGGTGCCGGAGGGATCCGCCCGATACGACCAGGCGTGTGCCATCCCACTGGAAGGAGGCGGATGCCTGATCCACCCTTTGGCCTGCCATCTCGGCCTCGCGCAGAGCCACCGCGCTCGCGGCAGACGGTCGCGCCAGGGGTCCCTCGATGCGCGCACGACCGTCAACCAGACCGCTGACCGGCAGGGACAGCGCCATCGCTTTTCCCAACGCCGCCGCCGGCGCTCGTTCCACCTCGACGTCCAGCGCCAGATGCGAGATCGGGCGCCAGGCCAGGGTTCCGGCGGCGCGCACGTACGCGCGGCCCGAACGCACGGTTACCCCATCGAGACGGACGCTGCTCTGTCCGAGCGTCACGCCGCCCCTGGCGACATCGAAATCCAGCCCCCCGAATCCACCCTCCCGCACCAGGACCGTCCCGACCAGTTCGGGCTGGCGGAGCGAACCGAGCACCCGACCGGAGAAGTCGGCGCGGCCGGATAGGCCGCTGCGGGCAAGTGGGGACGGTAGGTGCGCAAGATCAACTGCCCCGGCCCGCGTCTCAAGCGCGATCTCACCTCCGTGACGCAGGTGGCCGCTAGCAATCGCCCACGCCGTCCCACGGCCGAGACGCAAGTGCTCCAGCGTGACGCCGCCTGAATCCGAGCGAAAGGAGGCTTCAACTGAATCGAGGGTGACGTCGCCGAGAGCGGCGCCCGCCAGAGAGGCCTGGCCAACGAACGTGAGGCCTTTGCCCTGACCCAGCGCCGCGATGCTGCCGCCGAGACGCCCGCGGAGCCCAGAGGGGACTGAGTAAACCCAGCGCGGCACCGCCGATGCATCAGCGTCATCAAGACGCGCTGCAAGCGAGAACTCGGGCGCGCCCACCGCCCACCAGGCGCTGCCGCGCACCGTGCCCCCGGCGACGTCGCCACGAGCGTTGGCGAGACTCAGCCACCCCTCTTGCAGGGTGAACTCAGCCGAGGCATTCCGCAGCAGCAGGGCATCGAACCGCGCCCTTGTCGTCTCGATGCGGCCTTCCGCCCTCAGGGAGCGGAAGGGTCCGCTCAACCGGATTTCGCCGGCGGCGCTGCCGGCAAGACGGTGAGCGGCGCGCGGGTAGAGCAGCCTCCCCAGCGTGGTCAGGTCCGCGGCAGCGGACCGCACGGCCAGATCAAGGTACGGCTCGCCTATGAAGTTGGCCTCGCCACGCACCTCCAGGGGGGACCCATTGAGGATTCCACGCAGGAGCACGGTGCGGATCCGACCGGTGTTCAGGTGGATATCACCCTGCACCCCACTGACCGCTGCGCTCCGCGAGGGTACCGCGGCCTGCCCATCGCGCAGCGTGATGCGGCCATGGTAGTCGGTGAACGATCGGCCGCCCGTCCGCGTCCAAAGCAGGTGCATCGCCCCGCCGAATCGCCCGCCCATGATGCGGATGCTCTTGTCCGGAATCAAGTAGGGTCCCCATGCGCCCGCGTCCCCTCCGGAGGCCTCCAGATCCAGATCGAGCGTGCGCGTGGTCGTAGTGTAGGTGCCCTGCACCCTTCCTGGAGACCGATGGCCGTCTCGCTCTTCCTCGAACGATGCCCGCAGCGCGATGCGGGGCGTCAGGACAAAATCCGCGGACCCATCCACGGCCGCCATCCGGGTCTTGAAGACCTGTGGCGCCATCCGGCGGCGATCCACAAACTCCGCGGTTCCACGGCGCACGATGACCCGCCCCACGAACGCGGCCGCACCCGGTGGACCGGCGATGTGTCCAAGAGCAGGCGGAACGTTCCATGCTCCCGAAGCGTCGCGCTCGAGAGCCAGGGAAGGCTCCTCCAGAACTACTCGCACGACGCTGTGCGCGATCCCGTTCCGGCGGACCAGGGCTCGCGCCAGGGCCCGCGTGTCGAAGGTAAGCGTTACCCTGCGCGCGGTGAGCAGCGGACGCCCGGAATCCGGCGACCCGGGCAGACTGACCTCCTCCAGCACGATGCCGCGCCAGGGGTCACCATGGATGTGCCCGACCGCGACATCGCTTCCCAGGCCTGCGCCGAGGGCCGCAACCGCCACCTCCCGCGTCCGGTGACGCAGGGCTTCCAGCGCCCATACCGCGGCGCCGCAGGCGACCACGACCGCCACCAGCGCCGCGACCAGGGAGGCAGAACGGCTCGTACCACTGCGCCCGCGGGCCTGCATGTCAGCGGATGAGGATCGGTATCCTCTCGGACCCCTGGATCACCCAGTCGGTCCTGATGAACCTGGCCGCGGGCACGTCGAAACGGGTGAACTCGGCCTGGGTGGCCGGCAGCCCATACGGCAGGACCCGGACCAGGATGTCGGTGTTCTTCCCGAAGCCTTCGAAGAACCTGAGCGCGTTCTCCAGGCTGTCCACGCCCCATGGCTCGGGCTCGGCGCCAAGCGCCTGTCCCAACTGAACTTCCACCGGGACCCTCGCGGAATCCATGCCGGCCGACTGCACGGCGACCACCGCCGGTCCCCGCGGGAAATCGCGCGGGATCGGGACCTCAATGACCCGCGTCACGCGGCGCTCCGCCAGGTAGGGCTGGAGAACCACGCGAACCAGCAGCGTGCCTCCGGGGCTGACCTCGCGGGAAGCGGCCTCGGCCTCCACGATCGAGGCGGTCACGCGCCTGCGGGTGAGCGAGGTCTCCACGGTGAGATCATACGGGTCCAGTTTGCGCAGATCGTTGTAGAACGCCAGCTCCATCGCGTCCACTATGTCGAGCACCGAGGCCACGGCCACGTCGCGGGTGCTGTAGAACATGTTCT
>DYHL01000177.1:3390-5485 GCA_020724185.1 Candidatus Nitrosymbiomonas sp. | reverse complement strand
CCGGGACCGAATCGCTGATCGAGTACCCGGCCTCGATGCCCAAGCGCCGCGCCAACTCCTTCGACTGGGGCGGATTCCGGGACGAGGAGCACCGCCTGACGCCGGACCACCGCATGAACGGCTTTCGGGACTTTGGCGATTGGCCCAATCTGACCGTGAAGCTGGCGGAGCGGGGGTTCGATGAGGGAGGGCTGCGCAAGCTGCTCGGGCTGAACTTCCTGCGGGTGTTCCGCGAGGTGGTGGGGTAGGCACCTGCCACTTGCCCTTGAGCATTTTTGCTGGTACCATAATTTAAGTTATGGAATTAGGTGCCAAATTCCATCCAATAGCAAAATTCTATGGCCATGCAGAAGCTATACGAACGACTGTTCAGCTACCCTGTCTTCCGCTCGGATGAGGTCCCTGGGCTGGTACCTGAATGGTCGCCCCGGGTATCCCGCCAGCGGCTGAAGGATCTCGTCCGCCAGGGCCGTGTCGGCCGCGTGAAGTTGGGGGTGTACTTCGTGGTTCCCCCGGGGCAGCGGCCCGAGACGACGGCGGTCGACCCCTACCTGGTCGGATCGCGGCTGGCGCTGGACTCGGTGTTGGCCTACCACACGGCACTCGAGCTGCTCGGCACGGCCCAAAGCGCCACCCGGGTAGTCTACTATGTCAGCACACAATACCGCAGGCCGGTGATCTGGCGGGATGTCACCTTCCAGCGGGTGGCGCCGCCCAAGGCGCTGATAGCCGCGAGGAATGAGCGCGCCGGAGTGGTGATGCAGGAGCGCGACGGCCTTCGGGTCTCGCACTCCAGCCGCGCGCGGACGCTGGTTGACTGTCTGGACCGGTTGGGTCTGGCGGGCGGTCTTGAAGAACTGTTCCGCAGCATCGAGGCCTGGCCTACGATCGATCCCGGCGAGTTGCTGGCCTACCTGGCCATCCTGGGCAAGGTCACGCTCTGCGCTAGGGTCGGGTACGTGCTCGAGCGGTTCGCCGGGCTGTGGGGGCTCACTGAAACGGACCTGGAGCCCTTCCGCAGGCGTCTGCCGCGCAGCCCCGTCTATCTGGCGGGACGCGGCACACCGGGTCGCTTCGTCGCGCGGTGGAACCTGATGGTGCCCGCCGGCTAGATGCCTCCGGCGCGCGCAACACTGCAGCGGCTGGAGGTCTCCACCGGCTTCAGGATCATCTGGCTTGAGAAGGCGATTCGTCTCCTTGAGGTCATTGCGGCTCTGCAGCAGGCGCCCCGGCTGAAGGGTCGCCTGGCACTGAAGGGAGGCACCGCTCTCAACCTGGGATACCTCAGTCTCGCGCGGCTCTCCGTGGACCTGGATTTCAACTACATCGGCGCTGTTGAACGAGAAGCGATGCAGTCCGAGAGGCCGGAGCTCGAGCAGTGGATCGAGCGGATCGCAGCGGGCCAGGCCTATGGCGTGCGTCGGCTGGAGAGCAGCTACGCAACAACCACCTGGGTGCTGGGATACACCACGGTGACGGGCGGTCCCGATGCGCTGCGCATCCAGGTCAACTTCCTGCACCGCGTCCCGTTGTTCGGCACCCGCGAGGTCCAGTCTACACAACTGGAAGGGGTCCCGGCGGTGACGCTTGTCTGTGTCAGCCCGGAGGAACTCGTCGCCGGAAAGATCAAGGCCCTGGTCGAGCGCGCGGCCGCCCGGGACCTGTTCGACGTGTGCCGTGCGGTCCGCACTCCGATCGAGGGCCTCGACCCGGGCCGGCTGCGGCTGGCGTTTCTCATTCTGGCCGCGACGTTGGCAGAGGACGTGCGCGCAGTCATGGCAGATGCGGTACTTGCATCGGTCCGGGAGCGCGACACCAGGGCAAACCTCCTGCCCATGCTGCGCCGCGGCGAGGAGGCTGACAGGGATACGATGGCCGCAGTCGTGAGGCCTCTCCTCACGAGCCTGCTGACGTGGTCTCCTGATGAGCGGGCATTTCTGGACGCGGTGATGGCAGGTCGGATCGAACCCGAGCGGGTGGTCGGTGAACCCGGGCTGCAGGACCGCATCCGGTCCCACCCTGCCCTGCGCTGGAAGGCCGAGAACGTGGCGGCGCATCTAGCAGGAGCGCCACCTCCGAGAGGACGCAGGCGCGG
>DYHL01000177.1:0-3380 GCA_020724185.1 Candidatus Nitrosymbiomonas sp. | reverse complement strand
CTCGCCGGACCAGCACGAGCGGCCAGGGCGACCGTCAGTGACGCGATCGCGGACCCTCATCACGCTGGGCGTCATGCTCAGTCTCTTCATGGCCTCCATGGAGTCCACCGTGGTTGCCACGGCCATGCCGACCATCGTGGGACACCTTGGCGGCCTAGCATCGTACAGTTGGGTGTTCTCAGCGTTCATCCTGGCCTCGGCCACCACCGTGCCGATCTACGGCAAGTTCTCCGATGTCTACGGCCGCAGGCCGGTCTTCGCGGCCGCGATGGGTCTGTTTCTCCTGGGTTCGCTCCTCTGCGGGCTGGCGCAGAGCATGTCCCAGTTGATCGCGTTCCGGGCCATGCAAGGGCTCGGCGCAGGTGGGCTGATGACGCTGGCGTTCATCATCGTCGGCACGCTGTACAGCTATGAGCAGCGGGCGCGCATGCAGGGGCTCTTCTCGGGCGTGTGGGGTATCTCATCCGTGGCCGGGCCACTACTGGGCGGCTTTCTGGTGGACCAGGTCTCCTGGCACTGGGTGTTCTTCATCAACCTGCTCCCGGGCGCCCTGGCCTGGGCGCTCATTTGGTTCCTCTGGGTGGATGTTGCCCGGCCGGCGGGCGCTGCCCCGCGGGTTGACTTCCTGGGCGCGGGGTTGCTCGCTGCCGGGGTCGTGACGCTGCTACTCGGCCTGTTCGAGATCGGCGGGCGGACCGGCGCGTCATCCCTTTCGGGAGTGCCGTTGCTGGCGCTGGCCGTTGTGCTCTTCGCCGCGCTCGCGGCCGTCGAGCGGCGCGCCGCCGATCCTGTGCTGCCGCTACCTCTGTTCCGCGACCGGCTGTTCGCCGCGGCCTGTGGCCACGGGATCTTTGCTGGCTGCGCCGTCTTCGGCAGCGTCGCGTTCGTGCCGCTGTTCGTGCAGGCGGTGCTCCGCACCAGCGCCACCGCGGCGGGCGCCACGCTCATGCCGCTGATGCTCGGGTGGGTCCTGGCGAGCGTCGTTGGCAGCCGGCTCCTGCTGCGGATCGGCTACCGCGCCGTCGCGCTCACCGGCATGATCTTGCTAACGCTGGGCACCTTCCAGATGTCGCGCATCGGCGTGCACGCCAGCCAACTCAGTCTGCTGGCAGGTCTGGCACCGATGGGCATAGGGATGGGACTGTCGGTGCCGTCGCTGCTGATCGCGGTGCAGACCTCTGTGCCGCGGAGAGTGCTCGGCACCGCGACCTCGACGCTGCAGTTCAGCCGCAGCATGGGCGGGGCGCTCGGCGTGAGCGTGATGGGCGCGCTGCTCAGCTTCCGGCTGCACGCCGCGCTGGCGGCCGCAGGGATGGATCCCACGGGAGGCAAGGCGGTAGCGCTCGTGAACCGGCTGCTCGATCCCCTGGCGCGGTCAGAGGCAGCAGGAGCGCTTGCCGGCACGCTGCGGGAGGCGCTTGCCGGCGCTATCCAGAGTGTGTTTGTCATCGCGCTGGTCGCGGCCGCGTTGGGCCTGGCTGCGACAGCCATGGTCCCGCGGGGCCGCATCGCGCAGCTAGCGGCGCGGCGGGAAGAGGCCGGGGCCAGGTCCGTCCCGAAGATATCCCCATGAAGACGGCGCCCCGCGCGTTCAGTTCTCTCACACATATCGAGTGCACCGCCTGCCATCAGCGGTTCGATGCCGATCAACTCCTGGGCGTCTGCCCGCAGTGCGGCAAGGTGCTCTACGCCCGGTACGATCTGGATGCCGCTGCCGCAACACTTACGCGCGACTCGCTGCGCGGGCGGCGGCCTGACATGTGGCGCTACCATGAGGTGCTGCCGGTTCGCGATCCCTCCAACGTGTTGAGTCTGGGTGAGGGGATGACCCCGCTGCTTGAAGCGCCGCGCCTGGCCCGGCGATACGGCCTTGGGACGCTGCTGCTGAAGGACGAGGGGAAGAACCCCACCGGCACATTCAAGGCGCGCGGCCTGTGCGCCGCGGTTGCGAGGGCGCGCGAGCTCGGCGTGCGCGCGATCTCGATTCCCACTGCCGGCAACGCCGGATCGGCGCTGGCTGCGTACGCGGCGCGCGGAGGCCTGGACGCCTACATCGTGATGCCGCAGGACACGCTGGCGATCAACCAGGCAGAGTGCGCCATCTACGGCGCCCGCGCGTACGCCATCAACGGGC
Organism: Candidatus Nitrosymbiomonas sp.; assembly: GCA_020724185.1. Classification (GTDB taxonomy): domain Bacteria; phylum Sysuimicrobiota; class Sysuimicrobiia; order Sysuimicrobiales; family Humicultoraceae; genus VGFA01. Next base: position 1,246 of record DYHL01000177.1, on the reverse strand, counting down.
TGATCAACGACGCCGGGCGCGTGCTCCGCGGCCTGGCGCCGCAGCGGGGATGGTTCGATATGTCCACCCTGCGGGAGCCCTACAGGGTCGAGGGCAAGAAGACCATGGGCTACGAGATCGCCGAAGCCCTCGACTGGGAGCTACCCGATGTCATCGTCTATCCGGCCGGTGGCGGGACCGGGCTGGTCGGCATCTGGAAGGCGCTTGAGGAGATGGAATCACTGGGCTGGATCGGCTCGCGCCGGCCGCGCATGGTCGCGGTCCAGGCCGCGGGGTGCGCGCCGATCGTCCGCGCCTACCTGGAAGGGAAGACCCACGCCGAGCCCTTTGAGAACGCGCCCACGGTCGCCTCGGGGCTGCGCGTGCCGGTCGCGATCGGGGACTACCTGATGCTGCAGGCGGTGCGCGACAGCGGCGGTACAGCGCTGGCGGTCACCGACGAAGAGATGCTTGCGGCGATGCGCGAACTGGCGTCGGTTGAGGGTGTCTTCGCCGCGCCCGAGGCCGCGGCCACCGTGGCCGCGCTGCCGGAGTTGATTGACCGCGGCACCGTGACGCCGCAGGACCGCGTGCTGCTCCTGCTGACCGGCGCCGGCATGAAGTACACCGACCTGGTGCCCGTCAGCCTGCCGCTGGTGGATCCACAGCGGCCGGGGGAGACGATCGCTTGATCAGGGCGCCTTCGCCTTCTCAGCCAGCCCTGCTTTGATCTTCGCATAGGTGGCCGCGGCCGCGCCGGCCAGCAGCCGCGCGTCGCTCCCGGCCGCCACAAACCGGAACCCCTGGCCCAGGCGCTCCAGCGTCTCCTCGGCGCCGGACGCCATGTAGCCCGCGGCGATACCGTACCGCCGCGTCGCCACGAGAACACGCTCGACGGCCGCCTTGAACTCCGGGTGGTCGAACTGGCGGAAGCAGCCAAGGTTTGCGGAGAGGTCGTTGGGCCCGACGAAGAGCACGTCCACGCCCGGGGTCGCTGCGATCTGTTCCACATTTGACAGCGCCTCGGTTGTCTCGATCTGGCAGATCACCAGCACCTGGCTGTTCCACCGGGCGAAGTAGTCCACCAGGTCCGCGCCGTAGCGGTTGACACGGCTGCCGGCTACCCCGCGGATCCCCTCCGGCGGGTACTTGGCCGCTGCCACCGCGGCCTGCGCCTGTTCGGGCGTGTTGACCAGCGGGACGATTACCCCGCAGGCCCCGCGGTCCAGCGCCTGCTTGATGATCCCCGGATCGTTGGCGACCACGC
>DYHL01000176.1 GCA_020724185.1 Candidatus Nitrosymbiomonas sp. | reverse complement strand
CGCCTGGAACGGCGACGGGGCGCCGAACCGATTCTGCAGCGCCCCGTAGACGTGCACGTCCACCGCGTCAGTTGGTAGACAGCATTCGCTAGACATACAGCATCCTCATGTCAGGAGGGAACAGCCCGATCCTGTCCCCGCTCCGAACGGTCCGGTCGAGGGCCGCGGCATCGTAGTGGCCGTTGACAAAGACGTTGCTCACCTCTGTACAGTCAATGCCAAGCGCCACGATCACCTGGGCGACCGTGCCTTCCGGCAGATCCACCCAGGTGATCGAAGGCCTCCACACCCCCGACTGCGCGGCCAGTCGCCGCAGCCGTCCGTACAGGTGGACCTCAATCAATAGGCGTGCACCTTGTCCAGGTCCTCGTCCGACACGTCGAACACGGTGTTGTGCGGCGGGAGCGGCTCGTACTTCATGAACTCGGGCAGCCGGTCGTGCGCCTTCGTGAATCCGGCCGCCGCGTTGAAGCCGCGCTCGGCCTTGAGGACCTCTATCCCCAGCGCCCCTATGTCGTTGACGGTCCACTTGGTGCCCAGCACCGCCGCGCAGGATTCAACCATCCCTTCCAGACCTTCTGGGATGTCCAGCACCGCAAAGGCATCGAACAGGCAGTACCCGCTCGTGTCAATGAACGCGGTGGCCGACTGGAACGCGCGAGAAAGCTCGGCCTTCTGGGGACTGAACGGATCGGCCTTGCCTCCCACGCTCAGGATCTCCGTGGCGATTGTGTAGCCGGCTGTGTGGTCAGCGCCCATCGTCGTGGTGGCGTAGGTCACGCCGATACCCTTGACGACCCGGGGCTCGTAGGCAGGCATGGCCTGACCCTTGACCGTGGGCACGCGCACCACGCCGAAGGCCTTGCCGGTGATCTCGGTGCCGCAGCCGATGATGCGGCCCAGCGGCGTACCGTGCCGCACGTCTTCGTGGATCAACTCCTTGGCGCCCTGGGCGTCCCCGAACTCGAGCAGCCCGCCCTCCATGGCCACGGCGATGGTGGCGCCGGCCTCGATGGTGTCCAGGCCGACGTCGTTGCACGCCCAGATCAGGTCTGCGATGTCGTCCAGGTTGCCGATCCCGCAGTTGGCGCCCAGCGACCAGACCGACTCGTACTCCATCACCGAAGTGTGGAACTTGCCATCGTGGTAGGGGAAGACGTTCGAGCACTGGATGATACAGCCGGGATGGCAGGGGTGGCCAGGCATGCCGGCGCCGCCCCGCTTGAGCATGAGTTCGCGGGCTGCCTCGCCGCTGATCTGACCGGTCATCTCGAACCGACCGCTGCTGAAGTTGCGTGTGGGATAGCCGCCGGCCTCGTTCATGATGTTGGCCAGGACGTTGGTGCCGTAGGTGTTGAGCGCGCCCTCCTTCTTGGTCACGTCGTGTTTGAGCGAGGCTTCGGTGAGCTTCTTGATCGCCGACTTGAAGTGCGCCTGGTCGGCGATGGCAACGCCCGGACCTCCGGTGTCGTCAATGACGATCGCCTTGAGGCCCTTGGCGCCCATGACCGCGCCCATCCCGCCGCGTCCGGCATAGCGGCCCGCGGTGTTCTCCATGTCGTTGACGCAGACGCCTGCGGGGCCTATGCCGATGATCGCCACACCCTTGCCGTGGCGCTCCCACAGGGTGCGGCAGACCTCGTACATCCCCTTGCCGACCAGGTCTGTCGCCGGAAGAAACTCCGCGCCGTCCTTGTTGATTTTGAGCAGCCAGAACTGCCCGGCCTCCTTGGGGTGGCCCTCGATGATGATCCCCTTGATGCCGAGCCGGGCGATCTTCTGGGAGGACAGCCCCCCGGCGTTGGTCTCCTTGATCGTCCCGGTCAGCGGGCTCTTGCCGCCGAACGACGTGCGACCGGAAGTGGGCGCCGCGGTGCCGCTGACGATCCCGGGCGCGATGACGAGTTTGTTGTTGGGTCCCAGGGGATGGCAGTTGGGCGGAACCTCCCTGGCCGTAACCATTGACGTGAAGCCCCGGCCTCCCCAGAGCCGGTAGGGCTCGGGAACTTCCTCGAACGCGGCCTTCAGGTCGGTCATGTTGACCCGAAGCAGCTTGCTCATCGGACTCTCCCCTCCCTTCCCTTGCTCACAATTGAAACAGGAGGCCACCCTCATTGGGGTCGCCTCCTTTGCATACGGCAGGCAAGGGGATTGCTCCCCTCACCCTATCGCCCGCACCTCCCAGGGGGACAGTGCGGGTCGGAGACGGCTATTGTGGAGCACCTGGCCTATTCGCGGCCGCCCGCGGTTCCTCCTGGTCAGCAGGCGCCCCTGCAAGGAAACCCCTGTCGCAGGCCGAACGTACATCCCGATGCCCGCATCCCGCCCTGCCATGCAGATCCTGGCCTTCCGCGGCTCGGAGATCATCACCGACCCTCCGGAGCCCCTCGACTCTCTCCGGGGGCGCGAGGGTCAGGTCCTGTGGATTGACCTATCGCACCCCACGCTCGAGATGATGGCGCCCATCGCCAGCGCCTTCGCTCTGCACCCGCTGGCGGTCGAGGATGCGCTCAAGCGCAGGCAGCGACCCAAGGCCGAGGAGTACGAAGGGTTCCTTTTCATCACAACCCATGCGGCGCGGCTCCGCGGGGCGGCGGGGCACGACGTCTGCCTGGACGAGATTGACATCTTCTTCGGTGAGGGATTCGTTATCACCGCGCACAGCGGGGCGGCGCCGGTGCTGGACGAGGTCCGGCGACGGCTCGCGCAGGCCGCCCCTGAATTGCGCGGCACGGAAGGCTACGTCCTCTACGCCATCCTCGACGCCGTCGTGGACTCGTACTTCCCGGTGCTCGACACCCTGGACGACTACGTTGAGCGCCTCGAGGACACCCTGTTCAAGGGACCCAAGCAGAAGACGATGGACCACCTCTTCGCCGCCAAGCGCGCGCTGCTGCACCTGCGGCGCGTCGCAGCGCCGCAGCGCGACATGATGAACCTGATGCTACGGCACGATTCACGCCTGATCGGCGCGCCGCTGCGCGCGTACTTCCGCGACATCTACGACCACCTGCTGCGCATCACCGAGCAGATTGACACGCACCGGGACCTGCTGGCCGGCGCGCTGGACATCTATCTCAGCATCGTGAGCAACCGGCTGAACGAGGTAGTGAAGGTACTTACGGTGATCACCGCGATCTTCGCCTCGCTGGCGGTGATCTCCGGGATCTACGGCATGAACTTCGAGCGCGCCTATCCGCCGTTCGCCTGGCGGTACGGGTTCATCGCCGCCCTGGGGCTGATGGCCGCCAGCGTAGTGACGATGCTGGCGGTCTTCCGCCGGCTGCGATGGTTATGAGCGAAGGCGACCCGAACGGCCAGACGGTCCCAGGTGAGCGGTCCCCTGGCTTCGGCTACGTAACGCCGTCCAACGTGGCCATGCTCGTTGACCTCTACGAACTGGCCATGGCCGACAGCTACCTGCGCAACGGCATGAACGGCCGGGCGACGTTCGCGCTGTTCGTCCGTTCCCTGCCCCCCAACCGCGCGTTCCTGGTCAGCGCCGGGATCGATACGGCCCTGGCCTGCCTGGAGACGCTGCGCTTCGAGGACGAGGCGATCCGCTACCTGCGCGGGCTGCGGCTGTTCAGCGAGCAGTTCCTGGAGTACCTGCGCGGCTTTCGCTTCACCGGCGACGCGCGCGCGATCCCCGAAGGCGAGGTGTTCTTCCCGCCCGAGCCCCTGCTGGAGATCAGCGCGCCCCGCATCGAGGCCCAGATCGTCGAGACGCTCCTGCTCAACACGCTGAACTTCCAGGTGATGGTGGCCAGCAAGGCCGCCCGCGCAGTGCTGGCCGCCCGGGGCCGCGGGGTGGTGGACTTCTCTCCCCGGCGCGACCATGGCGCCGACGCGGCGCTCAAGGCCGCGCGTGCCGCCTACATCGCGGGTTGCACCGGCACGTCCAACGTGCTCGCGGGCATGCTGTACGGGATCCCGGTCGTGGGCACGATGGCGCACTCGTACATCATGTCCTTCTCGGATGAACTCGAGGCCTTCCGCGCGTTCGCGCGCGACTTCCCCACCAACGCCGTGCTGCTCATTGACACCTACGACACGATGCAGGGCGTGGCAAACGCGATCACGGTCGGCCGCGAGATGGCATCCGCGGGCGCGCGGCTGCGCGGCGTGCGAATAGACAGCGGCGACCTGACCGCGCAAAGCCGGGCGGTGCGCGCGGCGCTGGATGCGGCCGGGATGCGTGAAGCGCAGATCTTCCTGAGCGGAGATCTCAACGAGTACCGCATCGCCGAGATGCTGGCGCAGGGCGCGGCAGCGGACGCCTTCGGCGTGGGCACCGAGCTGGGGACCTCGGCCGACGCGCCGAGCGTCGGGGGTGTCTACAAGCTGGTTGAGGACGAGAAGGGATACCGGGTCAAACTGAGCACGGGCAAGGCCACGCTGCCGGGCAGGAAGCAGGTCTGGCGGAGCACCGACCCCAACGGTCAGCCCTCCGGCGACCTGATCGCGCTGCACGACGAACCGGGCCCGCCAGGCAGCATCCCCCTGCTGGTCCATGTCATGAAGGCCGGCGTCCGCCTGCTTTCCGACCCCCTGTGCGAGATCCGCGGGCGCTGCACCGAGCGGCTGGCGTCGCTCCCAGAGGAACTCTGCCGGCTGGAGGACGCGGTGGCCTACCACGTGGCGTTGAGCCCGGGGCTGGCAGCGCTGCGCGAGCGGATGAGGTCCTAGGGCAAGCCGGCGAACCGCTCGATCAACCGCGCCACCAGATAGATCGTCTCCTCGAAGTCCGCCAGCCGGATGTTTTCGTCGGGCGCGTGGGCACGGCTGCCCCAGTAGGAGCCTCCAACGCTCACCACCGGAACCCCCAACACAGCGCCCAGGTCGTACATCGGGCCGGTGCCGGGAGAGGTCGGGTACAGCTTGACCTCGCGGCCGGTGGCCTCCCTGGCCACTTCCGCCACAAGCGAGACAAACGGGTCGTCCAGGTTGGTGCGGTAGGCGCGTTCGCCTCCCAGCAGCGTCACCGTGATCTCGATCCCCAGCCTCTTGAAGTGCGCCTCCACCAGATTCGCGATCTCGTGGGGATCCTGGTCCGGCACCAGCCGGAAGTCCACCTTGGCTCGGGCGCGGCGCGGCAGCACCGTCTTGGAGCCCTGCCCGGTGTAGCCGCTCTCCAGACCGCAGACCGTGCAGGTGGGCTGGTAGAGGAGCCGCAACACCGCGTCGAATCCACTCGCCCCGCCGATGAAGCGATCCACGCCCACGTGCGCCTTGAGCTCGGCCTCATCGAAGGGGAGCAGTCGCGTGGCCTCGATCTCACGCGCGCTGGGCTCCCGCACGCGGTCGTAGAAACCGTCCACAAGAACGCGGCCGGTGACCGGATCCTTCAGGGAAGCCAGCGCCCAGGCCATCCGATTGCCGGCCCCTTCCACGACGGCGCCCAGCGACGAGTGGAGATCCCGGCTCGTCGCGTGCAACTCCAGATCAAGGTAGCAGATCCCCTTGATGCCCGTGGTGATCTGCAGCCGCTCCTTGAGGTCCCGCTGCCCGGACTCCCAGATGCACGCGTCG
>DYHL01000175.1 GCA_020724185.1 Candidatus Nitrosymbiomonas sp. | reverse complement strand
GTTGCGGCCGAGCCTTATCGCGGGGTGGGCCATGGTGTTCCTCAACGTGCTGAAGGACCTGCCGGTGAATCTCTTGTTGCGCCCGGCTGGCTTTGATACGCTTCCCGTGCGGACATGGCTGTCGGCCACCGATGGCATCTACATGAACGCCGCGCTGCCAGCGCTGCTGCTGATCGTGTGTGCCGCCGCCCCACTCGTCGTCCTCCTGCGGTTCGTTACCGCGCGAGGGCTTGACATTACATGAGCGAGGGCACCGCGAAGGGGCCAATCGTCGTCGTCCGCGATGTCGTGCGGCGTTTGGACGGCGCGTCGCCCCCGGCGGTCGGCGGACTCTCACTCGACGTCGCCGAAGGCGAGATCGTCGCCCTGCTGGGTCCGAGCGGGAGCGGTAAGACCACGGTCCTGCGCCTAATCGCGGGCTTTGAACGCCCGGACAGCGGGAGTGTCTGGGTCGCTGGCCGGCAGGTGGCCGGGACCGGGGTCTGGGTGCCGCCCGAGGATCGAGGGCTGGGGATGGTGTTCCAAGATTATGCGCTCTTCCCGCACCTCACCGTCGCCGAGAACGTGGCCTTTGGACTGCACTGCCTGCTGGCCATGGACCGCGGCCCGCGCACCGGCGAGGTACTCAGGCTCGTGGGTTTGCAGGAGTTCGCGTCGCGCTATCCGCACGAGCTCTCCGGCGGGCAGCAGCAGAGGGTGGCCCTCGCCCGCGCCCTGGCGCCGCAGCCGTTTGCCGTCCTGCTCGACGAGCCGTTCAGCAACCTCGACGCCGATCTCCGCGGTCAGGTGCGCGAGGACGTGCGCGCGATTCTCAAAGGGACCGGGACGAGCGCGGTCTTCGTCACACACGACCAGGAGGAAGCGACGATGCTCGGCGATCGCGTGGCCATCATCAACGCGGGCCGACTCGACCAGGTGGATGAGCCGGAACGGATCTTCCACGCGCCGCGGACCCGCTTCGTCGCCGGGTTCTTCGGTCGCGCCGATTTCCTGCCGGCGACGGTCACGCCCCGCGGGCTGGAGACCGAGGTGGGCTTCCTGCCGCAGCGCATCGCCACATCTGAGGGGGGCACGGTCGATGGCACTGTTGAAGTCCTGGTACGGCCCGACGATGTGGCGATCTCGGCCTCGGCCAGCGGCCAGGGTACGGTGCTCGACCGCATCTTCATCGGTGCGGAGATCCTCTACCGGGTGCAGCTGCCCAGCGGTCGGGTGATCCACAGCCGGCAGCCGCACACCGCGACCATCGCGAAGGGTGCGCAGGTCTCGGTGGCACTCGCGCCCGGCCACCCCCTGACCTGCTTCCGGGACGGTATGGCGGAGGCGGGCACCGCCCCCGGGCCTGCAGCTGATTCCGCGCCAGCCACCGGCCCGGCGGTCCGGGAGGCCTGAGGGACCGCCCGTGGCCGACGCGCAGGGGTGGTTGCTGGATCTGCGGGACGGTCCGGTTCCGTATGCCGAGGCATGGGCGTTGCAGAGAGACCTGGTGGACGCGCGCCAGCGCGGCGAGATCCCGGACGTGCTGATGTTGTTGGAGCACCTGCCCGTGGTAACCGTCGGCCGCAGCGGCAAATCGGAGCACCTCCGCGCAACGCGCGAGGAGCTGGCGTCGGCGGGCATTGAGTTGTTTCGGGTAGAGCGCGGCGGCAGCGCGACGTACCACGGTCCCGGGCAGCTTGTGGGCTATCCGATTGTGGATCTCGGGGCGATGGGCAGGGACGTCGTTCGATACATGAGGACGATGGAGGAGTCTCTGATCCAAACGCTGGAGCGTTTCGGCATCGCGGCGGTCCGGGAGAAAGGGTATCCCGGCGTATGGGTCGGGGGCGCCAAGATCTGCTCCGTGGGCGTGGCGGTCAAGCGAGGGGTTACAATGCACGGGTTCGCCATCAACGTGACCACCGCGCTCGACGCGTTCTCGCTGATCAACCCGTGCGGACTGGACCGCCCTGTGACCTCTATGAGCGCGGTCCTGGGGCACCCGGTGGAAACCGTCGAGGTGCGCCAGGCCTATCCAGAGCAGTTCAGCCGGGCATTCGGCATCGAACTCGACCCGGTCACGATGTTGGAACTGGAAGCAACCCTCGCTCTGGTGTAGGATCGTACCATGTTAAGCGCCTCCAGGCCGTCTGCGGACTCTCCGCATCCCGCGTTGCCCGACCTGCGCATTGTTCCCTCGGCGTCACTGCTGCTGCACGAGGAGTGCGACCCCGGCCGCGTAGAGCGGCTGGCGCGCGTGCTGCTCGCCGATGGCGTGCTGCGCAACCCGCCGATTGTCGCGCAACTGGACGGGGGGGACTACGTCGTTCTTGACGGAGCCAATCGGGTAACCGCGCTCCGGCAGGCCGAGTTTCCCGACCAGCTCGTCCAGGTAGTGGACTACGCCGATCCCGCCGTTACCCTCGATGTCTGGGCGCACCTGCTCCAGGACGACGGCGTGTTGATAAGGAGTGAGGGGTTGCCCTCTCATGTCTGGCGACCGATGCCGGAAGAGGCCATGCGCGCCGGGCTCGAGGACGGCAGTCTGGCCTGCGGCGTCCTGGGCGCGGACGGCGCCTTCGGTCTCTCCTCGGGGCCTGGGTTGGCCGAACGGATCAGGGCGCTGGGAGAGGTGGTTGTCCGCTACCGGGGGCGCGTGCCGATCTTCCGCGTCTTGGACTCGCGCCTGGGTGACCTCGCCCGCGAGTACGGCCGGGCAGCGGCGCTGGTACTCTTCCCGCGCTTCACCAAGCAGGACATTAGCGCCATCGCCCACCTTTCGGTCAAGCTCCCCACCGGCATAAGCCGCCACGTGATCCCGCAGCGCGCGCTGCGGGTGAACCTCGACCTCGCGTTGCTGCGCGCCGAGGAGCCCGCTGCCGAAAAGCAGGCCCGGCTCGATGCCCTCGTTCGCGTCCGGCTCCTGGAGCAGCGCGTGCGTCACTACCCCGAGCCCACGGTCCTCTACGACGAGTGACCGCGCCGGTTGGGGTGGCCACGGACTGCCCATGGCTTTGAGGATCAGCCTGGCACAGGCGGCGGAGATCGCGTACCACTCGCGCCAGCAGTTCCCCAACGAGTGCTGCGGTCTGGTCGCGGGTAGGGGCGGCCGGGTTGAGCGGGTGTTTTGGGGCACGAACGTGGAGCGCAGTCCCTTCACCTACCGCCTTGATCCCCACGAGCAGATCCGGTTCTTCAAGGAGCTGGACGCGATGGAGATGGAGCTGCTGGGCATCTACCATTCGCATCCGCGCTCACCGGCCTACCCCTCCCAGACCGACGTCGCGCAGGCCTTCTACCCCGAGACGGCGTATCTCATAGTGTCGCTCCGCTCGGCGGACGCGCCGGCGGCCGAAGTAGAGGTGCGCGCGTTCAGGATACAGGGCGGCGTCATCACCGAAGAGGAACTGGCGGTGGCGGTGTGAAGGTCTCCGCGCGGGCTGAGTACGGCATCCGGGCCCTCATCGAGTTGGCCGCCCACTACGGCCGGGGTCCGGTTCACAGCCAGGACATCGCGAAGCGGCAGAGACTGCCCGAGCCCTATCTCCACCAACTGATGACGGCCCTGCGCGCCGCAGGGTTGGTCGTAAGCAAGCGGGGGCCCTCCGGCGGTCACGCGCTATCACGCCCGCCGGAGCAGATCGGCCTGCGGGAGGTGTTCGCGGTCCTGGAAGGACCCACGGCACCGTGGTGGTGCGTGGAGGAAGATGCCCCTGATTGCGAGTATGCTTCTGATTGCGGCCTGCAGCCCCTCTGGCGCGCGGTGCGGGGCGCCGCAGAGGGCGTGCTGGATCGGTTGACCCTGGCGGATCTGCGGGCGGGCAGGGAATGTTCGACAACGCCCCTCCGTTACCCGGAGGGAGCCGATGGGTGCCGTACTTGTGACTCCTGATCCTCCTCACGTGGCGGTGTCGGACGAGGACCGCGCGCGGTTCGAGGCGCTCGTGGGCGGGCATCTCGACGGTCTGTACAGTTCCGCGCTGCGGCTGACGCGCAACCGCACCGCCGCCGAGGACCTGGTGCAGGACACCTTCTTGAAGGCCTGGCGCTCGTTCCGCACCTTCCAGGATGGCACCAACGCCCGCGCCTGGCTCTACAAGATCCTGATGAACGCGTACATAGACGGCTACGCCGGTCCTCGCGCCTGCCCGAGGAGGTGGACCAGGACGACATCGGCGACTTCTACCTGTACGCCAAGGCACAGGAAAGTGAGGAGTACCGCAAGGCGGGCGACCCCGAGGAGATCCTGCTCTCGCACGTAATGGACGCCGACGTAAAGGATGCCCTGGAGCAGGTTCCTGAGCCGTTTCGGGCCGCGGTGATCCTGGCCGATCTGGAAGAGTTTTCCTACAAGGAGATCGCGGAGATCCTGGGCATACCGGTCGGTACCGTGATGTCGCGTCTATACAGGGGACGCCGCCACCTGCAGCGGTTGCTGTGGGATTATGCACGCAGGGCCGGGTATGCGCGCGACGAGGCCGGCTCGCCATCTCAGGTGCCGCCATGAGCGAAGTAGACTGCAACGTGGTCCTGGAGCGCCTCTGGATCTTCCTGGACGGTGAGGCCGATGAGGCGATGTGCCGCGAGCTGGAGGCGCACATCGAGGCCTGCCTGCACTGCCGCAACCACGCCGATTTCGAGCGGCGGCTGCGGGCGGTGATTCAGGTGAAGTGCCGGGGCGAGCGGGCCCCGCTCGCGCTGCGCGCCGCGCTCGACCGCCTCTTGAGCGGCTCCCAGTAGGCGTCGCTGCCAGGGAATCGCACCCGGTCTCTCGAACACCCGGCTAGACGATCCCCACATTCAGGAGGGTTCCATGCCCAAGGAAGTCATCCGCACTGACGGCGCACCAATGCCCATCGGTCCGTACTCGCAGGCAATTCGGGTTTCTGGAATGCTCTACCTATCAGGCCAGGTCGCGCTCGACCCCGCGACCGGGCAGTTCCTGGGCGGCGACATCAAGGCCCAGACCCGCAGGGCGCTCCAGAACCTCTCGGCGGTCCTGGAGGCGGCCGGGTCGTCACCCGACCGTGTCGTCAAGACCACGGTCTTTCTCAAGGACATGAACGACTTCGGGCCCATGAACGAGGAATATGCCAGCTTCTTCCGGGAGTCGCCGCCGGCCCGTTCGACCGTGGCGGTGGCCAAGCTGCCGCGGGACGCGTTGGTGGAGATCGAGGCGATCGCGCTGGCGTAGGAGGGCTTCGCCTGCTGTAGACTCACACATCTTTGGCCGATCACGCGGGTGGAGGAGTCCATTCATCCGCGGGGTCGGCCTTTGTGTGAGCAAGCCCGAGGAAGAATGTTGGCGTGTTCTACTATGGTACTATTGGAATGACCGTCCGGCGGAGTACTCTGCTGAATCATCGCATCGCCGGGTGGATTCAGGCGCTCGCAAAGCACTGCGGGGTCGTCTAAGGGGAAGACAGCTGGCTTTGACCCAGCAGATCCAGGTTCGATTCCTGGCCCCGCAGCCAAGTTCGGAGCTCTTCCACGTTGCACGGGTAGTCAAGGCCGAGTAGTGTCTCAAACTTGCCGAGGTGAGAGGCGGTAGGCTCGGCCTTGGTCTTC
>DYHL01000174.1 GCA_020724185.1 Candidatus Nitrosymbiomonas sp. | reverse complement strand
TGCCCCCATTCTTACTCCAGGACCCCCATCTGCCCCCTACTTTGAGACAAAGCCACGGATTGTGTGGCGAGTTCAGCACGACCAACCGTGTGCGGGGAGAGAGCAGCGCACGGAACTCGTCGAGGTCGAACCGGAAGTCGGCTTCCTCGCGAAGGCGGATGGGCCGGAGGGTCGCCCCGGCGAACTGGGCGGCGGACTGGTAGATGGGATACCCGGGATCCGGGTAGATCACCTCATCGCCGGGATTCACCAGGGCAAGCATGGCGAAGAGCAGCACGTTCTTGGAGCCCGGGGTGATGACGACCTGGGACGCGTCCACGGCGATATCGCGCTCGCGGGCCACGTGGTCGGCCACCGCCTGCCTGGCCTCCAGTATTCCGGCGGCCGGCGTATAGTGCGTGTATCCGTCGTGGAGGGCCCGAACGGCTGCCTCGGTGATGTGGGCCGGAGTGTCAAAGTCAGGTTCACCGATCTCGAGGTGGACTATGTGGCGACCCTTGGCCTCGAGTTGCCGGGCCCTGGCCAAGATCTCAAACGCCGTCTCGGTTCCCAGCGTGCTCATGCGCGCTGCCAGATCAAGGTTCACGGGCTACCTCCTTCGTGGTGCGGAAAAGGTCCGTGCGCGGATGTTTTCTGCGAAAGCGGATGCACTCCTGCCCGGATTGGCCGGCCGCTGCGCCTCTGCTACAATTGGGGCCGCTCGCGCACGCCACATTCCACGAGAGGTGGTTCTCTAGGGTGACTACCACAGCAGCAGCGCAAACCACGGTTGTCTCGTACGGGCTCGGTCCCATAGGAGCCGGCATCGCAAGTCTGGCGCTCGACCGCGGGTACCGAATCGTCTCGGCGGTTGACATCTCTCCCGACAAGGCAGGGCACGACCTTGGCGCCCTGCTGGGCCGCCCGGAGCTCGGGGTAACGGTCACGGCGGATGCCGCCGCGGCCCTTGCCCTTAGGCCCCAGGTGGTCCTGCACTCCACCCAATCGCACATGCCCCAGGTCATGCCCCAACTGCTGGCGTGCATCGAGGCAGGCGCCTGCGTGGTTTCCACTTGTGAGGAGCTGGCGTTTCCCTGGCACCAGCACGCCGCTGAAGCCAGGCGGCTCGACGAGGCCGCGAAGGCCCACGGCGTCACCGTGGTGGGCGTGGGCGTCAATCCTGGATTCGTGATGGACCTGCTGCCCATCGTGCTGACCGCGCCCAGCCGGACGGTTCGCGCCATTCGCGTTACGCGGGTGGTGGACGCCGGGCTCCGCCGCAAGCCCCTCCGGCGCAAGGTGGGTGACGGTCTCGACCGGGCCGCCTTCGAGCAGGGCGTCGCAGAAGGTCGAATTGGGCACGTGGGCCTGGCCGAGTCCGTGGCCATGATCGCCGAGGCCCTGGCATGGCCGCTGGACTCGATCAGCGAGATGATCGAACCGGTCATGGAGGGGACCACGGTGCGCGGCCTGCACCAGGTTGCGAACGGGCTGCGCGGTGGGGAGGCGGTCATCTCGCTGGACCTGACGATGGCCGTGGGCGCCCAGAACCCGCGGGATGCCGTGACGATCGAGGGCGAGCCTCCCATTGCCATGACCGTAGCAGGCGGCATTCACGGCGACATCGCCACTTGCGCGGTCACGGTGAACGCGATCCCGATCGTGCTGACGGCGCCCCCGGGCTTGACCGCGGTGCACCGCCTACCGGCGATCCACCGCTGATCCTGGCGCAGGACGGAGAGCGCGGACGAGCTGGGTGACCAGGTAGGCCCCATCGGTTTGGGGCATCGGTAGAAGGTTCCAGGCGGCGCGGAGGAGCGCTGCGGCTGCAACCACCGCCGCGGCCTCCCCGCGCGCCGGCCAGATCTGCCCCAACAGCAGGGCTCCTGCGCCCACGGCGGCATCCCAGAGTGGACCCGAGGCAGCGATCCAAACCCGCGCACGGCCGGGGAGCAGCACCAGACCAGGGAGTTCTACGAAGAAGGTCACGCGCCAGGGGGCAACTGCGATGCCCAACGAGGTCGCCCGGCTGCCAGCCATCAGCGCAGCCAGAGCGTGGGCCGCCTCGTGGCCCAGCCCGAGGAGCCACACCAGGACTGCCAGCGCGACCAGGCGCTCCGCGTTCAAGGCAGCGTAGGCGGCCAGAACGCGATCGCCCCACGCCGCAATCCCTGCGGCGCCGGCGATGCACAGCGCCGCCAGCCCGGCCGCACCTGCCCGGGGCGGCACCCGGAGCAGGAGCCGGCAGAGCGGCAGGAGCAGCGGACTGAGGTCGGCGATCACCAGACGCGCCGAGAAGGACAGAGGCAATCCCGGCGATTCTCCATCATCTGCCAGCAGGCCTGCGCTGGTCAGCCGGCGCAGGAACTCAGCGGCGCCGGCGGCGTCCAGGCCCGGCACCTCCAGGGCCGCGGCCCTCGACAGCTCCTCCCACCCGCGGGTGCCGTCCATGAGCGCCAGGAGCGCTGCCTCGGGTTCGCCGGTCAGGAAACAGCGGCCCCCAGGGGCGCGGATGATCCAGCGGCCGCTGCGCTGCCCCGCATCCTCCCTCACAAGGTGCACGCCTGGGCGCAGGCGCGGCCGTGCCTGGATCAGGTCGTCCACCTGAACCGCCGCACGGACACAAGTGCCCCAACTGCTCCCCAGAGTGCCAGCACGGCCAGTTCCGTGGCCACCGACGCGGGCCCCCCTCCCCTGGCGGCCGTTCTGAGTCCCCGCAGGAAGTACGTCAGGGGCAGCACGGCGGAGAGGGGCTGCAGCGCGCCCGGCAACATCTCCACCGGGAAGTACGCGCCGCTCAGGAAGGTCATTGGAAAGAACATGAAGGCTGCAATGGAGTTGGCGCTCTCGACGGAGCGAGCCAGGACTCCTACCGCGAATCCTGTGGCCAGGAACGCCGGCGTGCCCAACCCCATGACGGCAGCGAGCGTGAGCGGCTGCGCGGACAGTCGGACCTGGAATAACCCAGCGCCCATCGCCAGGAGCACGGCGCCCACCGCGAGCACGACCGCGCCGCGCACGAGCATCTGCGCCAGGACGAACTGCCACGCCGGGATGGGAATCAGGGCCAGCCGCTTCAGGAAACCGGTGCTGCGGTAGTAGGTCACAACCACGCCAATGCTGTAGTACGCGGTGGAGGCCAGCACCATTCCGAGGATTCCCGGAATGAGAAAGGCCATCTGCCCAGGCTGCCGCGCGAACACGCTGCCCAGCAGCACCAGCAGGAAAGCTGGAAAGAAGAACGTCCAGAACACCGCCTGTGGCGTACGCCAGAACAGCCTGGCTTCCATCAGGGTGAGGCGCCACAGGCCCCTCATTGCATGCCCCCCGGTGGCGCCGTATCGCTGGTCAACGCCAGGAAGGCCGCTTCGAGGCGGGCGTGGCCTCCACCCACCACCTCTGACGGAGCGCCCTGCGCCAGCAGCCGGCCGTGGTGGATGATGGCCACCCGATCGCACAGGCTCTCGGCCTCGTCCAGGTGGTGCGTGGCCAGGAGCACCGTGCGGCCTCCGGCCCGGGCCTCCCGAATGAGCGCCCACAGATCCGCTCGTGCGTGGGCATCGAGCCCTGCCGTGGGTTCGTCCAGAATCAAGAGCTCGGGCTCGCCGACCAGGGCGATCGCCAGCAGAAACCGGCGTCTCTGGCCGCCCGAGAGCTGGCCGTACATCACCGCGGCCTGGTCGGCAAGCCCGGTTCTGGCCAGCAACCGCCGCGTCTCGGCTCGTCGCGGGTAGAAGCCGCCGAGGAACTCCAGCGCCTCACCCAGCTTCAGATAGGGGTGGAAGACCGCCTCCTGCAACTGCACACCGATGCGCTGCTTGAGGAGCAGCCCCTCCCGGAGGGGATCGAGCCCCAGCACGCGAGTCCGGCCGGCATCGGGGCGCTGCAGCCCGACCAGGGTCTCGATCGTGGTGGTCTTGCCTGCACCGTTGCGTCCCAGGAGCCCGAATACCTCGCCTGTTCGAACGCCCAGGTCGAGCCCATCCAGGGCCACAACCCGGCCGTACCGTCTGCAGAGGCCTTCCACCTCAATCGCAGCCGCAATAGCCATCTACCCGGCCTCCCTGTCCCGCTGGGCAGTCCCCGGGGTTTCGTCCCACGGCAACCGCGTAGAGGACGCTGGCGCGCGTCCCGTCGAGCCCCAGCAGTGCGTCCAGCATGGCGTCGTCGAGCCCGCCCAGAGCGACCGCGGCCAGGTCCAGCGCCGCGGCTGCCAGGTATATGTTCTGGGCGGCATGGCCTGCCTCCAGGAGCACGAAACGGTAGCCCCTGGCCCCGTACCGCTCCGTGGTCCGTGAGAAGACGCCTGCCAGGACTATCAGTAGACCGGCCTGCTCGATGAGCGCAGGAAAGGCAGAGGCGGTCACGAGGTCGCTCATGTTCGACTCCGGGGAACCCAGGGCCACCAGCGCCGCGCCGTGGGCAATGGGATCGTAGTGGTAGGGACCAGGATGGACCCCTCCTGGGGGAATGGGAAGCCAGAAGTACGCGTCAATCGGATAGCAGGCGCCGGCCGATGGAACGGTACGGCGCGCGTGGAGGCCGCTCCCGTCGGCGCCGATCATGCCGGCTGCCGCCCAGAGCAGTGTCCCGGCATCCTCCAGGTCGAGAGGGAGCCCGGCGAACTCGCGAGCGGACCTGCGGCGGCGCAGGGCGGCAGCCAGTCCGACGCCCAGGAGGGCTCCCGGCGCCGGCGCCGGCAGGGCCATCGGCGGACCGCGGCGCGGCCGCGCCGGCGCAGGACCCCCTGCCCTGGAATGGGCCGCGGCCCGCCGTGAGACCTCGGCCCAGTCCGACGGCTTCCACTTGCTGCTCTCGTGAAAGACCTCCCACAGGGGATGGTCAGGTATCACGCATGGCTCAAGCGGCATCTGCGCGCCTCAAGGAAACGGATGTGGGTACGGGTTGAGCGCGCCGCCTCCCACTAGCCCCAGGCGCTCCGGCACCTCCCAGAGGCGCGAGTATCCCAGGAACCGGTGGGCGTGCGAGGGCGCGATGTCCAACAAGCCGGGCACCAGCACCCTGACCGCCACGAACCCGCAGGCCGCCAGGTCTGGCGTCGTCAGGTCAACCGCGAGCGCGGGCTTGCCTCGCCGTTCGAGCCCCTCCAGGCAGCACCTCAGGTCCGCTTCAGGAGAAACGCTCGCGTCAGGCAGATCCTCCAGGTGGACGGGCTCCGCGGCAGAGTCCACCAGGAAACCCAGGTAGGCCAGGGATTGCGGCTGACCGTAGAGGCGTACGTGATCGGAGAATCGCCTGACGTTCGCAAAGTTGGGGCCGGGATCGAAGCCCGTGCCTCCGCCCATCTGCCGGAGCCAGGCACGGGTTTGGACCGCCTCCAGGAGCGCCTTGAGCAGCGCGGCCGCCGGGTCCAGGCGCGCGGCCGCGCCCACGGCCGCAACGCTGGAGCCGGCCTTGGGATCGAGCGCGACGACCAGAACAACGCTGATCCCCAGGTCGGTCGGTAGCAACCTGCACAGGAAGGTGAGCCCGCTGTGCCCAAACCGGTCGCGCAAGATAGAGGCCAGCGGGCCTGAGCGCGGCAGGAGCACCGTGGTCGTCGGCAGGCGCCGCCACCAGGTGAGGGTGAAGGCG
>DYHL01000173.1 GCA_020724185.1 Candidatus Nitrosymbiomonas sp. | reverse complement strand
CGCGCACCACGTCCAGCACCTCATGGATCATCTCCGGATCGAGCGCCGAGGTGGGCTCGTCGAAGAGCATGATCTTGGGCTGCATCGCCAGCGCCCGCGCGATCGCCACGCGCTGCTGCTGTCCGCCCGAGAGCTGCGCCGGGTAGGCGTCGGCCTTCTCCGGGATGCCCACGCGCGCCAGCAGGTCGCGGGCGATCTTCTCCGCGCGCTCGCGCGGCCACCGGCGCGCCTGGGCCGGCGCCAGCGTGATATTCTGCTGCGCCGTGAGGTGCGGGAACAGGTTGAACGACTGGAAGACCATGCCTACCTCGCTGCGCACGGCGTCCACGTTGCGCAGGTCGTCGGTCAGCTCGATGCCGTCCACCACGATGCGCCCCTGACTGTGGGCCTCCAGGCGGTTGATGCAGCGGATCATCGTGGACTTGCCCGACCCGGACGGCCCGGCGACCACGATCACCTCGCCGGCCAGGATGGCCAGGTTGATGCCGCGCAGGACGTGCAGCTTCCCGAACCACTTGTGCACGTCCTCCAGGACGATGATCGGCTGTCCGTTTGTCACGACCAGCACCCTTCGGTGTGGCCTCCGGGGCTTCCTTCCGGAGGAGTCCCGACGGGCCCTGCGAACCATTCAGTCATGCTTCCACTCCTGCTCGTCGCCCTGGCCGCGGCGGTGTACTCCTCTGTGGGCCACGGCGGCGCCTCAGCCTACCTGGGCATACTGAGTCTCTTCGGCGTTCCGCCCGGCGAGATGTCCACCAGCGCGCTGCTGCTCAACGTGCTGGTGGCCGGGATCGCGACGATCACCTACGCGCGCGCCGGGCATCTTTCGATCCAACTGATCTGGCCGTTTATGGTCACCTCGGTTCCGTCGGCGTACCTGGGCGGGCTGCTGCACGTCGCCCCGCGCGTCTACACGCTGTTGCTGGGCACTGCGCTGCTGGCCGCGGCCGTGCGGCTGTGGTGGACTCCCTCGGAGCGACCGCCGAAACCCCTCGCCCTTCCGGTGGCGCTTGTCTCCGGCGCCGGCATCGGGGTCCTCTCGGGCATCGTCGGGGTCGGCGGCGGAATCTTCCTGAGCCCGCTGATGCTCCTCGCCGGATGGGCCGGCGCCAAGCAGACCGCGGCGGTCTCGGCCGCGTTCATCGTGGTCAACTCAATCGCGGGGCTGGCCGGACGCGCGGTGCGCGGCGCCCTGGTTGTCGGCGATCTGTGGCCGCTCGTGGTGGCGGCGTTCTTGGGCGGCCTCGTCGGGTCCCGCGTTGGCGCGTACCGGCTTCCGCCGCTGCACCTGCGGCGCGTGCTCGCGCTGACCCTGCTCTTCGTGGCGTTCAAGAACCTTCGGATCTGGCTGGGGAGCCTGTAGCGCGCCGGAGGGCGCCGCTCAGGTTACAGCTTCAGCCAGGTTCCAACCCCGCGCTCAACCGCGCGGCGGTAGACAAGAGGCGCGGTGGCCACGTCGTCCAGGGCGAGTCCCAGGTTGCAGGTCATCGTGCGCTCTCCGGGACCTTCACGCCCGGGTTTCTTCCCTGCCACCAACTCGCCAACCGTGGCATAGACCGGCGGGATGTCCTGGAAATACCCGACCTCGCGATAGTGCTCCAACTGCGGAACGTCGTCCGTGCAGAACTTGTCCGTTTCCTTCATGGCCGCGCCGTCCCAGTAGGAATCGAAATCAACGAGCGACGCGAACGCGCCTTTGTTCAGCCAGCCAGCCTTGATCGTCGCGTGCGGCTTGCGCAGAATCGGCCCCGCGGTGACGACCAGATCGCAGCCGTCCACGGCGTCCCGGGGCTGCTTCGCCTTGACGACCCGCAGGCCCCAGCGCTCTTCAACCTCGGCGGCGAATCGGTCCGTCTGCTCGGGCACCACATCGTACGCGATGACGCGCTCGAGCGGGAACAGCACATTGAGGGCTTCGAGGTTGCTGCGGCCTTGGACGCCGCAGCCTAGAATGCCGACCGTCTTGGAGTCCGGCCGGGCGAGGTGTTTTGCCGCTATCGCGGTGGCCGCGCCGGTGCGCATCGCTGTAATCCAGGTGCAGTCCATCACCGCGAGTGGCAGGCCAGTATCATCGTCGTTGAGAACAAACAGACCGCTGATGTACGGCAGTCCGCGGCCTTGGTTCTCGGGGTATCCGCTCACCCATTTCATCCCGACCGCGCGCAGCGCGGGAATGTACGCGGGCATCGCGTGAATGAACGCGTCAGGCCGCGTGTGTACGCCCGGCTTGGGCGGCATCTCGACGCGTCCTTCACCGTGCTCGCGGAATGCCACCTCCAACGCGTCAATGATCTCTCGCATTGTGACGCCAGTGGACGCCACGTCCGACTGCGACAGGTAGAGGATCCTCTGCTCAGGCATGGGACGCCTCCGCGAGTCGCTTGACTTCATCAACGCTCAGCCCGAGCGCCTGGGCGACGCGCTCACCGTACTTCTTGTCCGCCCTGTAGAAGTGGGATGTCTGCAGAAGCTGTATGCGCTTCTGCGCGTTCTTGAGGTGGGAGGCGACGTTGCGAATCAGGTGCTCGTGGTCCTGGTCTGTCATGACCTTGCGGTAGAGGTCGCCCGCCTGCACGAAATCCACGTCGCCCAGCTCATACGTGTGGCGCGCGGCCAAGCCGGACACTTCAATGGGCGGAGCAGCTACTTCGGGGTCCGGCGCTGGACCGCCGAAGCTGTTCGGCCAGTAGTTGGGGCTGCCCCCGCCGTTGTTGTCCAGGCGCATGGAACCGTCCCGCTGGTAGCTGTGCACCTGAGTGGCTTTTGGTGCATTGACCGGAAGCAGGTGGTAGTTGGGACCGAGTCTGTGCCGGTGGGTGTCGTGGTAGCTGAACAGGCGTCCCTGCAACATCTTGTCCGGGGACGGGCCGATGCCGGGAACGAAGTTGCCCGGGGAGAATGCCGCCTGTTCCACCTCGGCGAAGTAGTTCCCCGGGTTGCGGTTGAGGACCAGACGGCCGACCTCGATGGGCGGGAAGTCGGCGTGCGGCCACACTTTCGTGATGTCAAATGGGTCGAACCGGTAGTCCTTGGCCTGAGCCGGCGTCATGATCTGCACCTCGAGGCGCCAGGACGGGTGGTCTCCCCGCGCGATCGCTTCGTGCAGGTCGCGGGTAGCATGGTCAGGGTCAGTGCTACGCATGCGCTCCGCTTCCTCGCCGGTGAAGTTCTGAACTCCCTGCTCGGTCTTGAAGTGGAGTTTCACCCAGAAGTATTCGCCTTTCTTGTTGTACCACATGAAGGTGTGACTGCTGTACCCGTTCATGTGGCGGTACGTCCTGGGGGTGCCGCGATCCGAAAACAAGATTGTGACCTGGTGGATGGATTCGGGGGTCAGGGAAAGGAAATCCCAGAACATGTCCGGATCCTTGAGGTTGGTCGCCGGGTGGCGCTTCTGGGTATGAATGAAGTCCGGAAACTTCAGAGGGTCGCGGATGAAGAAGACCGGGGTGTTGTTGCCCACCATGTCATAGTTGCCCTCTTCGGTGTAGAACTTCACCGCGAAGCCCCGCGGATCGCGCTCCGCGTCCGCCGATCCCTTCTCGCCGCCGACGGTGGAGAAGCGCAGGAAGACCTCGGTCCTCTTCCCTATCTGCGATAGGAACTTAGCGCGCGTGTACTTGGTGACATCGTGGGTGACCTCGAAGTACCCGTACGCGCCGGCTCCCTTGGCGTGCACCACGCGCTCGGGAATCCGCTCGCGATCAAAGTGGGCCAACTTCTCGATCAGGTGGACGTCCTGGATGAGCGCCGGGCCTTTGGGCCCTGCGGTAGCGGAGTTCAGGTCATTGTCAACCGGCATCCCAAAGCCGGTGGTCAGCGCTTTCTTGTCATCTGCCATCGTGATTCCCCCTGTCCAAGATAGATGTCTATCTTGATCTCTTCACTTTCTCTCTTGAGCACCGAGAGCAGAGCCCTCTGAACTCCACGTGCGTTCTTTCCACTGTGCCCCAGGCCTTCACAGCGTCGGGAATCTCCAACCCATCAAACTCATTGCTGTGGAAGTCGCCGGCCATGCCACACTCAGTGCAGACGAAATGATGGTGAGAGTCTATGTTCGCATCGAACCGCACCCTCCCCCGAGTGGTGACCAGGGTGGTGATTAACCCCAAGTCCATGAGCAGCCACAGGGTCCGGTACACGGTGTCCAGCGAGACCGTGGGAATCCTCTTGCGAACGCCTCTGTAGACCGTTTCGGCGTCGGGATGATCACCGGTCCGCGCCACCTCGCGGTAGATCTCCATGCGTTGATGGGTTAGCTTTGCCCGGGAGCGCCGGAGCACATCCCCGAAGCGATTCATCCGTTGCTGCAGCTCGCGCGGGGGCGGCGTCATCTCGGTGGCTGACGAAATAGGAATCATACGCAAATAAGAATATATCCTAAAGTGCACCCACTATCAAGCACGTTCGTGTACTTCGAGGATTGGAATCTGGCTCCGCGGGTAGGACTCGAACCTACAACCCTCCGGTTAACAGCCGGACGCTCTACCGTTGAGCTACCGCGGAACGCGGGACGAGCTTGACCAGCGCACTCATTCTAGGAAACGCCCGAAGGGACGTCAAGGCGAACCGCGAAGCTTCCCAGAAGCAGTATTCCCGAGAAGCAGCATCTGCGACCCGTGAGGGGGTGACCGCGCTGGGCTCCCGAGCAGAACTGGTCATCAACACTTCCATCGTTGTGCTCGCGGCTCTCGCCGTCGTGGGCTTCGTCCGCCTGCTTCTCGAGGTCGGCGAGATTCTCGTCGTGGTCCTCATCGCCGCGATCCTGGCAACAGGGCTAAGCCCCGTGGTCGAGCGGCTGGCGGGCCGCACCTGGACCCGGCGCCGCCGGCGCCTTCCGCGTTCGGGGGCGATTGCCGTGGTGTACCTGGGTGTGCTCGTGGCGCTGGTGCTCGCGGGCGGCCTGCTGATCACGCCGATCGTGGCCGAGTCGCGGCAGTTCGTGGAGAAGGCGCCCGAGTTCTACCAGGGGCTGCGGGCGATGCTGGAGGGATTCCAGCATCGCTACGCCTGGCTCCCGGACCTGGCCGCCCTGTTGGACCGGCTTCCCCACGAAGCCGGCCGCCTCACCGCTTATGTCGGCGCGGCCACCGGCGTGGCCTTCCGCGTCTTCGGCGTGGTTGTGTCAGCCATCACGGCCCTGATCCTCAGCATCTACATGCTGCTGGAGGGACCGGCGATCAAGCAGGGGTTCCTGCGGCTCTTCGCCCAGCAGCGCCGGCCGCAGGTCGAGGCCGTGCTGGCGCACGTCGGGCGGAAGTTCGGCGGATGGCTGCGCGGTCAGCTCCTGCTCGGCCTCATCGTCGGCGTGGTGGCTGGCCTCGGGACCTGGGCGATCGGGCTCCCATATCCGCTCCTGCTGGGCCTGGCCGCCGGCGTCACCGAGTTGATACCCATGATCGGGCCGGTGCTGGGCGCGATTCCCGCGGTGCTGGTGGCGCCCTTTGGGTCCACCTGGCAGGTGGTGGCCGTGATCGTCTTCTTCACGGTGATCCAGCAGGTCGAGGGCAACGTCCTGGTGCCGCGGGTCATGAAGCAGGCCGTGGGGCTCTCACCGCTGCTGACGATCGTGGCGATCATGGTTGGCGCCAAGCTCATGGGGAT
>DYHL01000172.1 GCA_020724185.1 Candidatus Nitrosymbiomonas sp. | reverse complement strand
CAGCCCAGTATCTGTGCCCCTTTCCGGCGTTGCATCGTCGGGAACTTCGGCCTAGTGGATACTTTCAACCGCATGCTGGCGACTCTGGAGGAGCACGCGGAGCGGCTGCGTTTGCTGCCCGGACAGATCCTGCGCGCGCAGGAAGAGGAGCGCCGCAGGATCGCCCGCGAACTGCACGACGAGGCCGCGCAATCAATAACCTCGCTTCTGGTCCGCCTGCGCCTGCTGGAGCAGTCGGAGACGCCCGAGACGGCACGGCAGCGCGTGCGCGAGCTGCGCGAGCTGACCATGCGCGCCCTCGAAGACGTGCGCCGCATTGCGCTGGAGTTGCGCCCCTCAGTCCTCGACGATCTGGGCCTGGTGGATGCCCTCCACGCATACGCGGACGCCCTGAACGCCGCGGGCGGCACGCGGGTGGCCCTGGCGGCCGACAGCCTGGACCACCGGCTGCCCGCAGATGTGGAGCTGGTGTTCTATCGCGTTGCGCAGGAGGCACTGACGAACGTGCGACGCCACGCGCACGCCCCGCAGGCCTTGGTGCGCCTGCGTCGGAGTGGGTCGGAGGTCGTGCTGGAGGTCGAGGACGACGGCGTGGGCTTCGACGCGCGGAAGCTCCCGCCCGCAGGCAGAGGCCTGGGCCTGGCCGGTATGCGCGAGCGCATGGCCCTGATTGGCGGCGAGGTCGCCGTGCGCTCATCGCCGGGTCGCGGCACAACCATCGTGGCCCGGGCGGACATTGCGGGTTGGGGGCAGCACGGTGGCGGGTGAGATCCGCGTTCTGCTGGCCGACGATCACCCGGTGCTCCGTACCGGGCTGAGGACGCTGCTCGATCAAGAGTCTGACATGCGCGTCGTCGGCGAGGCGTCCGACGGGCACGAGGCCGTGGCCCTGGCAGCACGACTGCGGCCCGACGTGGTTATCATGGACATCAGCATGCCCGGCCTGGACGGGCTCGAAGCCACGCGCCAGATCCGCGCCAAGGACCTGCCCGTGCAGGTTCTCATATTGACCGTGCACGCGCAGGAGCGCTACCTGTTTCCGGTGCTCAAGGCCGGCGCCGCCGGCTACGTGAACAAGACCGCGGCGGACGTCGAGTTGGTGACGGCCATCCGCACGGTCGCCGCGGGTGGTGCGTTCCTGCACCCGGCGGCGACGCGCCAGTTGCTGGAGGACTTCGTTGCAGGGGCCCAGGCAGGCCAGGAGCGGGACAGCTACGACCGGCTGAGCGATCGAGAACGGGAGGTGCTCCGGTTGGTGGCCGCAGGCCACACGGCGCGCGAGATCGCAGGCCTGCTGCACCTCAGCCCCAAGAGCGTGGAGACCTACCGCGCCCGCATCATCGAGAAGCTAGAACTGCGCACCAGGGCCGACCTGGTACGCTACGCGCTGCGCCGCGGCCTGTTGACCGAAGACGCCTGAGGCACCTCGTCGGCACTCCGGCAGCGCCGGGATTGCCTGTCAGGAAAACCCCTCAGCACAACCCCAGGATTCCCCGATACCGGTCCACGCGCCGCGCCTCTAGCATTATTGCGGATAGCATGGTGAGGTGCTGCATGGAGTTCAGGCTGCTCGTCGCGACCGAAAGCCACGAGTTCGGCAAGACCCTGCGCGAACTCACCGATGCCGCGCGCGCGATGCTTCCCATTCAACCGGAGATCATGCACGTTTCATCGCTCGAGCAGGTTCGTGAGCGGCTTGTCACGTGGCACCCAGACGCCTTGATGCTCGACTGGAACCCGGCGCGGGCCAACATGATGGGGGCGCTGACCGGCCTGCTCGCCGAGCACCCGAACCTACGCGTGCTGGTTCTTCTTCCAGACAGCGCCCGCGAGTATCGCGAGGCCGTGTGGAGCGCCGGCGCCTGTGCCTGCATCCCGCGTGACCGCGCGGACCCCGAGTGGCTGCAGGCGGTGCTCTGCGTTATGAACCGTGCAAGGGACCGTGAGGCGCGGATTCGATCCGGGGTGAGCTGATGCGCATCGGGCGGAACAACGCGCTTGCCGCGCTGGTTGCGGTGATCCTCCTGGTCGCGCTGCCGCTGGGGCTGGCCACGCCGCCGGCGCCGTCTGGGCCAGCTCAGAGCGGCTGCGTGGCCTGCCATACGAGCCGGGCGCTTCTGGAACCGCTCGTTCGGCCACTGCCCCCGCCCCCGGCCGAAGGCGAGGGCTGAGCAGCCCCGGTGCCCCAGGTGGGGCCGCCTTACGAACGCAAGCTGGTGGCGCCGGCGTTCCTGAAGTCCACGCACGGTCAGCTTGGGTGCACCTCCTGCCACGCGGGTCAGGCGCAGACCATGGACCCGAAGACCGCCCACGCCGGTCTGATCCGGCGCCCCTCGGCCGATCCCGTGAAGGCCTGCGGGACCTGCCACGCAGAGATCGCGGGCAAGTTCACGAAGAGCCTGCACTTCACCACGCGTGGGATGGAGACGGGCCTGCGGGCTCTGAGCGGAACGGTCCGGTGGCCCGCGGCCAAGCAGGCGTACCAGGGCAAGTGCCACGCCTGCCACGCCACCTGCGGTGACTGCCACGTGAGCAAGCCGCCCTACGTTCCGCAACCGCCCGCGGTGCTGGGAGGTCTGATCGCCGGACACCAGTTCGTCAAGACCCCGCCGATGGAGCAGACCTGTGGGGCCTGCCACAGCGGGCGCGTGGCAGCGGAGTACACCGGTGCCTACGAGGGTTTCCCGGCCGACGTGCACTTCTCCAAGGCCAAGATGGCGTGTACCGCGTGCCACTCGGCAGCACAGATGCACGGCGACGGCAGCGCGCCGTCCAACCGCCGCGCGGTCAAGAACAAGCCCGCGTGCACTGACTGCCATCCGACCGCGGCCCCGGGGAAGGGCCGGCTGCAGGCCCACAACATCCACGGAAGCAAGCTGCACTGCGCGGTCTGCCACGGCGGCGTCAGCAAGAGCTGCTTCGGCTGCCACGCGGGCGAGGGTTCCACCTCGCGGCCGGTCCTCAAGATCGGCCGCAACACGAGCCGGGACCTTCCCTATGTCTACACGCTGAGCCGGCACGTGCCCACGACGCCGGACATGATTGACAAGGCCACCGGGCTCGTCAACACGCTGGCCAACTTCAACGCGATCCCGACGTGGAAGCCCGCGACCCCGCACAACATCCAGCGGGTCACGGCCCGGAGTCGGACTTGCGAGGCCTGCCACAACAATCCGAACCTGTTCCTGCGGCTCCAGGATCTCGATCCCAGGGGCTCGCAGGCAAACGGCCGGGTGGTAACCGCGCCGCCCAGACCGATGCAACCAAGATAGCGGAGGAGGGTGAAGAGGATGTTCAAGAAGATAGCGATCGTCGCAGTACTCGTGGCTCTGATAGGGGCCCCAGCCGCGGTGGCGCAGACGCCGGCGGTCCAGGAGGCGATGTTCTCGTTCATCGCTAACCTGCCGACCGACTTTCTGAGCATAACGCCCCCGGCGCTCAAGGCCAAGTTGGACGCGGGCGAGAAGCCGTTCCTGCTGGACGTGCGCGAAGCGAACGAGACCGCCACGGGTTACATCCAGGGCGCGGTGCTGATGCCGGTGAGGACGTTCCCCAGGAACCTGGACAAGATCCCATCCGACCGGAACGCCGAGATCATCGTCATCTGCGGCTCTGGCCTGCGGTCGTCGTACGTGGTCATGGCGCTCAACAGCATGGGCTACCGGAACGTGAAAGGCGTGGCGCTGGGGATGCGCGAGTGGAACGCGCAGAACTTCCCGGTGGTCAGATAGCCGCCGCCAGCATGCCGTAGTGCGCGGCCCCGGGTAAGGCGCTCCGTGCCTCCCGGGGCCGCGTGTTCCCAGAGATACCCCTCCTGACCTGGCACCGGATGTCCCGGCCCATCATAATGTACTGGTGCAGCAGTTGACGTCGCGATCGTCAGGAGGGATGTCTTGATCCCGCGCTCATCAGAGCCACACCTAGCTGCCATCAGCGTCGAGGACGCGTTGGATCTTGTTCTGCGGTGCGTTTCCAGGCAGTCAGCCGAGGAGGTGCCGCTCTCCGAGTCCGCCGGGCGTGTACTCGCGGATACCATCGAGGCATCCGAAGACCTCTGGCCCTTCCCACGGGCGGCGATGGACGGGGTGGCGGTGCGGGCCGCCGATCTTGCCCGCGCATCCGACGCCGCGCCGGTCTCCCTGGAGGTGGTCGGCGCCATCTTCTCAGGCCAGGTGTGGGCCCTGCCCTTGGAGCCCGGCACCGCGGTCAGCATCGCCACCGGAGCGCCGGTGCCGGTGGGCGCTGACGCGGTCGTGCCCCAGGAACTGCTCCGCCGGAGCGGCAATCGTGTGGCAATTGCCCAGCCGGTCGAGCCCGGCCGCCATATCTTCCCGGCAGGGGAAGAGGCCCGTGCCGGCGAGCCGGTCTTGCAGGCCGGGACCATGCTGCGGGGCGGGGATCTGGCCCTGATTGCCGCGATCGGGCGCAGCAGCGTGCCAGTCTTCAGGCGCGCGTCGGTGGGCATACTGGCCACGGGCGACGAGCTCGTGCCAACCGGGTCGTCCTTGGGGCCCGGGCAGGTGCGTGAGAGCAACTCTTATGCCCTGGCCGCCGAGGTGACGGCGCTGGGCGCGGCGCCGCTCCGGCTGGGGATAGCGCCGGACGAACTGTCCGCTCTTGAGGAGAGGATCAGGGAGGGGTTGGAGGCCGACGCCCTGATGATCTGCGGCGGGGCCTCAGTCGGCGAGCGCGACCTGGTGCGAAGCGCGCTGGGCCGGCTCGGCGTTGAGATGAAGTTTGCCGGCGTCCGCATGAAGCCGGGCTCGCCGGTGGCGTTTGGGCTGGCTGGCTCACGGCCGGTGTTTGCGCTCCCTGGCACGCCCGGCGCCGCCCGCATCGCCTTTGAGGTGCTGGTGCGCCCGGCGCTGTGCGCGATGATGGGTCATCGGGAGACCCACCGCCAGGTCGTTACGGCCACGCTGAGCGCCAGATTGAAGGTGAAGCCAGGACGCCTCCGGTATCTGTGGGGCCGGGCAGCCCACGGCGCCTTCGGCATCGAGGTTTCCCCCCTGGCCAGGCAGGGGACCTCAACCCTTCGTTCAGCGAGCGAGGCCAACGCGCTCATCGTGGTCGAGCCAGGCGACCTGGAATTGCCCGCGGGTGCTCGCGTTACCGTCCGTCTCCTGACGCCGTCAGGACTACACGGCGCCGGCGGCGGCCCACCAGCGGTCCTGGGCGTGGTCGGCGGTTCAGGGAGCGGCAAGACCACCTTGATCGAGCGGCTGATCCCGGCGCTGCGGCGGCGCGGCCTGGCAGTGGCCGTCGTGAAGCACCACGCGCACATGCGGTCGGTTGACGACGAGGGAACGGACACCTGGCGTGCCGTGCAGGCAGGCGCGATCGAAACCGTGCTGGCGGGTCCTGGTGGCGCCGTGCACCGGCGGCCCTTTGCGGGCGATCCCCCGCTGACGCAGGTGCTGGCAGGTTTGCGCCACGCGAACCTGGTGCTTGTGGAAGGATACAACGGGTCACCCTGGCCGAAGATCCTCGTGATCAGGGAAGGCGTTACGCAAGACCGGCCCAAACCCGCGGGTCCGCTCATCGCGGTAGTGGGCGACGGGCCTGCCCGCGGCGCCGCGGAGGGGGGCGGTGCGCCCGTGTTTACCTGGCAGGGACTGGATGGACTCGCCG
>DYHL01000171.1 GCA_020724185.1 Candidatus Nitrosymbiomonas sp. | reverse complement strand
ACCACCCAGCATACCAAGTGTATGCTGAGGAGGAGGCCTCAATGAGTATCAACGCGTTCAGGTCCGGCCCGCTGGCGCTGGCAGGCACCACGCGCGTCGCGATGATCCCGCGCGGGGTGACCACGCGCAGCGCGATGACCATCGCCTCGATCTTGCCGTAGCCGGTTGAGGCGTACCCGGCAGAGCGGGTGGCGATCCAGCCCCCAAGCGTGGAGAACTCGAACGACTGGGGGAAGTGGCCCAGCGTCAGGCCGTGCGCGCCGAGCGAGGCCTCGAGCGCGGGGCCCAGGATACCTGCTTCGGCGGTAGCCACGAGACCTGCCGGATCCGCGCTGACGAACCGGTTCATGCGCCTCAGATCAACGCACAGGGCCGGCCGGTTGCCGTCCGACGCCTCGACGCCTCCCACCACGCTGGTCCCGCCTCCAAACGGGATGACGGCGATCCCTTCGCTGCCCGCTATGCCCAGCAGGCGCACGACGGCTTCCTCGGAGGACGGGAATACCACCGCGTCGGGCGGACGCGGCACCTTGCCCTGCCGCAGTCGGACCAGGTCCTGATAGCCCCTGCCGCAGGCGTGCTTTATCCGGACATCGTGGGAGAGGGAAAGGTGCTCGGCGCCCACGGCCGCGGAGAGCGCCTCCAGGGCCCGGGCCTGGACGCGGTGCTGCGGGATCAGTATCTGGTCGAGGTCGGTCCGGGGCGTGGGGGCCCCAGATGGGGTTCCTATCTTCGCGACGAGGAACGGCCAGAACCCGGGGCGGTGCCCGAGCCCGTAGGTCTTCGAGGGCTCCCCCCAGCCCCACCATTTCATTGGCTCAGGACGGGCAGCATCCATACCGCTAGGCGTCGTCGCCGTCTGTGGTTAGAATAGTCCCATGACCTGGATTCTGGATCTGGTGCGCAACGGCCTGCTCCTGCTCTTCAATGTCCTGGCCCGCCTGCCCGGGCCGCCCCTGGACTACGTGGTCGTGGAGCTGACCGGCTCCTACCCCGAACGCACGCCCCCACCCCGGCCCCTGGCGCAGCGGATGCTTCTGCGGCCTCTGCAACGCTCGGAGGAAAGCATGGAGGCGCTGCGCGAGCGGCTGGAGCGCATCGCCGGGGATGCGCGCGTGCGCGGCATCGTGCTGCGCGTGCGCGACCTGCGCGCTGGGATGGCGACCGTGCAGAGCCTCAGGGCGGCCCTGGGCGAGTTCCATCGCCGGGGCAAGCGCGTCGTCGCCTACCTGCTGGACGCCGACCTGCCCGGCTACCATGTCGCGACGGCAGCCGACGAGATCTGGATGCCTGAAGCCGCCTACTGGACCGTCTTGGGGTTGCGCACCGAGATCACTTTCTTCCGCGAGGCCTTCGATCGTGCCGGGATTCTCCCGGAGTTCGAGCGGATTGCCGAGTACAAGACCGCGGTTGACCCGTTCATGCGGTCCGGCCTCTCCGAGCATCATCGCGAGGTCGTTGAGTCGGTGCTCGACTCGGTGATGGCCGGGTTCGTGGAAGACGTGGCCTTGGCGCGTCGTCTCGATCCCCTCGCCGTGCGCGCGGCCGTGGACCGTGCGCCGCTCTGCGCGCACGATGCGTGGACCGCCGGGCTGGTTGACGGCATCTGCTACGAGGACGAGCTGCCCGCCCGCCTGGGATCCCAGGCGCGGCCGGCCGCGCTGCGGCCGTGGGCGCAGGCACGCAGGCGCCTGCCGACCCCGTACCGGTGGCGATCCGGCACCGCGGTGATCGGTGTCGTTGAGTTGATCGGCACGATCATTGCCGGCGAGAGCCGCGATCTGCCGCTTCCCCTGCCGTTCGTGGGTGGAAGATTCGCGGGCTCCGAGACCGTGGCCCGCGCTTTCAGGGCCGCGGAGCGTGATCCGCGCGTGCGCGCGGTTGTCTTCCACGTGGACTCGCGCGGGGGGTCGGCGCTGGCCAGCGATCTGATCTGGCGCGAGGTTGAGCGCATCAAGGCCAAGAAGCCCGTGGTCGCGTTTATGGGCAACGTGGCCGGTTCAGGTGGCTACTACGTCTCATGCGGCGCTGGACGGATCATCGCGCAGCCCTCCACCGTCACGGGCTCGATCGGCGTGATCAACGGCAAGCTGACGGCCCGAGGTCTGTTCGGCAAACTTGGGCTCAACCGCGAGATCGTGGCGCGGGGCTCCTCCGCCACCATGCCCTCGGGCTTTGAGCCGTTCACCCCGAATCAACTCGACCGGATCCGCCACGAGATCCAGGCGGTGTACCGGCGCTTCGTGGGCAAGGTGGCTCGGGGCCGCGCCAAGAGCGAGGCCGAGATCGAGGTGATCGCCCGCGGGCGTGTGTGGACCGGCCGCCAGGCGATGGAGCAGGGGCTCGTGGACGAGATGGGGGACTTTCCCCTGGCGGTGCGCCGGGCGCGCGAGATGGCCGGGATCCCGGAGGCACAAGGCGCTATCACGGTCACGATCCGACCCCCAGACGCCGCGGCCGTCCCCTCGGCATCCGGGGGCCCTGGGGCGGCAACCATGCCTGCTGCGTTGACTGAGGTGGTCGAGGCCTTCAGGGTCGTGGCCACTCTGGCAGAGGAGGGTGCTCTGCTCCTGATGCCTGAAGCCGAGGAGCTACTGCGCTCGTGAGGCCGCGGAGCCCGCTCCGCGTGCGCGTGCTGCGCAGCGGCAGCTCCGGCAACGCGATCCTGGTTGAGGCAGGACCGACGCGCTTCCTGGTTGACGCGGGGCTGACCGCCGAGGCGGTCCTGAGGGAGATCGAGGAAGACGGCCAGGGGCCGCGCCTGGACGCGATCCTCCTGACCCACGAGCACGACGATCACGCAAGGGGAGCGGCGGCCGTCGCCCGCGCAACGGGAGCCGTGGTGCTGACCAACGAGCCAACCGCCAGGGCAGCCGGGGTGCAACTCGCCGGCGCCAGCGTGGAACTGTTCACATCAGGGAAACCGTTTGCACTAGGAACCGTGGAGGTGACGCCGTTCCCGCTTCCCCATGATGCCGCGGAACCGGTGGGGTTTGTCATTTCCAGGGACGGCGTACGCGCGGCCATCGCCAGTGACCTGGGCGAGGTCACCGACGAGCTG
Source organism: Candidatus Nitrosymbiomonas sp. (assembly GCA_020724185.1). Taxonomy (GTDB): domain Bacteria; phylum Sysuimicrobiota; class Sysuimicrobiia; order Sysuimicrobiales; family Humicultoraceae; genus VGFA01. The sequence goes on along the minus strand of DYHL01000171.1, from coordinate 2,586 downwards.
CTCGCGCGTGCCCGTGGTGCCGACCTGTTCATCCTGGAAGCCAACTACGATCTGGGTCTCATGGCGGTCTCGTCCTACCCGTGGTTTCTCAAGAACCGCATCGTCGGCGCGCAGGGGCACCTGTCCAACGATGGCGCGGCGCGCGCCGCGGTCGCCGCGGCCGACGGCAGGCCGCAGACCGTCTGCCTGGTCCACCTGAGCGAGGAGAACAACCTCGCGCCGCTGGCACGGGACACCGTCAAGGCCGCGCTGGATGCCGCAGGGGCGCGCGGCGTGTGGGTTGAGGCGGTCCGCCCCAACCGCGGCGGGCCGTGGTGGACCGCTGCGTCTGCGCCCGGTGTCCGATGAACGGTGCCCGATGAACGTTGACGGCCGGCTGTTCCACGGGGAGACCGCGGGGCTGCGCCGTCATGCAGTCCAGATCCTGGGAGCGGCGGTAGCCGCCGCAGATCCCGCAGCCGCCGTGTTCCGCTCCGTACAGAGGGACGGGGACCGCCTGATGATCGGCGGCGAACCCTGCGATCTTGCCCCGGAGGGCCGCATATTCGTGGTGGGCGCGGGCAAGGCCTCGGCGCGCATGGCCTCGGCGCTGGAAGCCGTGCTGGACGACCGCATTGCCGGCGGAGCCGTTACCACCAAGTACGGATACCTGGAGCCGCTCCGGAGGATTACGCTCAGTGAGGCGGGCCACCCTCTGCCCGATGCGGCCGGCCTTGTGGGAGCCGGCCTGATTGCCGATATCGCGGACAGCGCCGGTTTGGGCGACCTGGTCTTCGTGCTTGTTTCCGGCGGGGGCTCGGCCCTGCTGCCGATGCCGGCCGAAGGCATGACGCTGGAAGAGAAGATCGCCGCCACCGACCTGCTGCTGCGCTCGGGCGCCACGATCACCGAGGTGAACGCCGTCCGCAAGCATCTCTCCGGGGTGAAGGGCGGATGGTTGGCCCGCAGGGCGGCGCCCGCCAGGGTGGTGACGCTGATCTTGTCCGACGTTCTCGGCAACCCTCTCGATGCCATCGCCTCGGGGCCGACAGTGCCCGATCCGACTACCTTTGCCGACGCGCTGGCGGTGGTGGACCGCTACGGGCTGCGCAGCGCGCTGCCTGCTCCAGTCCGCCGGCGTCTGGAGCGAGGTGCGGCCGGTGACCTCCCCGAAACTCCCAAACCAGGCGACCCGGCCTTTGCCGGCGCGAGAGCCGTGGTGGTCGGAGACATCACCCTGGCCGCGGACGCGGCGCTTGAGCGGGCACGGGCATTGGGCTATCATATTGTTTTGTGCGCGACCAACGTCGAAGGCGAGGCGCGCGAGGTAGGGGCGCGCTTCGGCGTGCGAGTGCGCGACGAGCGGGTTGTCGGGAAGTCGCGCCCGAAACCGGTTTGCCTGATCATGGGCGGCGAGACCACGGTGACGGTGCGGGGGTCGGGCCGGGGAGGTCGCAACCAGGAACTGGCGCTGGCCTCGGTCGAGATCATCGCTGGCCTACCGCAGACGCTGGTGGCGGCATTCGGGACCGATGGGACCGACGGGCCCACCGATGCCGCGGGCGCGGTGGCCGACGGGACAACGCTGGCGCGGGCCCGCGCCTTGGGGCTTGACCCGGTCGCGGCTCTGGCCAATAACGACGCCTACGCGTTCTTTGGCGCGTTGGGAGACCTGATCGTCAGTGGACCCACGAACACGAACGTCAACGACCTGTGGCTGGGGCTCATCGGGCCTGCTCAGGGGAAAATGTGAGGGCGGGTGATCCATGAAGGTTCTGTTCTGTGTGTCAGAGGCGGTGCCGTACGCGAAGACCGGAGGGCTTGCGGACGTGGCCGGGGCCTTGCCCGCGGCGCTGCGCCGCAAGTGCCTGGACGTGCGGGTGATGATGCCGCGCTACCGCGGGATCAGCCGCGACGGGCTTGAGCCGGTGCGGCAGGTCTACAGCGTCATAGGCGGGAGCGCGATCGAGGGCGCGGTCTGTGCGGGGACGTCCTCTGACGGCGTGCCATACTATTTTCTGGAACAGCCCTCCCTCTATGATCGCGGTGGCCTCTACGGCGAAGCGGGACAGGACTACGAGGATAACCTGGTGCGGTTCGCTTTCTTCTGTCAGTCCGCGCTGGGGTTGATGTACGACGCCTGGACGCCGGACCTGGTGCACTGCCACGACTGGCACGCCGCGCTCATCCCTGCCTATCTCCGAGCGCACCGCGACCCTCTCCCGACCCTGTTCACCGTGCACAACCTGGCTCACCAGGGAATCTTCCCGCGCGAGCAGTTCCCGCTGGCTTGCCTGCCGCCCGAGACCTTCACGCCGGACGGCCTGGAGCTCTACGGGAACGTCAACGTCATGAAGGCGGGCCTGGTCTACTCGCACGCCGTGAGCACCGTGAGCGAGACCTACGCCAGGGAGATCCAGACCGAGGAGTTTGGGATGGGGCTGGACGGGCTGCTGCGGGCGCGTTCGGCCGATCTGTTCGGGATCCTGAACGGCGTAGACTACGCGCTGTGGGATCCGGGCGTGGACCCACACATCCCGGCCCGGTATCACGCCGGCGACCTCACGGGCAAGGCCCGCTGCAAGGCGGCGCTGCAACAGGAAGTGG
>DYHL01000010.1:17329-23978 GCA_020724185.1 Candidatus Nitrosymbiomonas sp. | reverse complement strand
GGGTGGGCGCTGGCGCCGGAGTTCGTGAGCAGACTCTCGGACGCGAGCGCGACGCCGCTTCCATCGCCCCACAGCTTCGTGGCCCGCTACACGCGGCAGCGGCTGGGCCGGGAACCCCTGACCCCGTAGCCGAGGTCTGTGAAACGGTCCACGTCATGTACGCCGGTCGGATCGTCGAGTCGGCCCCGGCAGAAGCGCTGTTTGCGTACCCAGGCCATCCCTACACTCAGGGTTTGCTGACCGCTACCCTCAGCATAGACGAGGCCCGGCCTATTACCAGGGTGATGGAGGGAGCGGTGCCCGACCTCGCGCGCCTGCCGCGCGGGTGCCGGTTTCATCCCCGCTGTCCCGCTGTTCTGGAGCGCTGCCGGATCGAGGACCCGCCGGCATTCCGCCTCGGAGCGCACCATCTCGCCGCATGCTGGCTTCACCAGGGAGAAGACGCGCCGTGATCCTGGAAGCCCGCGATCTCACCAAACGGTTCCCGTGGGGCCGGACCTTCACCGGGGCCCGCGCCTGGGTGCGCGCCGTGGAGGGTGTCTCTCTGGAAGTGGCCGAGGGGGATACGCTCGCGCTCGTTGGCGAATCCGGGTCGGGCAAGACCACGACGGGACGCATCCTGGCCGGGCTCGAGGCGCCGACCTCAGGCGAGGTGCGCTATCGCGGCCGGGCGCTGTCCGCGCTGACCGGTGGGGCCTGGCGCGAGTTTCGCTACGGCGTGCAGATGGTGTTTCAGGACTCGCAGGCCTCCCTGAATCCACGCAAGACGGTGGCCCAGATTCTAGAAGTGGCGCTGTCCGCGCGTGGGGTGGCCGCGGGAACGCGCCGCGATACCGCGGCGCAGTTGCTGGTCGAGGTCGGCCTAGAGCCTCCGGCGGTGTTCCTAGGGCGCTTTCCCCATCAACTGTCGGGCGGCCAGCGCCAGAGGATCAACGTGGCCCGCTCGCTCGCCGCCGATCCCTCTGTGATCATCGCCGACGAGCCGGTCTCCGCGCTAGACCTTTCGGTACGGGCGCAGATCCTGGTCCTGATGCAACGGCTCCAACGGCAGCGGGGCGTCGGATACCTGTTCATAAGCCACGATCTCGCGGTGGTGCGCTCTGTGGCCCGGCGCGTTGCGGTGATGTACCTGGGACGGATTGTCGAAGAAGGCCCGACCGAGGCGGTGTTCGACAGGCCCGTGCACCCCTACACCGAGGCGCTACTCTCGGCCACCCCTGTCCCGAACCCGCGCCTTGCGAGGATGCGCAAGCGAATCATCCTTCAGGGCGATGTGCCCTCGCCGGTCGCGCCGCCGCCGGGCTGTCCATTTCACCCTCGGTGCCCGATCGCACAGGAGATCTGTCGACGCGAACCCCCGCCCCTGGTGGACGCAGGGAGAGGGCAGACCGCGCTGTGCCACTTCGCCTAGCCGCGTACCGCGTCGCGGAACCTCCGCGCCGTCTCGATGTGATCGTCGGGCTTCTGGAGCCCGGCGCGCATCGTGGTGAAGCTCAGATGAGTGGCGCCCAGCGCCTGCCACTCCTCGGCCTGGCGGCGCCAGTCCTGTGGGCTGTCCTTGCCCGCGGCGACCCGAGCTTCGATGCCGAACGACGATGGATCGCGTTTTGCTTCATGGAGGTGCAGGCGAAGGCGTTCGATGAGATCGGCTGGCTTCCTAGAAGGACCGCGGGTGTATGGGTTCGGCAGGCCGCCACCGAAGAACCAGCCGTCGGCGAGCCGGGCGGCACGCCTTAGCACCGCGTCCGCCGCGCCACCCATCCAGATGGGGATGGGCCGCTGCACCGGCATGGGATTGAGCCCTGCCTCGACGATCGTGTGCCACCGGCCGCGGAAGGTCACGATTTCTTGAGTCCACAGCGCCCGCAGCACCTTGACCTGCTCGGTGATCCTGCCCCCGCGGTTGTGGAAGTCCACTCCGAGCGCCTCGTACTCAACGGAGTTCCATCCAAGGCCTACCCCAAGGCGCAGGCGGCCCCCTGAGAGCACGTCCACCTCTGCCGCCTGCTTGGCAACGAGCGCGGTCTGGCGCTGGGGCAGGATGATGATCCCGGTCGCGAGCTCGATCTGCTTCGTGCAGCCGGCGAGATAGCCGAAGAGGACGAACGGTTCGTGGAACGGATCGTCCAAGTCGTACCCAATCCATCCCGGCCGGTTCGAGGTGCCGGCGCTCAGCACGTGATCGTAAGCTACCAGGTGGTGGAACCCGAGCGTTTCCGCGGCCTGCGCGAAGTCGCGGATCACCACGGGGTCGGTGCCTATTTCGGTTTGGGGAAAGACGACGCCTAGACGCATCTGGCGATTCCTCCCAGAGGACCGTGTGGCTGAATCCCTTTCAGTATAGCAACAGAGGGTGGTGCGACGCCGCGGGGAAAAGCCAGGAGCCCTGTCGAATGACTCGGGGACGTTTCAGGATACCAGGAGGCAGAACTATGCCGCTTCTCGCACGCGTGTTCCACGGAGACACCATCGAAGAGGCGAAGGTCGAAGACTCGGTGGTCACGATGCAGTCCGGCCGCCGTATCGCCGCTGCCGACGCCCGGTTTGCCACGCCCACCACACCGAGCAAGATCATCTGCGTTGGGTTCAACTATCGCGACCACGCTAAGGAGTTGGGCCGGGAGCTGCCCAAGGAACCGCTGTTCTTCCTGAAGCCTGCCAGCGCGCTGCTGGCCCACGGCGAGACCATCATCTATCCACGGGAAACCAGACAGCTCGAGTTCGAGGGCGAGTTGACGGTTGTGATCGGACGGCGGTGTCGCAACGTCCCGCTTGAGGATGTACGGTCCGTGATCCTTGGCTACTCAATCCTCAACGACGTCACCGCCCGGGACATTCAGAACGTGGAGGGTCAGTGGTTCCGGGCCAAGGGCTTTGACACGTTTGCGCCCTACGGGCCGGTCATCGCCCCGCACGTGGATCCCTCGGACCTGCGCTTGGTGACGCGCGTCAACGGGAGCGTGAAGCAGGACTCCTCGACCCGGCACCTGGCCTTTGATGCCTTCGCGCTCGTGGCGATGGCCTCACGCATCATGACGCTCGAGCCGGGGGACATCATTGCCACCGGGACCCCGGCCGGTGTCGGGCCGCTGCAGCCGGGTGACGAGGTCTCGATTGAGATCGAGGGTATCGGGATGCTTACGAACAGGGTCGCGGCGGAAAGGTAGGGCGGCGACGCTGACCGCCGCCGGAGTCCGCGGTGACCCCCTGGCCCACCATCCGCTCGTCTGTGAACTTCCGAGGGTCCTTGGGATGGAAGGATCCAGATGACGGCGAATGGGTTCGATGCCCAGACCTGCGAAAGGGAGGTAAGGCGATGCGAAGGCACAGACCAGGGAAGCCTGATCGACCATGAAAGGGACGATCTTCGTGTTAGCGGTGCTGCCACTCCTTAGCGTTGCGAGCGCCACCCCGGATCCCTTGTTTTCATTCCGCGTGACAGGCTGTGCCGAGACAGAGAGGGGCATGCCGTCGCGGACACGTGCCCCTCAGCAGATTGTTGGGGCGATGATTGAGGTCGTCGGGCGCGGCATCCGCTATTACAGAGCAGGCACGCATCAGTGTTGCCGGATGGTTGTGGTCCGCAGGCAAGTCCAGAAGGGACGGATCGTTCTGACGGAGTTCTGGACGGGAGATGGGTGTCGCTGTATGTGCTCATCTCGGATTGAGGCCACGCTCACCAATCTCGCGTCGGGGGAGTACGAGGTCGCCGTCTACAGCGGTGGCATTGAGCCGATCACCCACAAGGAGATAGAACCGAAAGTGATCCTGTCGCAGAAGGTTAGGATCCCGTAGTCGGAGGCTCCTTGGGCTACTGCTTCCTCTTCACCGCCCTCCTGATCGTGTAGGTGATCCAGAAGACGTTCCAGGCCACCAGCGCCATGCCCGCCAGCGCCAGGCGCGTCACGTCCGGGATCGGCTTCACCTTCGTCTCCTGACCGTCGATCTCGACGATGGCTATCGGGCGCACGGTGATGCCACCGCCACCACCGCCGCCCTCGCCGGTTCCGGTGCCCTCGGCCTTCGGCGTGGAGCCCCTTCCCATGCCCACCCCAAATGCCGCGCGGACCTGGGCAACCGGGATTATCGTCCGGCCGTCCACCTTGAGGGGTTCTCCGAAGACGGACCTGGCCGTGGCCCTGCCCTGCATGTCCGAGAACCTGTTCATCAGCTCATCCACTCCGGCTTGCCCTTCCGTGGACATCCCTTCCACCTCCATCGTGTTCGCGATGTTAACCGCGCGCCAGCCGACGTACCGCCTCAATGGCCACCTGAATCGCCGCCGCCTCTCCTTCCCTGAACCTGCGTTCCGCCTCTTCCGGGGGGAGCTTCCCCCTGAGGATGTTCGAGTCAATCGCCAGCACCGCGCCGGCCCGCGCGCGGCGCACGTGAGCGACTATGAACACCGTCGCGCACTCCTGTTCAGCGACGACGATGTGACCCTGTGTTGTGAGCACCTCGGTGAGCGAGGGGTCCTTGCGGTAGAACGCGTCGCGCGAGGTCGCCACGCCCACGAACGGCCGGTGGCCCAGGTTGCTGGCCGCGTCAATCAGCGCCACCGTCACCGCGATGTCTGCCACGGCCGGGAATCCCAGCGGCAGGTAGGCGAGCGCCGTGCCCTCGTCGCGGTGGGCGGCGGTGACGATGGCGAGATCCCCGACCTCGATCTCAGGCTGCCGGCCGCCGGCAGAACCTACCCTGATGAAAGTGTCCGCGCCGAGATTGCACAGCTCCTCCACCGCGATCGAGGCGGACGGCCCGCCGATGCCCGTCGAGCAGACCGAGATCGGTACGCCACCGGCGGTCCCGGTGAATCCCAGGTACTCGCGGTTGCGGATCACCTCACGGGCTCCCTCGAGGTGCGCGGCGATGCGCTCGGCCCGTGCCGGGTCCCCCGGGATGAGGACCGTGCGGGCCACGGCACCGGTGGTGACCTTCAGGTGGCGCTGGGGGAGTTCGTTGCTCATGGTTCTTCCTCCGCGATGAAGAGATCCACCAGGCGGCCGCGGACCACGTCCACCAGCCCGCGGTCGGTCAGTTTCAGCGCCGGACTGACCGCCAGCGTGAGGACGGCCAGGGTCATGATCGGTGAGCGGTGCTCGAATCCCAGCGAGGCCAGCGCCGAGCGGAACGCCGCCACCTGTTCTCCAACCACCCGGATCGGCTGATCGGAAGCGATCCCAGCCACCGGCAGCGGGACGCCCGCCAGCACCTTCGTGCCACGCACCGCTGCCATGCCGCCGCCGTGCTCGACCACCCAGCGGGCGGCCGCTGCCATCTCGGCGGCACTGCGCCCGATTACCAGCAGGTTGTGGCTGTCGTGCGCCCAGGTAGTTGCGATCGCTCCCTCGCGCAGCGCGCCGCGCACCAGCCCATAGCCGACCGTGCCTGCGCGGCCGTGGCGCTCGAAGACCGCTGCCAGGCACAGATCGCTTGACTCCCAATCCAGGCAGCCGTCCACCAGCGGCAGCGATGCCTCCGCGGATCGTGTGTAGGTGGTGCAAGCGTTCATCTCCATGACGCGGACGCGTGCCGTGCTGCGTCCGGTCAGGCCCGCGGGCGTCTTCACGCGGCTCCCGGGTGCTTCCACGCAAAAGCGCTCGATCCCCGGCGATGGGATGCGCACCGTCCCCAGGCCGGCAGCGGGCGCGGGCCCCGCCGTGACGGCTCCGGGCAGCAGGCGCCCTTCCTCGGCCACGAGTACGCCCCGGGAGAAGACCACGTCCGCTCGGAACTGGTTCAGGTCGCTGACCAGCACCAGGTGCGCCACCAGCCCGGGCGCGATCGCCCCACGGTCGTAGAGCCGCATCCTCCGCGCCGGCGCCAGCGTGACCGCGCGGATGCCCTCGACCGGATCCAGCCCCATCCGGATCGCCTCGCGCAGCACCAGGTCGAGGTGCCCGCGTGCCAGCAGGTCGTCGGGTAGGACGTCGTCGGTGACCAGGCACAGGTTGAGGGCGCGGGCCGCGCCCTGGGCCGCGGCCAGCGTCTGTGGCGCCAGCGACTTCTCCTGCAACTGCAGCGTTACGCCGCTGCGCAGCCTTTCCAACGCGAGCGCCGGCGTCACGAAGGTATGGTCGGAGTCAATCCCCGAAGCGACGAACGCCGCCAGGTCCGCGCCGGTCAGGTTCGGGGCGTGGCCCTCGATGACGGTTCCGGCATCCAGCGCCTTCCCCAAGATTGCGGTCATGCGGCCTTCGCCGGCGATCACCGCGGGGAAGTCCATCACCTCGCCCAGCGCGATGACGCCTTCCCATCCCAGCGCGGTCGCGACCTCCTCGGGCCCGATGCTCGCGCCCGAGGTTTCCAACCTGGTCGCCGGGACGCAGGACGGCACCTGCATGAACACGTCCAGCGGCAGCCCTCGGCTCTGTTCGAGCAGCAGGCGTATGCCATCGAGGCCCATCACGTTTGCGATCTCGTGCGGGTCCGGCGTGACGGTGAGCACGCCCAGCGGGACCACTGCCTCCGCGAAGGCCGGCGGCAGCACCATTGTGCTCTCGAAATGCAGGTGACAGTCCACCAGAGCGGGCACGGCGAAGCGACCGCGGCCTTCGACGATCTGATGCGCCGCCGGCAGTGGGTCGTCGGGTGCGAGGATACGGCTGAACAGGCCGCCGGCGATGCCGATGTGCCCGGGAAGTACCTC
>DYHL01000010.1:0-17319 GCA_020724185.1 Candidatus Nitrosymbiomonas sp. | reverse complement strand
CTCTCCGGTGAACACGTTTACCACGCGCACGTTGGTGACGAGCAGATCGAACGGCCGCCGGCCGGCCGCCGCTGCCGCGGCGATTTGACGTGCCGTGAGGTCAGGAGGCATCGCGCCCTCCGGTCCCCTCGGCCGGTTGCGCTACCGTGTGCGCGGCGGCCGGATGCGTTGTGGTAAGCACGGCAGCCAGTGCCGTTGCCGCCAGCAGGATGGCTGCCGCAACGATGAAGGCGGCGCCGAATCCGCGGTGGTCTATCACGAATCCCATGAGCAGCGGTGCCACCATCGCGCCGACATCCGCCATGGTGCGGTTGATTCCCAGGGCCACGCCCCAGTGCCTCTCGGGCACGACGTCCGTGACCAGCGCGATCACCAGGCTGCCTCCCAGGTTAGCCCATGAGACCAGGGAGACCGCAAGCACTACCCCCAGCGGAGACTTGACGCCCAGGAAGCTCAGCAAGGAGATCCCCAACGCGGTGAGGCCGGTCAGGATCACGCGCCGCGTACCAAACAGGCCGGCCAGACGCCCGCTGGCCAGCGCAGCGCCGAACCGTTGGATCGTGCCGATCATCAGAATGGCGCCGATCGCCGCCGGCCCGAGGTGGATCTCCCGGGCGGAGAACAGCGGGATCAGCGTTGCGATCACCCCACCGTGGAAGAAGAACAGCGCCATCATGATGATGCCAGGGCCGAGAATGCTCCGGATATCCAGCCCAGCGCCGTCAGATGGATCGGTTCGCACCGGCGTTGCAGGGCGGGCGGCTGAAGGATCTGCCAGCCGGCGGCCTGCCGCGAGCGCCATGATCCCTGCCATCACCGCGAGGACCAGCGAATACCGCCACGACAGCCAACCGGCCACAGCGCCGCCGAACGCCGGGCCCAGGGCCGTGCCAGTTAGGGCTGCGATCTGGTGGTAGCTGAACAACCGCGCCTTGTCGTCAAGCGTGGCTACCTTGGAGATCCAGAACTGAACCGTGATGAAGAACAGCGCGGACCCGATGCCCATGATCGCCCGTCCCACTAGCACGACGGCGAACGAAGGCGCCATCGCTACGACGACCCCTCCCGCGGCCAGGATCGCGCCGCCTGTGGCCAGCATCGCGGGCAGCGCAGAGCGGGCGACGAGTCGTCCCATGGGTACGTTCACGAGCAGGCGAACCCCGTGATACACGGACAGCGCCATCGCCACGCTGCCGGCAGAGACACGGAACTCCTGCTGCACTTGCGGCAGAAGCGGGCCGAAGAGGGAAACGCCTATTTCGAAGCCGACGAGGATGAGCAGGAGCGGCATAATGGCTGCCGCCCCTTTGCCCGCGCGGATGGAAGCTACGCCGGTCACAACGCGCGCGTCCGCTACGAGCGAGGGTTGGGCGGCGCGGGCAATCCAGGGACCGGCGGGCCCTGATATGGGTTCATCTGGTAGAACTCTGGCGGCGCGCCCGGACGGCCCTGACCGTCTTTTGGACCGGGCCGCAACTGGTAGAGCCGGCCCTCGTGGTAGAACAGGATCAGCGGCTCGCACTCCCCCTGTTGGGGCTGCGGGCGCTGGCTGTCAGGCCCGGGCAGGGGAATGAACTCACGCATTTCCAGTGATGGCTGGGCAGGCTGCGGCGCCTGCAGGACGGTCTGAGAGACGGTGGTCGCGGCGTAGGTAACGCCGCCCGCTGCGATCGTAGCAACCGCCAGCAGCAGCCAACCGGCCTGTCTGAACATCGCCTTCGCCCCCTGCACCTGCGCCCTGCCTGTGTCAAGGTTAGCACAGATGGTTCATCCGGCAAAACAGGTGTTCTGGTCCAGCGGATTCGAGGCAGTTCAAGCGAGGGAGCTTCATGCTACAATCATCCCAATGATGATTGGGCGCGACATCTTCGACCAGGAACGCCTTCCAGCCGCTCTGACCGAGTTCATTTCCTCAACCAACCCTTGGTGGGAGGGGAAGCCGGGCCGAGTCCTCCCACCGTTCAAGCGCTGGGCGTTCAGCACTACCCGGGTCCGGCTGGACGCCGGTCTGGCACCAATCGTCGTGCTCCGGGGACCCCGGCAAGTGGGCAAGACCACCATACAGGAACAACTGATTCAAGACTACCTGAAGCAGGGGATTGACCCGCACCGCATCCTGCGCCTCCAGTTCGACGAGCTGCCGCCGCTTCGAGGACTCGAGACACCGATTCTTTCCATCTGCCGCTGGTTTGAGAATCGGGTGCTCGGTAAGACCTTTAACGAGGCCGCCCACGAAAGGAAGCCGGCGTACGTTTTCCTCGACGAGGTGCAGAACCTCGACGCCTGGGCTCCTCAGTTGAAGTCGCTGGTTGACCACAACACCGTGCACGTCCTGGTTACCGGCAGTTCGGCCCTGCGGATCGAAGCCGGACGTGACAGCCTGGCCGGGCGAATCACCGAACTCGATCTGGGGCCGCTGCTGCTGCGCGAGATCGCGGAGATGCGGGGACACGGCACACTGAACCCTGTACTGCCGGATAACGGCCTGGCGGCTCTTCTGGAAATCAACTGGTGGAAGCGCCTGGCAGCGTACGGCCAGGAGTCGGAGGCCGTCCGAGACAACGCCATGCGCGACTACTCTGAGCGTGGGGGATATCCCATCGCGCAGGAGCGGGCCGACCGGCCATGGCCGGAGGTCGCCGATCAGTTGAACGACACCGTCGTGCGCCGGGTCATTCAGCACGATCTGCGCCTCGGCGAGCGCGGTCGCAAGCGAGATCCCAACCTGCTGGAAGAGGTCTTCCGCCTGGCCTGTCGCTACGCGGGTCAGGCTCCGGGGCCGGCGATCTTCGTTAATGAGATCCGCTCGACGCTCCACGCTAACGTCGGCTGGCAGCGGATTCTCACCTACCTGAAGTTCCTGGACGGAAGCCTGCTGCTGCGTCTCGTCAACCCGCTCGAAATTCGCCTGAAGAGGAAGAAGGGGAACAACAAGCTCTGTCTGTGTGATCCGGGCCTGCGGGCCTCGTGGCTGCAAGAAGTCATCCCGCTTGATCCGGAGGGTTTGCGCCGCTCGCCTCACCTCAGCACGCTGGCCGGGCATCTGGCGGAGAGCGTCGCCGGTTACTTCCTGGCCAACGTACCAGGGCTCGACGTGGCGCACTTCCCCGAGCGGGGCACCGAGCCCGAGGTGGACTTTGTGCTGACCGTGGGGGAACAGCGGATCCCGCTAGAGATGAAGTACCGCCAGGTCATCGATCAGCAGCGGGACACGCTCGGATTGCGGGCGTTCATCGAAAAGACGGTTAACAACGCCCCGTTTGGCGTGCTCGTTACGCTTGAAGATGGCGTCGAGGTGCGCGACCCGCGCATCGTCGCTTTGCCCTTGTCGTCACTGCTTCTGATGAGGTAGTCGGAAGGTCGCCCAGACAATCGAGGTGAACGATGACCGACGACCAATCCGCTTTCGCGGGCCGCGTCACCCGCATGCGCGACCTCCTCGCGGCCAACCTTTACGAGGACTGGCCCAACCTGCCGGTAGTCGGCGGCGAAGGAACCTATCTGTTCGGCCTGGACGGTCGGCGCTACCTTGACTTCGTCGCCGGATTTGCCGCGTGCAACCTGGGCCACCGCCATCCGCGCGTGGTGGCCGCGGCCAAAGCCCAGATGGACCGGCTCATCCACGGCGCGATCGGGCTGGTGGTGCACGATCCAATCCTGCGATTGAGCGAAGAACTGGGCCGGATCACGCCGGGCGACCTCAACGCCTTTTTCTGGGGCAACAGCGGCACCGAGGCCGTGGAAGGCGCCCTGAAGCTGGCGCGGTACGTCACGGGCCGTCCGGCCATCGTGGGCTTGATCGGAGGGTTCCACGGCCGCTCGTTCGGATCAACCTCGGTCACCGCGTCCAATGCCAAGTACCGCCGGCACTACGAGCCGCTGCTCCCCTCGATCTACCACGTGCCGTTTCCGTACTGCTTCCGCTGCCCGCACCGCACCGGTCCTGGCTGCTGCGGCGACCCCCTCGCCAGCCTGGACCGGTTGTTCCGGTACATTGTGGACCCCAGCGAGATCGCGGCGGTGATCGTTGAGCCGATCCTGGGAGAGGCCGGCTATGTGGTGCCGCCGCCGGAGTTCCTGCCCGGTCTCCGGGAAGTGTGCAGCCGGCACGGGATCCTGCTGATCTTCGATGAGATCCAGACAGGGTTCGGCCGCACCGGCGCGATGTTCGCGTCCGAGACGTTCGGTGTCACGCCGGACATCCTGGCCCTCTCCAAGAGCATCGCTTCCGGCTTTCCCCTGAGCGCGGTGGCCGCCAGCCCGGCCCTGATGCAGCGCTGGGGCCCTGGCTCGCACGGAACTACCTTCGGCGGCAACCCGGTGTCGTGCGCCGCGGCGATCGCCACCCTGGAGGTCTTCCGGGAAGAGGGCGTTCTCGAGAACACCCGCGCGCGCGGCGAGGAGGCGATGGTTCGGCTCGACGAGCTTGCCCGTCGCTCGCCGTTCATCGGGGATGTCCGGGGAAAGGGGTTAATGATCGGTTTGGAGTTCGTAGATCCGGCCGCGGATGGGGCGCCCAACGGCGTCGCCGTGCGCAGCGTCCTAGAGGGATGCCTGCGGCGCGGCCTGCTCCTCTATCCGGCCGGGCAGTCCGGCCACGTGCTGCGGCTCACCCCGCCGCTGACGGTGAGCCGAGGGGAGCTCGACGAGGGGCTGAGCATCCTGTCAGAGGTGGTCGCGGCTCTCTAGCCCCAGCACCCGCAGCGTCTCTTCCCGGATCAGGCCGTGCACCCGCTGGCGCAGCGCGATGAACTCCGGCGTGTCCATCACGCTCACCTCGCGCGGCCTGGGAAGCGTGACCGCAACCTCGGTCTTGATCCGGCCCGGGCGCGTGGTCATCACGTAGATCCGGTCGGAGAGCAGGATCGCCTCGTCTATGTCGTGGGTCACGAACAGCACCGTCTTGTGCGTCTGCTCCCAGACCCGCAGCAGCAACTCCTGCATCACCGAGCGCGTCTGCGCGTCCAGCGCGCCGAAGGGCTCGTCCATCAACAAGATGGCCGGCTCGTTGGCCATCGCGCGCGCGATCGCCACGCGCTGCTGCATGCCGCCCGAGAGTTCCTTGGGGTAGGCCGGCTCGGTGCCCCGCAGGCCCACCAGGTCCAGGTACCGGTGCGCTATCTCCCGACGCTCCTCTGGCGGCCGGCCGCGCAGCCGCAGGCCGAACTCCACATTGCCCTGCACCGTCAGCCATGGAAAGAGCGTGTATGACTGGAACACCATGCCGCGGTCGGCGCCCGGGCCCTCGACCGGGCGGTCGTCGAGCATCACCTCGCCCGAGGTCGGCCGGATCAGGCCGGCCACGATGCGCAGCAGCGTTGACTTGCCGCAGCCGGATGGCCCGACGATCGAGACGAACTCTTCTTCGCGGACGCCCAGGCTGAGGTTCTCAACGGCCGTCACGCTGCCGCCTCTCCGGCGGGTGAAGACCACGCTCAGGCCGCGGATGGCGAGCCTCAGATTTTGGGCGACCACGGCAGCAGCAGTCTGTGGAGGCGTTTGAAGGTCGCATCGAAACCGAAGCCGAGCAGGCCGATGGTGAACAGCCCGACGAAGATCCGGTCGGTGAACAGCCCGCGGCTAGCGTCCAGGATCATGTACCCCAGCCCGCGGTTGGCCGCCACCAGCTCGGCGACGATCAGGTAGGTCCAGGCCCAGCCCATCGTGATGCGGAGGTTGTCCATCACGCCGGGCAGGGTAGCGGGCAGGAGCACGCGGCCGAAGACGTCGCTGCGCCGGGCGCCCAGCGTGTAGGCGCTGTCGAGCAGGTCCTTGGGCACGTTTGCCGACACGTCCGCTATCAGCAGGATCAACTGGAAGAAGGTGCCGATGAAGATCACCGCCACCTTCTGCGGGGTGCCGATCCCTATGTAGAGGATCAGCAGCGGGATCATCGCGCTCACCGGCAGGTAGCGGACGAAGTTCACGACCGGTTCCAACAGGGCCTCGACGAACTTGAGCGTGCCCATCAGGATGCCGAGCGGTACCGCCAGCAGCACCGCCAGCACCCATCCTGTGACGATCACGTTGACGCTGGCCCAGGTGTGCTCGGCCAGGCTGCCGTCGGCGATCAGCGCGGCCGCGGCCCGCACGATGTCGGAGGGCGAGGGCAGAAACAGCGGAGCGACGAGGCCCCCATAGGTCAGGATGGCCCAAAGAGCGAAGATCCCTACGGCCGACGCGCCAACCCCTGCCAGGTACGCGCTGCGGGAGATCGGCTCGTGCGGCCGCAGGACCTCGCTTAGCCGTGCCAGCAGCCCGGGTCGGTCTCGTTTCACCGCCTGGGGCGTCTCACTTCCCTACGAACGATGGATCCAGGATGTCTGCCGCCTTGATTCCCTTCATCCCTGCCTTGCCCAGACCGGTCCACAGGTCAATGGCGAACTGCGCGGTCTTGTAGCCGATTCCGGGCCGCTCCTTCGCGCCGAAGAACTCTTGGGAGGCGGCCAGATCGTAGTAGCGGATGCCGGTCAGCGTCTCCGCGAAGACCTTGGGATCCTTCAGCCAGCCGCCGACGGCCTCGGCCATGATCTTGTTGCTCTCGTCGGGATTCTGCTTCCAGTAGTCCACGGCGCGGTGCCAGGCTTTGACCAGATTGGCCATGTCCTTGGGCCGGGCCTTGATCACGTCCTTGCGGAAGACCAGGACGTCCACTATCAGGCCGGGCGTGGCCGAGGAGTCCACCAGGATCTTGCCGTGCGGCGCCTGCTTGCCCTTGGTCAGCCAGGGCTCCCAGGTCACCGCGGCGTCTACCTTGCCGGCTACGAACGCTGCCCCGGCGTCCCCGGCGGTCATGTTGACCGCGGTGATGTCCTTGACAGAGAGGCCAGCCTGCTTGAGAAGGAAGGCCAGGAAGAAGTGGCTGACCGAACCCTCGCTGAACGCCACCTTCTTGCCCTTGAGGTCTTTGACCGAGGCGATCTCCTTGCGCGCGACGATGCCGTCGCCGCCCTTGGAGTCGTCCATCGCGAGAATGGCGGCCATCTGGAAGTCGGGCTTGACGCGCTGCACCACCGTGTCAATCGTCGTCATGAGCCCGTCAATGCGCTTGGCGGCCAGCGCCACATACCGGGGCTTGGTGTCCTCCATCAGCACAAACTCGACCGAGGTTCCCAACTCCTTGAGGAAGCCCTTCTTCTCTGCGAGGAAGAGCGGACCGTAGCCCACCCAGACCGGATAGCCTATCTTGAGCGGGGTCTGGGCAGGAAGGGGCGCGGGCCGGACGAGCATGCCCGCTACCAGGGCCACTGCCAGGAACAGAGCTATCCGACGGGCTTTCACCTTGCCACCTCCTGGTAAGACACCTTGTCTGCTTAGAGCCAATCCGGTGGATTTCCTGCCAGCATGTTCTCCGCGTCTTCTCGCGACCCACGGTAGGGGCCGGGGCGTTCCATCTTCAGCGAGGTGACCGCGGCGGCAAGCCGGCACGCCTCTGCCGGCGACGAGTTCAGCCGCGAAGCCACATATGTGGCAAAGCAGGTGTCGCCCCGACCTGTGCGACCGCGCACGACCCGGGGGGTGAACCCGGCCTCGACGAACCCCCCTTCCGCGTGGACGAGGATCCCGCCCGCGTGCGTCAGCACGATCTCCCGCGGCCCCAGCGCGGCCAGGGCTTCCGCCGCTTCACGGAGGTCGGTCTGGCCGGTGAGCACCTCGGCTTCGGCATCGTCGGCCTTCAGGAACGCGACCCCGGCGAGGTCTGATTCCTTGCCGGGCCAGTCCACGGTGATCAGCGCGTCGTCCTGCCGGACCCGGACGAACCCCTGCACGTCGAGTCCTACCGGCCCGCGCGCCACCAGCTCGCGTACCAGATCGCGGGTGACCTCGCCGGCCATCAGGGGGGTGATGATGGTGACGCGCGCGTCCAAGCGACGGATCTCCCCGGAGGAAAACGGACCGGCGAACGCCAGTGGCCGGCAGATCCGCCGGTCCATCTCGTTGCCGGGGTAGACGTTCTCGATGCCTGTGGTCTCTGGAGCTGCGAACGCGTGGATGGTGATTCCTTCGCTGCGTAACTCCTCCAGCAGGCCGAAGTCGTCCGGGTGGAGGCGGGTGGCGACCGCGACGCTGAAGCCCAGTCGGCGCAGCGCCATTGAGCCGTAGTAGACCCCGCCCCCGGACGCGATCTCTGTCACGCCGCGGAAGATCAACCTGTCCTTGGCGAAGTGCCCGACGAGCCCGACGTCAATCACTACGGTTTCATCGAGGCTATGAAGGTGTCAATCGGGATCAGCGGCAGCGTCTGGATCTTCACGCTGCCCCGTGCGCCCAACTCGATCGAGACCCGTGCCACGACCTCTGCGCTGGGCGCTTCAAGGATCGTGGCGAAGTCAAACGGGCCCAGGACGGCGTACTGCACCAGGATCTTGGCTCCCCAGGCTTCGACCTCCTTGTTGACCTCCTTGATACGGGCCGCGTTCTTCTTGATCGTCTCCGCGCCCTCGTCGGTCAGGTTGCTGAGCATCAGATAGGCCCCCATGCGCTTCCCCTCCTGGTGTTTCGGATCCCCGGAGAACGGTTGCGCTCCCCCGGGGGTGAGCACCTCCAGGACCCTGCGCCATCACGATTCGATAGGAGTGGGCCGTTTACCCTCCGAATACTTCCCACATGCCTACCGCAGACGATACCCACAACAGCGATCTCCGTGCCAGCCGCCGGGTGCCCGCGGACCAGGTCCGCTGGACTTGCCGGCCAGAGGACCTGCCGTTTGAGACCACCGCCGACCTCCCAGCCGGGGAGAGCATCGTCGGGCAGGACCGAGCCGTCCGGGCGCTCGACTTCGGGTTGACCGTCGCCCAGCCCGGCTACAATATCTTCGTGGCCGGGCCCGCGGGGACCGGCCGTACAACCTACACCCAGAGCCGGGTGCAGCAGGTCGCCGCCGCCCAGGAAGTACCCTCCGACTGGATCTACGTGCACAACTTCCAGCGACCGGACCAACCTATGGCAATCCCGCTGCCGCCGGGCGAAGGGTCCCGATTCCGCCGCGAGATCGAGCGCCTGGTGGACGAACTCAAGGATTCGATCCGCAAGCTGTTCGCCAGCGAGGCGTTTGAAGCCAAGCGCAGCGGCGTCGTCCAGACCTTCGAGCAGCAGGCAAACGCGATCTGGCGCGACCTGGAGGGAGAGGCGCGTCGCCTGGGCTTTGCGCTCCAGCGTACCCCCGTGGGGATCGCGACGATCCCGATCGCGCCGTCTGGAGAGCCGCTGGCCGACGAGCAACTGGCCCAACTCACCGCCACCCACCGCCAGGAGCTCGAGCGGCGGGCGCGGGCGCTGCAGGAGAACGTGGGTGACGCCACCCGCAAGGTGCGTGCCATCGAGCGGGAAGCAAAGGAGGCCGTTCAAGAGCTGGAACGCTCCGCCGTTCTCTCGGTGGCCAGCCATGCAGTTGAAGCGCTCAAGCAGTACTACGCCGGCCAGGAACGGATCGTCGGGTGGCTGGATCGCTTCCTTGCCGACGTTGTCGAGCGCCACGACGACTTCAAGGACGAGGCGGCCCAACAGCCGCAGCTTCCGTTCATGGCCCGGCGGGCGGAGTTCACACGCTACCAGGTCAACCTACTGATTGACAACAGCCAGACCCAGGGCGCCCCGGTGGTGCTCGAGATGAACCCGACCTACTACAACCTCTTCGGGAAGGCGGAGTTCCGGGGCGAGTTCGGCGCCATGGTCACCGACTTCACCATGATCAAGCCCGGCGCCGTCCACCGCGCCAACGGGGGCTACCTGATCGTTCAGGCACGGGACCTGCTGGTGGCGCCGTTCTCTTGGGATGGCCTGAAGCGCACGCTGAAGAGCCGTGAGGTGCGCATCGAGAACATCGCCGAGCAGTACGGGTTGTTCGCCACCGCGACGCTGCGTCCAGAACCGATCCCGCTGAACGTGAAGGTGATCATCATCGGCGCCTCCATGATCCACCACCTCCTGTACCAGCTCGACGACGACTTCCCCAAGTTGTTCAAGATCAAGGCCGACTTCGACGTGGACATCGAACGCACCCAGACCGCGATGGTCGAGTACGCGCAGGCGATCGGGACGATCTGCCGCCGGCAGGGGCTGCTGCCCTTTGACCGCGGCGCCGTGGCCCGCACGCTCGAGCAGAGCGCGCGCATCGCCGACGACCAGCACCGGCTCTCGATGCGGTTCAACGAGATGGTGGACGTGATCTACGAGGCCGCGGCGTGGGCGAAGAGCGAGGGGTCCTCGGTGGTCTCGGCGCCTCACGTCGTGCGCGCGATCGAGGAGCGGATCCGGCGCAGCAATCGGATCGAGGAGCGCATCCGCGACCTGATCCGCAACGGGCAGATCCTGGTCAGCGTGGACGGGTCCGCGGTCGGCCAGGTGAACGGGCTGTCGGTCCTGATGCTGGGCGACTACGCTTTTGGGAGGCCGTCGCGGGTGACCGCGCGTACCTTCGTGGGCGGACGAGGGGTCGTGAACATCGAGCGCGAGGCCCAGATGTCCGGCCGCATCCACAGCAAGGGCGTGCTGACCCTGTCGGCCTACCTGGGCGGGAAGTTCGCCCGGCGGCGGCCGCTCTCGCTCAACGCCTCGATAACCTTTGAGCAGACCTACGAGGAGGTCGAGGGGGACTCCGCCTCCTCCACCGAGCTGTACGCGCTGCTGAGTGACCTGGCCGGGGTGCCCATCGTCCAAGGGGTTGCCGTCACCGGCTCGGTGAACCAGAAAGGCGAGATCCAGCCGATCGGCGGCGTCAACGAGAAGATCGAAGGTTTCTACTACGCGTGCAAGGCGCTGGGGCTCACCGGAGGGCAGGGCGTGCTGATCCCCCACCAGAACCTGCGCAACCTGATGCTGAACGACGAGGTAACCGAGGCGGTTCAGGATGGTCGGTTTGGCATCTGGGCGGTACGCTCGATTGACGAGGGCATCGAGGTACTGACTGGGCTGCCCGCGGGCGAGGCCGACGATCAGGGGAACTACCCTGAGGGGACGCTCAACTTCCTGGTGGCCCAACGCCTGAGCGAGATGGCAGATCTGTTGCGCCGGTTTGCACCGTCACGGGCTGAAAAGGACGGGCACGGCAGGGACGAATCGGCCGAACAGTAAACGGATAGACCTACTCGAACGGCTCGGACACCATCCGGCGGACCCTGACGCCCGCCCTTCGTGCTGCGCTGGCGAGTTGCCGGTCCAGGGTCGCAAGCTCCAGACCTCTGCGTTGCGCCAGTTCGAGGTACGCGGCGTCGTAGGCTGACAGGGCGAATTCCTTTGCAAGGGAGTGAAATCGCCACGCGGCGTCCCGGCCCACGAAGGTGTCGGTCTGGATCGGAAGGGCTCCATACAGTTCAAGCAAGCGCATCACATCGGCCTCAACCAGCCTCCGTCTGCGTTGCGCCGTTGTTAGCGCATTGGTCAGTTCGTACCACCACAGCGCCGGGACCCAGAAGACGTCCTCATGGGATGCTCGGGCCAGGAACCGGTCCGCCCGCTTCGACGTTTCGTCGGGAAGAGCCCAGGCAAGAGCGACGGAGCAATCCAGGACTGTGTCCATCAGAAGCGTCGGCCTTCGTTGATCAACTCGCGTATGTTGACAGTTCCAGTGACGCGCCCGCGAATCTTGGAGAAGGAGGCCAGAATCTTGGCAGGATCCTCCGTCTGCGTAAGGGGCGCCGGAGGGATCAACCGAGCGACTGGCTTACCTCGCCTCCGAATGACGTATGACACGCCTCGTTCTGTCTCTCGAAGCAATTCAGAGAGGCGGGCCTTGGCCTCGAACGCGCCAATCTCACCTGTCTTGTTGTCCATATGGTCCTCCCGAGCACGCAGCAATAAACTAGACTATAAACTAGTTTATAGGCAAGGTGGGAGTTGTCAAGACCGCATGCCTGGCAACCTCTCGGATGCGTATGGAAGGGTCGTGTCGGACCCAATGATGGCGGCTGAAGTTGGCCGTGCACCCGCCTTCGACGACCATCCCCCGGGCGGTATCCGCGCCGCTGGCTCAGACCAGGTGTCCCTGCGGCACACGGGGCGGCTGACGTACCGTTGCTCCCTTCCGGGCCTGGCGGGGTTGGTCAGTTCCCGTTGCACAGGACCCGGCCCTCGTCGCTGCGCGCGCGGGCCTGGCCCCACGAGATGGCGCCTCTGGGCGGGAGTTCAGCCCCGCTGTAGCGGATTGCGGGTACAGGGAACCGCTAGCTCCCCACCTAGCACGGCCAACAGCATCATACCATGTTCACCCTGCCGTGGAGCGGCCCGCGCGGCAGGACTCGCGCAGACCGCCGCAGAACCCAACTTCCCACACCCCTTGCTGGAGGCTGGCCGTGGCGATCCCAGTGACCCAGGGAGATCGGCCCTGGTTCAGGCACTACGAGCCGGGAGTACCGCGCACGCTGGATTTCCCATCGCAACCCATCTATGGCTTCCTCGACCAGAGCGCACGCAAGTACCCGAACAACCCGGCCCTGATTCAGGTCGGCCCCAAGTTTGACAACCGCGTCACCTACCGGCAACTTGACGACCTCTCCGACCGGTTTGCCAAGGCGCTGATCGAACGCGGCTTTCATCGCGGCGACCGCGTGGCGATCATGCTGCCCAACAACCCGCAGTACGTGGTGGCAGCCTACGGCATCTGGAAGGCCGGCGGCATCCTGGTCCAGGTCAACCCGCTCTACAAGGGCCGCGACTTGGCCTTCGTCCTCAAGGACTCCGGCGCCCGGTTCGCCGTGGGGATCTCGCGGCTCTACAAGGATCTGCAAGAGGTCCGGCCGCACACCGACCTGCAGACCGTGTTCGTGACGAACGTCTACGACTTCTTCCCAGGGAAGTGGCGGCTGCTCTATCGGTTGCTCAAGGCGAAGAAGGAAGGCGACGTGATGCCCGAGGGGCCCGGCATCGTACCCTTCCGGGAGGCGCTGCGCGCCCAGCGTCTTGAGCAACGGCCGGTCATCAGTCCCGACGACGACGCGGTGCTGCAGTACACGGGTGGGACCACCGGCATCCCCAAGGCCGCCACGCTCACCCACCGCAACGTGGTCTGCAACTGCCTCCAGGCGCGCGCGTGGCTGACCGACCTGAGGGAGGGCGACGAGCGCCTCATGTCGGTTGTCCCGTTCTTCCATGTCTACGGCCTGACGATCTGCATGAACCTGAGCGTGGCCATCGGTGCGGCCAACATCATGCTGTTGATGCGGATGTTCGAGGTGAAGACCGTGGTGGAGGCGGTGCCGAGATACCGCCCCACGCTCTTCCCCGGCGTGCCGGCGATGTACCTGGCCATAAACCAGTTGCGCGGCGTCGAGAAGTACAACCTGAAGTCCATCCGCGCTTGCGTCTCGGGAGCCGCACCGCTGCCGGTGGAGGTGCAACGCCGCTTCGAGGAGCTGACGGGCGGGCGGCTGGTGGAAGGGTTTGGGATGTCCGAGGCCTCTCCGCTCACCCACGGCAACCCGGTCTACGGCACGCGCAAGGGCGGATCCATTGGGGTGCCCATTTCCTCGACCGACGCGAAGATCGTTGACGCCGAGACCGGGACCCGAGATCTACCTCCTGGCGAGGTCGGCGAGCTGGTCGTCCGCGGCCCGCAGGTCATGAAGGGATACTGGAACAACCCCGGGGAGACCGACCACACGATCCGGAACGGCTGGCTCTACACCGGCGACATCGCCCGCATGGACGACGATGGCTACTTCTACATCGAGGACCGCAAGAAGGACATGGTGAACATCGGCGGCCTCAAGGTCTTCCCTCGCGAGATCGAGGAGGTGCTCTACGAGCACCCCAGGGTAAAGGACGTGGCCGTGGCCGGGATCCGGCATCGGCTCCGGGGCGAGATGCTGGTCGCTCACATCGTGCCGAAGGAGGCAGGGGACGCGCGGGCGCTCGCGCGCGAGCTGCGCGACTTCTGCGCGCACCGTCTGTCGGCCTACAAGGTGCCGCGGCGGTTCGAGATCGTGGGCGAGATCCCCAAGACGCTGCTTGGCAAGGCGCTGCGGCGGGACATCCGTGAGCGGGAGCAGCTCAGGGACGAGTTGCCGGAGGAAGAGTAACGCCGGGAACAGGCGATGGTCGGCCGCTGATGGACAAAGGGGAGACCGTGACCGTTGGGTCTCGAGGGAAGCCCGAAGCGGCCCTGATCTCGGTTGAGGAGCTGCGTCGCTTCCGAGAGATGGAACTGGAGCGCGAAGCGAGGCTGCTGGAGGAAGCCGTAAGGCGATCCAGCGGCACAGTGGGGGCCAGAGATCTACTGAGAGCCTGGAAGGGCCATCTCTAGATGCCCTATGACCTGCGTGTTAACAAGCAGGTCCTAAAGGATGTCGCCCACCTGGATGCCAAGATCTTCCGGCAAGTCGTGACCCGGGTACTGGAGTTGGGTCAGCATCCACGACCCCACGACAGTGAGGAGTTGAAGGGCTACCGAGACCCAACCGTTTCGGGGCGCAAGGGGTTTCGGGTTGACCAGGGTGAGTATCGCATCCTCTACACAGTGGACGATGCGCGGAAGGTGATCATCGTGTTTCGCGTGGCCCACCGACGTGAGGTGTACCGGGGTATCTAGCCTGCTTACTTCGCCCGCAGAAACTGGACCCGGTTCGGCGGCCAGTAGATCAGCGCCGCCTGCCCGACCACCTGCGCGCGGTTGAGGAAACCGAAGGCCCTGCTGTCCTCGCTGTTGTTCCGATTGTCCCCCAGGGCGAAGAACGAGCCCGCGGGCACGGTCTCCGGCCCGTAGTCACCCGACGGGGTGCCGTTGACGTAGAACTCCTCGACTGCCGCGCCGTTGACGCGCAGGTGGCCGCTCTTGATCTCCACCAGATCATCCGGGACCGCGACGATCCGCTTGATGTAGTTGCGGCCTGGGTCGCGGGGATAGCGCAGCACGACTATGTCGCCCCGTTGGGGCTCGCGGACCCGGTAGATGAGTTTGTTGACCAGCACCCTGTCGTGCGGCAGCAGGGTGGGCTCCATCGAGTACTGCTCGACCTGGAAGGCCTGCGCCACGCCGACCATTACCAGTTGGGCCAGCACAAACGCGACGACCAGCGTCTTGGCGAAGTCGAGCGCACCCCGGCCCGCGCGGCGCCAATCTACGGGCAGCCGGCCCAACCACTCTCGGAGCCATGTGAGCATCCTCAGTGCCATGTCTTGTGCGGTCCGGTTACCTGGCGTGCCTGATGTGGCGGAGGGGGTGGGATTTGAACCCACGAGGCAGGTTTGTAGCCCGCCTACACGCTCTCCAGGCGTGCCGATTCAACCGCTCTCGCACCCCTCCGAACCTGAGCCCAGTATACCCGGTTTTGCCGCCCGTGACACCGGGACTGCCGCCCCTATGCCGGGTGATTTCCCAGAACGGTGGGCGCGAACCTGTAGCCAAACCCCCGCGCGGTCACGATGATCGCCGGCTCAGAAGGGTCCAGCTCGATCTTGGCGCGCAGCATGTGGACGTACTTCTTGACGTCCTCTGCTGCCGCGGCATCGCGATCCGGCCAGATCGCCGCCAGGATCTCCTCCGTGGGGAACACCCTGCCTGGCCGGGACGCCAGCAGGCGCAGCAGCTCGTACTCCTTGGGCGAGAGAACCACCGGGTGTCCCCGGACCGTTACCTCTTTACGCTCGTCGTCCAGGGTCACCTCGGCGGTCCGGATCACCCGGGGGGCAGACGCCTGGCAGCGGCGCATCACCGCCTGGATGCGCGCTTCCAGCTCGCGCAGATCAAACGGCTTGGTGATGTAATCGTCGGCGCCTGATTCCAGCCCGGCGACCTTGTCCCGGGCGCTGTCGTGCACGGTGACCATGATGACCGGCACCTGGCTGAACTTCCGCAGCGCCTCCAGCACCCCCCAGCCGTCCATCACCGGCAGGTTAACGTCCAGCAGCACCAAATCCGGGCTTCCTGCGGCGGCGGCCTCCAGCGCCCGGGCGCCGTCCCCGGCAGATGCCACGTCGTGGCCCTTGGCGCGCAGGTACCGAACCAGAAGGTCCCTGGACCGGGCGTCGTCCTCAACGACCAGGATTCTCATGCGCCGTCCGCTGTCGGCATGGTGAAGGCAAACCGCGTGCCGCCTCCGGGGGCGCGCTCAAACCAGACCCGCCCTCCGTGGAGTTCGACGTAGCGCTTCACCACCGCCAGCCCCAGGCCGATGCCGTCAATCTCGCGGCGCGCCGGATGCCCGGCCCGCTGGAACGGCTCGAACACCTCGTGTTCGTGCCCCTCTGGGATGCCGCCTCCGGTGTCGGTTACCTCGAAGACCACCTGCCCATCACGGTTCGCGGCCGTCACCGTAATCTTCCCCTGCTCTGTGTACTTGATGGCATTGTGCAGCAGGTTGATGAGGATCTGCCGGAGCATGGTCTCGTCGGCCAGCACGGTCGCCCCCCCGCCGACCGCCACCTCCAGCCCCTTCTGGCGCGCTAGGTGCGCGACGTTCTGGTAGGCCTGCTCGATGACCACCGCCGCGTCCACGCGTCCGGTCTGGGGCTGGATCCCGCCCGCCTCCAGCGCCGAGTAGCGCAGGATGCCCTCGATCAGGTGCAGGAGGTGGTCGCCGGCTGCGAGCTGCGCCTCCAGGTCCTTGCGCTGCGCTTCGGTGATCGGGCCGTCAATCTCCTCCAGCAGAAGTTGCGCATAGGCACGCACCGCGTGCAGCGGGGTCTTCAGCTCGTGGCTCATCGCGGCGGTGAACTCGTCCTTGACACGGTTGGCCTTCCGGAGCGCTTCGTTGACGCGTGCCAGCTCCCGGTCACGCTCCTCGATCGCACAGGCCATGGTGTTGAACTCGTCGGCCAGGAGATGCAGCTCGTCCCCGGTCCCGGCCGGCACGCGCGCGGAGTAATCGCCCCGTCGGATCAGGCGTATCGCCGTGTTCATGCGGGCCAGGGGGCCGAGGATCGCGCGCCGCAGGGCGAACGCGGCCGCCACGCCGGCAGTAGCCATCAGCAGGCTGGCCAGGATGATCCGCTCGGTCTCCGCCCGGATGCGGGCGTGCACCTCTGCCAGGGGAAACC
Source organism: Candidatus Nitrosymbiomonas sp. (assembly GCA_020724185.1). Taxonomy (GTDB): domain Bacteria; phylum Sysuimicrobiota; class Sysuimicrobiia; order Sysuimicrobiales; family Humicultoraceae; genus VGFA01. Next base: position 348 of record DYHL01000010.1, on the reverse strand, counting down.
CAATGCGCACGTAGGTCTGCCGGTCGAGCGGGTAGTCGGGGACCGCCCTGAAGATGTCCAGGTACGCAGTGCCGCCACGGGTTCGGCGCTCCTCCACGACGAAAGGCCGCGTCAGCGGGCCCGCGGGGACCGCCAGCGCGTAGCGGCCGTCGGTGAAGCGGACCTCGCCGTCCCGGACGATCTGCGCGTAGAGCACCGTTCCTGCCACGAGCCGCCGGGTGATCCGGCTGGAGGTGGGCTCCTCGGACAGGCCCTCTGGCGTGGGAAGGAACCGGGAGGCGTCGCGCGCCAGTTCCTCGGCGACGCCCTTTGCCCGGAGCCGGACCTGCTCCAGCAGGGCCCTGCGCA
>DYHL01000170.1 GCA_020724185.1 Candidatus Nitrosymbiomonas sp. | reverse complement strand
GAAGACCAAGGCCGAGCCTACCGCCTCTCACCTCGGCAAGTTTGAGACACTACTCCATAGCAAACCCCGGAAGGAGGTTGGCCTGGCCGCTGCGAAACGGCCTAACCATGAAGCGTATCGCCCTGCTCGTGGTACTGGTTGGCGTAATCGCCGCAACCGCGTCCTGCCGGGCGCCTGGCCGGCGGGGGGGCAGCATCGAGCCCCTCATCCCGCAGCCGAGCCCGCGGCCGGCTGTACCGGTGGTGATCGAGGTCTACGGGACCTCGGGGCTGCGGTTCGAGGGCTCCTACGGGGAGCTCGGCGAATCCAAGCGCGTAACCGGCGTCGTACCTTCCCGCCTGGCGTTCAATGCTGTGCAGGCGTTCTCGGTCACGATGCAGAAGCGCACGGACGCCGGCGAGCTCGGCATTCAGGTAATGGTAGGGGACAGAGTGGTGCACCGGTCCTCCACCACGCGCGAGTTCGGCCTGGTCACCTACACCCATCGCGTGCCATCTCAGTAGATGCCGCAGAGGTCCCCACAAGAGGTGTCGGAGCGCCTGATCGCCTGGCTGCGCGAGCGGGCAGGCGAGGCCGGAGCGCTGGGCGCGGTCGTGGGCATTTCAGGAGGGGTGGACTCCGCGGCCGTTGCGGCGCTCTGCCTGCGCGCATTCCCGGGAACGACGCTGGGCGTCGTGATCCCATGTCACAGCGACCCGCGCGACATCGAGGACGCCGAATCGGTCTGCGCGGCGCTGGCCCTGCCGCACACCACGGTTGTACTCGACGCGGTACTCGATGCGCTGACCGCGGCGCTGAGCGCGTCGGGGCCGCCTGCGGATCACCCCATGGCGCTGGCCAACCAGCGACCCCAACTGCGGATGGCAACGCTCTACTACTTCGCTAACCGGCTCAACCGGCTGGTGGTCGGCACCGGCAACCGCAGCGAGGCCTATGTTGGATACTTCACCAAGCACGGCGACGGCGGCGTGGACTTGCAGCCCATCGGCGGCCTCGTGAAGTCCGAGGTGCGCGAGCTGGCTGCTTACCTGGGAGTGCCGCAGGATATCGTCGAGCGCACCCCGAGCGCCGGGCTGTGGCCTGGCCAGACCGACGAGGGTGAGATGGGGCTGACCTACGCCGATCTCGACGCGTACCTCCTCACCGGAACGGCGCCAGCGGCGTTCCGGGCGCGAATCGAGCGCATGCACGCCGCAAGCGAGCACAAGCGGCGCCCACCACCTATCCCCGAGATCCCGCGCTGAGGCGGGCGTGTGGTATCGTGATGTGGGATGACCTTGTCTAGTCGAACACGTCGAAGCGGAGCCGTCACTCTACCAGGGCCGACGGCTCAGTACATCCGCATCCTGCAGCGCCACATGCCGATGTTGCGACATCGCTATCGGGTGAAATCCCTGGGGGTGTTCGGCTCCTTCGTCCGCGGCGAACAGAAACGAGGCAGCGATCTGGACGTGCTCGTGGACTTCAACCGTCCACTCGGCCTTTTCAAGTTCATCGAACTCGAACATGAGATCAGCCGCCTGCTCGGCGTGAGAGTGGACTTGGTAATGAAGGACGCCCTGAAACCAACCATCGGCAAGAGAATCCTCGATGAGGTCGTCCCGGTTTGACTGAGAAGCGCGTGATCGCTGATTACCTGCGCGACATTCTGGACGCCGTTGAGAAGGCCGAGCGTTTCACCGAAGGGGTGAACCTCGAAGTCGTGTGGCAAACGATCCGCGAGGATCTCCCGGGGTTCAAGGCCGCAATCGTCAAAGTCCTGGCCGATGTCAGCAATGAGAAGGTCGGTGGCTGAGCCGGGCCTGTGGTATCGTGATGTGGGCGGCCGATTACCATGACCTCCGATCTCCGCGAGAAACTGGAGCAATACTTCCGCCATCAGGCCCCTGATGGCATCCTGGCTGCGTACCTGTTTGGCAGCCGCGCGCTGGGAAGAGAAGTACCTGAGAGCGACGTGGACGTGGGGGTGGTGCTGGATCCCGCCGCCCGTCACGCCGCCGCTGCCCGTTTCGAGATCCGCCTGCGGCTCATCGGCGACCTCATTCACGCCCTAGGGGAGAACGATGTGGACGTCGTCATCCTCAACGAGATCCCGGCACCCTTTGCCGCGAAGATCCTTCGAGAGGGGGTCCGCGTGCACGTCAACGACCCGGAGCGGGCCCGCGAGTTCGAGCGTGACATCCTCCTGCGCGCTGCTGACCTCATTCCATTCCTGCGGCGGGCGCGGCAGGCGCAGCTCGAGCGGTTGAGCCGGTGAATGGCCAATGACGTTCCTAACCGAGCGGCTGAGCGAGGTCCAGCGGTACCTCGACCATCTTGAGGCCCGCAAGGGCGAGGTTCAAACCCCGCAGGATCTCGAAAGCAACCTCTCGCTCCGAAACGACGTGCTGTTCTCGCTGTTGATGATCGCGCAGATGGTCATTGACGTCTGCGGGGAACTGTCCACGAGGTTCAATCTCCGTTTCGGTGACTACACCGAAGCAGTGTCCAACCTGGGAAAGATCGGTGGCTTCCCCCCCGAGGTCGTCGAGGTTCTGCTCCGACTTCCTGGCTTTCGGAACGTCGTGGTCCATGAATACATAGGACTGGACTACCGGCTAGTGATCGCCGCCACGCATCAACTTGCCCCTGTCCGGGAGTTCGTCCGGCTGGCAGCCCAGCTTGACGCGCGGGGCGGTTCAAACAGCGGGCCGGTTCCGACCGGCCAATAAGGGTGGCACCGCGTGAAACCTCTCGCCCCTTGGGCGAGGGGTTTCTGCGCCTTGACGACGGCCGGCCTGGGGGGCCGGCTTGGAAGGGGAAAGAGCAATGCGCATCAGGGTGACCGTGCCGGCAACCAGCGCCAACCTCGGGTCGGGCTTCGACGTCCTTGGATTGGCCCTGGAACTGTACAACGAGATCGAGGCCGTGGTCATCCCCGAAGGCCTCGCGGTCACAGTGGAGGGCGAGGGCGCCGATTCCCTGCCCCGCGACGCAACCAACCTCGTGGTCCAGGCCATGAGCATTGTGTTCGAACGCGCCGGCCTGCACCCAACCGGACTGGGCGTGCACTGCCACAACCGCATCCCACTCGGCAGGGGGCTGGGGTCCAGCGCCGCCGCCATCGTCGGTGGACTGCTGGCAGCCAACCATCTCATCGGCGAACCGTACAGCCGCGAGGAACTGATGGTGATGGCCGTGGAGCGAGAAGGCCACCCGGACAACGTGGTCCCTGCCTTCCTGGGCGGGCTCGTGGTATCTGTACCCCACGCAGGGCGGGTAGAGTACGTCCGCATCAACCCGTCCTTCGGCCTGAACATCCTCGTTGTGGTACCGGACTTTCAGGTTCCCACCGCCTTTGCCCGCCAGGTCCTACCCTCGGTGGTGCCCCTCAAAGATGCCGTCTTCAATCTCGGCCGGGTGGCGCTGTTCCTGGCCGGGATCTTCAGCGGTGAATATGATCACCTGGCGATGGCCATGGACGACCGGCTGCACCAGAACTACCGGGCGGACCTCGTGCCCGGCATGGTGGAAGCCATTGCCGCGGCGCGTGGAGCCGGCGCCGCGGGGGTGGCCTTGAGCGGCGCCGGACCCTCCATGCTGGCCTTCGTCCCCGAGCGCGCAGAGACGGAAGTAGCCGATGCCATGCTGGCCGCGTTCTCCGTCGCCGGCGTAAAGGCGGAGGCACAGGTGGTTGTGGCCGATCTGTTCGGCGCCGAAGTATCCTCGGTTGATCGCCCCCAGCGGTCCCTGGTGGTCCAGAGGTACGGGGACTCCGCGATGGCCGATGCGGATGGCATCAGGAGGGTGGCTGACCGGGTTGCGGAAACCCGCGGGACTGGTGACGACGTGGTGGTGGTGCTGTCAGCCATGGGGAGTACCACCGACGAGTTGATCGCCATGGCCAACTCCATCAACCCTGCGCCGCCCCCGCGGGAGATGGACATGCTCCTGGCCACCGGCGAGCAGATCTCCATCGCCCTCCTATCCATGGCGCTCAACCGCAAGGGGGTGGAGGCAGTCTCGCTAACCGGATCCCAGGTTGGGATCATCACAGACCGCGCGCACCGCCGGGCCCGCATTCGCCGCGTCGATCGGGAGAAGGTCGCCAGCCACCTCAGGGACGGCCGGGTCGTGGTGGTGGCCGGCCTCCAGGGCCGCGAGGTCGGCGGAGACGTAACCACGCTGGGCCGGGGCGGATCGGACACCACTGCCGTCGCCGTGGCCGCTGCCCTGCGGGCCGACCGGTGCGAGGTCTACACCGATGTCGAAGGGGTATTCACGGCCGACCCGCGGTTGATCCCCGATGCCAGGCTCATTCGCCGGATCTCGTACGACGAGATGCTGGAGATGGCGGACCTGGGTGCCCGGGTCCTCCAGCCGCGCTCCGTGGAGGTCGCCAAGCGGTTCGGGGTCACACTGGTGGTTCGATCCAGTTTCAGCGACGATCCGGGCACGCAGGTGGGAGGAGGAGACGATATGGAGGAAGTCATCATCAGGGCGGTCACCCACAGCTGCGACGAGATCAAGCTGGTGTTGGAGGCCGTGCCCGACGTGCCGGGGGTAGCGGCTCGGGTGTTCCGGGCCCTGGCAAACGCCGGGGTAAAGGTGGACATGATCCTGCAGGGCATGCATCACGAAGGACGAAACGACATCGCCTTCACCGTGGTCAGGGAGCACCTGGATGACGCCCGCCGCGTCTGCGGGGAGCTGGCAGTTGAGTTGGGCGCCCGCCGGGTGGGGGAGGACGCGGGGATCGCCAAGGTGTCGGTAGTAGGTGCCGGCATCTCGCAGGATGCTGGGGTCGCCGCCTCCATGTTCGAGGCCTTGGCAGAGGAAGGGATCAACATTGACATGATCGGTACTTCTCCCCTGCGCATTTCCTGCGTCATCTCCAGGGATAGGGCGGCGGATGCGGTCGGGGCCCTCCATCGCCGTTTCAACCTGGCAGGCTGACGGGTTGCCTCATACAAGGCTATTACCGAAGGCTGATTCCCCCCTGCTTCCCATTTCGATACAATAAAGGTTACGGTTTCTCGATATGGCCATGCTCCTGCAGGGCCTCGTGGAGCTTCTCCGCGGTGCGCCTGCCTACGCAGAGATCCGCCAGGCCCTGATCGAGGGTGAGCTGCCGCCGTGCGTCCTCGGGCCGGGCGGCAGCGCGGCCGCGTGCCTGCTGGCGGCCTTGGTCACCGACCCCGAGATCATCGGCACGGCCCCCGACGGTACGGGCGCCCGGGCGCCCTCCCTGGTCATCACCCCCAACCGCGAGGCCGCGGAGCGCCTGGCCGACGACCTGCAGGCGGCGCTCTCGGGCACTGAGATTCAGGCAGTGCTCTTCCCGGACGATCCAGCCGCGGTGCGCGAGCGCCTGGGGGTCCTGGACGCGCTCGCCGCCGGCCCCACCGCCACCGGAAGGCAGGTGGTCGTGGTGGCGTCCGCGGCCGCGTGCGCCGAGCCGCTCCCTTCTCCCGAAGCCCTTTCCGCCACAACGCTCCGCCTGCGCCCTGAACAGACACTGCCGCGCGATCGCCTGGTGGCCAACCTGGAATCCGGCGGCTACCAGCGCGTCGGGCTGGTGGCCAATCCGGGTGAGTTCGCGGTGCGCGGCGGCGTCGTGGACCTGTTCCCACCCGACGCCGACGCGCCGGTCCGCCTCGACCTGTGGGGAGATGAGGTGGACTCGCTGCGCGCGTTCGATCCGCTCTCGCAGCGCGGCCTGGAAGCGCTGCCCGAGGTCACGGTGCGGCCGGCGTGGCTGCGCGCGGAAGGCGATGCCACCGCCTCGCTCGCAGCCCATCTTCCCGACGGCGGGCTGCTGGTGTTGGTG
>DYHL01000169.1 GCA_020724185.1 Candidatus Nitrosymbiomonas sp. | reverse complement strand
GTCCTGGAAGGTGCCCACCATGACCACAAGGGCCAGCGGCCACGCCACGAGCATCCAGCGACCTTGCCGGACGATCTCCTGCTGGCGGGCCTCCCGCTCTCGGTCCATGGCCGCAGCGCCTTCGAGCCGCTCCGACGCTTCATAGCCCAGGTCGCGGATTGTCCGCTTGATCTGCGTGGGCTCCACGGTCCCGGGGTAGTATTCGACCCTGGCGGTCCCGGCATTCAGGCTGACGGCCACCGAGGCTACGCCCGGCAGGTTGCTGACCGCGCCCTCGATGCTGGCCACACACGAGGCGCACGTCATCCCGAGTATCGGGAACGTCGTCTCGGCGAGTGCCGTCTCGGTGGGCGCTGCTAGACGCGGGTCAGATGCGCCCTGAATCGTCTGTACCATGGTGCGTCCTCCCTCTGCGGATCGTGCGGCGTGACCGCTCGCCCCGAGGTGCCGGCGGATCGTCCGCAGCATCACGCCGATCCCCAGCGCGTTCGTGGCCAGGCCGAATGCGATAACCGGAACCTTGTACGTCGTCAAGAAGACGGCCGCGCCCGAGAGGCCGATGATCGGCAGCACATCGGCAAGATGATGCAAACAGCAGGCCACCATCGAGGTCGTCGAGGTCGCCGTTCCCCCGGCGGCCATGGCCGCCGCCGAGCGCGCGCCGCCGCCCAGCCGGACCAGGCGCCGGAGATGGGCGAAGAGGCCGATCTGGATCCCGAAGCCCGTGGCAACCGCAGCGACGAAGTACCAGTCGGTCAGGAGGAGCTCAACCGTGTGTGCCCACGAGGCCGAGCCGATCCTGACGATGGCGATGTAGAGGCCCACCAGCGAGATCGCGCCAATCAAGCCCGCGGCGACCGGCCTGCGAGCACTAGCCATCTCCGCCACCCTTCCTCGGCCCGGCCACCTGCCAGGTACAAATGGTGTAGCAGGCCGTCGCCGATGCCAGGAGCAGACCCGCCGCCACGATCACGGCCGCACGCGCCCCAAACCAGGGCAGGACGAGCAGGCCCACCAGCGGAAGCGCGCACAGCCACAGCAGCAGGCCGGTCAGCATCCATGAAGTGCAATCTCGCTGAACCCGGGCGTGCATGGGCCGCGACCTCATTGCATGCCACGCCATTCCCGAAAGGCGCCTTCAGGAACGACACGGAGGGCGGTCCCCTCGGCCTGCACGATGCGAACGCGGGCACGTGGCCCAAGCGGAAACGGGCTGGTCGCCCGCCAGACCTCGCCTCTGTGGCGGACCAGCCCGGCATCCCGGTCCCACTTCATCAAAGCAAGGTGCAGCGCGTGGTCCCACATTCAATCTAGCAGCAGCCCCTATGGTCCCGCGTCGGCGTCTTGCCCGACTCTCCGTGCGCGTGACCTCTGTGCATGCCTCCGTGCAGCAGGATCATCAAGGCAACCGCGAGACCGTAGAGAACCCATGAACCATACAACTGCCAGAGTTCAGCCATGGCCAGCACCTCCTGCGTTCATACATAGCACCGGCCATGGGTACGGTGGTTAACCCCGTATTAAGGAGGCGGAAAGGGGCGCGTAAATGCCGATCAGCCCTGTGTACGCACGCTCACCTGGGCTTCTGTGCCTTGTACAGAACAAGTGTGCCGAATACCGTCGCGAACCGGGCCGGCTCTACGACCTGGTCGAAACCAGCTTCGCGGAACACTGCGGGCAGCAGCCCGGCCACGTTGTCCGAGGCCTCCTCCAGCCTCCTCATGATTATGGACACCGCCTGCATGAAAGCGTTGTGGGGCCTGCCGAAGTCGGCGACGAGGAACTCCCCTCCGGGGCGAAGGACACGGAACGCCTCTTCTGCCGTGCGCCTCTTGTTCTCGCGGTTCAGGTGGTGGAACAGGAGGCTCGAAACGACGCGATCGAAGGAGCGGTCGGCATACGGGAGGTCGAACGACATGCCGCGCTCCAGCGTGACCTCAAGGCCGGAGGCCGCGGCCTTCCCCTTCGCGATCCCAAGGGCCCTCAGGTCGCCGTCCAACCCGACCACCTCCGTCTGGGGGTGGGCCTGCTTGATCATCAAGGTCAGCGTCGCGGTGCCGCAGCCGAGGTCCAGGACGCGGTGGCTGCTCTCGATCCGAGCCTCCACCACAAGACGCCGCTTGAACGCGGCCTCTCGCATGGTCCACCGGACGAACGGATCGTACAGGGGCGTCAGCCAATTGTACTTCAGCGGCGGGATGTAGTTGTCACGATTCCGGCCCATCGCCGCCCCTCCCGGCAGCTCCGGCCGCGGCTTTGACCAAGTTAGTCCGGGACGCGCTCCGGTCCCTTGTTGCGGTACGCGTTGATGAACGCCACGACCCGACCCTCGTCGTAGGTGTCCAGCTTCAGCAGCCGCTCCCAGGCCGCGACGGCGATCGGGCTGTCGTTCCGAAGCCGCGGAGTCAAGATGACCTTCGACCTGTAGCGCGCCGCCAGGGTCTCGAGCTTCCCTACCAGCGCGGCGTCACCCGGGTCCTTGTACGAGATCCAGATGCCTCCGTGCTCGAGGTTGTGCAGCACGATCTCGTCCGGGATCTCGGTCTGGTGTGCGCCCCACCGGGCTTCCTGCGGCGTGTGCCACCCCGAGGTCGGGGGGTTCGAGTTGTACGGCGGGTGCGCCTGCCCGAGCTGCACGTGGGCCTGACCTTGGCCTGGGATCTTCTCGGCCGGCGCGGGTGGAGCAGGACGGACCGAGGCCCATACGATTAGGGCCGCGGCCGCGGCCACGACGACCGCAACCCCGCCATAGATCGCCAGGGACCGCCTGCGCCGTTGCCCCTGGCGCCGCCGCTGCTCCTGACGCCGTGACTCGAGCGCCACCTCGCGTCGCTGCCGTTTCGCGTCCCTGGACGTACTGCCTGGTGTTGTCATGGGCGTAACCTCATGCTCTTCTACGGTTACGCGGGCTTGCCTATTCCTAGCGCAGTCCCTTCAACCTCATCCGGAGCTCGGCCGGACTCTCGGCGGCGGTCATCGCCGTCTCGACATCCACCAACCCCTGTTGGACAAGCTGGTAGATCGCGTGATCGAAGGTCTGCATCCCTTCCTGGATGCCCGCGGGCGATTGCATGACGCTGCGGATAGCCGTCAGGTCCATCTTGCGCAGCAACTCCCTCACGCGGGGCGTGGAGAGCATCGCCTCGACGGCTACCACGCGTCCCCCACCGTCCTTGCGCGGTATCAGCCGCTGGGAGATGATCCCGTTCAGATTCAACGAGAGCTGGAGCGCTACGCCGGAGTGCGCCTCGGCCGGGAAGAAGTGCAGCAGCCGCTCCAGCGTCTGGCTGGCGTTGTTGACGTGCAGCGTGCTCAGCACCAGGTGGCCGGTTTCGGCGAAGTGGACCGCGGCGGTTGCGCTCTCGGTGTCGCGGATCTCGCCGATCAGGATGACGTCAGGCGCCTGGCGCAGGGCATCGCGTAACGCCAGACTGAACGATTCGCAGTCGGTCCCGACCTCCCTCTGGCTGACGATGCTCCTATCGTCGGGGTGGACGAATTCTATCGGGTCCTCGATGGTCACAATGTGCCCCGACCGTTCGCGGCTGCGGTAGGCGGTCATCGCGGCCAGGGTCGTGGATTTCCCGGACCCGGTCTGACCCACAACAAGCACAAGGCCGCGCGGCGCCATCGCAAGCTGGGCGACAATCGGCGGCAGCAGCAGTTCCTCGAAGGACGGGATCTGGCTCTTCACTCGACGGGCCACCACGGCCGGGGAGCCGCGCTGCACGTAGACGTTCACCCGAAACCGGCCCAGCGCGGGTGAGGTGTAGGCGACGTCGGCCCTGCGGCGCTCCTCGAACTCCTGGCGGTGCCTGGGAGCCATCATCTGGTCAGCGTACGCCCGAATGGTCTCGTCGGTCAGCGCCGCCTCGCCCACCGCCACCAGCTCCCCGGCTACCCGCAGCATCGGCGGCACGCCGGCTTTCAGGTAGAGGTCGGAGGCATCGCGCGGTTCCATCTGGCTCAGCAGATCGTCCACGTGAGCGGGAAGCATCTGGTGATCCCTCCGTGCGTTGTTCAGCGCCTGCCCACGAACCCCGACATCTCTGCGGACGGGGGGTGAGCCCCCCGCTCCTGCAGGAACGCCTCCCGCTCAACCGCGCGCTTGAGCGCCTCCTCCGGCGCGATGTGGCGCGTCTTCACTAGCGCCTTGAGATTCTGATCCAGGCTCTGCATCCCGTCCCTGGCGCCGGTCTGGATGGCCGATGGAAGCTGGTGGATCTTGTTCTCCCGGATCATGTTGCGGATCGCCGGCGTCGCCACCATGATCTCCACCGCGGCCACCCGGCCTTTCCCGTCCAGGGTGGGAATCAAAGTCTGCGCCACCACGCCCAGCAGCGCCTCGGCAAACTGCACCCGGATCTGCTCCTGCTGGTGCGGCGGGAAGACGTCCACGACCCGGCTCACGGTCTGCGGCGCGCTGTTGGTGTGCAGCGTGGACATCACCAGGTGGCCGGTCTCGGCCGCGGTGATCGCCTGCGCGATGGTCTCCAGGTCGCGCATCTCGCCCACCAGGATGATGTCCGGGTCCTCGCGCAGCGCGCTGCGCAGCGCCGCGCTGAACGACTGCGTGTGGGCGCCCACCTCGCGCTGGTTGACGTTGCACTTCTTGTGACGGTGAACGAACTCGATCGGGTCCTCGATCGTGATGATGTGTTGCTCGCGATTCTGGTTCATGTGGTCCACCATCGCGGCCAGCGTGGTGGACTTCCCCGATCCGGTAGGACCGGTAACCAGGATCAAGCCACGCTCCCTCATGGCTAAGTCTCTGAGAACCGGCGGCATCCCCAGATCGTCGAGACTGGCGAGCTTGGAGGGAATCAACCGCAGCACCATCCCCTCGCCCAGCCGCTGCATGAACGCGTTGACGCGGAACCGGCCCACCCCTGTCAGCTCCAGCGAGAAGTCGAGGTCGTGCGTCGCCTCGAACCTGGCCTTCTGCTCGTCGGTGAGGATGTCATAGAGCAACCCGTGCATCTCCTCACGGGATAGCTCGGGAGCGCCGTCAAGTCGCACGAGCCGGCCGTGGATCCGCAGCGTGGGCGGCGTGCCCGCTGCCAGGTGGAGATCGGACGCGCCACGCTCCCTGGTCAGGACGAGGAGATCGGTTATGTCCATGTTCCGTCTCCCATAACCCTGGCCAGCTCGTCGGGCGAGGTCAGGCCGTCGGCGACGAGGCGCCTGCCCTGCTCCAGCATGGCGGCAGGCGCCTGCTCCAGCCGATCCAGCACCTCCGCGGCCCGGCCGGTGCGGAGTAGCCGCCGAGACTCCGCGTCGGCGAGCCATGCGTCCGTGAGCAACCGGAGGCCACGGAAGCCGGTGAAGCCGCAGGCCTCGCACCCGGTGGGCGCGCCGGTCTGCCTGCACGCAGGACACGATATCCTGATCGGACGCGCCGCCATGAGACCGCGCAGCGACGAGGCCACGCGTGCGGGACCGGCGATGTCCAGGGCCTGACTGAGTAGACCGGCCAGGTCGTCTTGGGGATGCCCAACCAGTACAAGACGCGCTCGGGCGATCTCGTGCGCGGCGATCAGGGCAGCGTCGTCCGAGGCGTCGTCCAGGGCGATCAGGTCGGCGCCGGAGGAGGCCGCGGCCCGGAGGGTCGGCGCGGCCTCATCTGGAGAGGCGATGAGGGTCTGGTTGAGCGTGGGTCGGCGGTAGATCGGCACCGCCTCCATGACCCACACCTTCCCACGCCCGCTGCGGGGTATCAGCGAGTGGAGCAGCGTCGAGCGCGCCCAACGATCGGCGCACCCAATCAGGATCGTAACTGCTCAGGTAGCCCCACCATGGCGCTGCCTTTGACTGGAGAGTAGT
>DYHL01000009.1 GCA_020724185.1 Candidatus Nitrosymbiomonas sp. | reverse complement strand
GCAGGGCTGCGGGTGGTGCTGCGTCCTGCAACAGAGGTCCCGCCCAACCCGAACGCCCTGCCCCTGCTGCTGGAAGCGGTCCGGCAGGCGGCGGCACTGCGGACCACCGAGACTGCGCTTGACCTGACGGCCGCGACGCCGCTGATTGCGCTGGCGCTCTCCCGAGACGCCGCCCTGGTGACCGGTGTGACCCCGACCCGCCAGGCGATGGCCGACGCCTGGAGGGCGGCCGAGTGGAACGGAATCGCCAACGCGGTGTTCTACGCCCGCAGCCCGCTCCGAGTTCTGGCGAAGATGGCCAGCCGCAGCCGCCCGGACGTGGTGGTCGTGACTGCCCGGGGCCCTGGCCTCGACGGGGCGGCGGTCGAGGCCGTGGCCGCAGCACGGATTCCTCGCGTGGCGTACCTGGCACGGTCGCTGGCAACCTGCGCGAGCGATCTCGTCCGTTGGGGGCGGGCCGGGTATCAAGCCGTTGCGGTCCAGCCGGTGGACGTGCTGCCGCAGACCGGCCACGTGCACCTCGTTGTGACGCTGCTGCGAGGCCAGAGGGAGCCCGCCTGAAGCAGGCCGCCTCCGCCGGCCGGGCCTGTGCTACAATGCCCGTGAGCCCATGTCCGATCCTTTCGTTCACTGCCACCTGCACACCGAGTTCTCCCTCTTGGATGGTTCTGCCCGCATAGAGCAGTTGATGCGCGCGGCCTCCGGGATGGGGATGCAGGCCATCGCCATCACAGACCACGGGACCATGTACGGCGCGGTGGAGTTCTACCTGCGTGCGCGCCATCACGGCCTAACCCCGATCCTGGGCGTCGAAGCGTACGTGGCTCCTCGCCGCCACACTGACCGCGATCCCAGACTCGATGTCAGCCCCTACCACATGGTCCTGCTGGCGACCGACCTGGAGGGCTATCGCAACCTGCTGCGTCTGACCACAATTGCGCACCTGGATGGGTTCTACTACAAGCCGCGCATTGACCGCGAGCTTCTTGCCCGGCACAACCGAGGGCTGGTGGGTCTGTCGGGCTGCCTGCAGAGCGAGGTCACGCGCGCGCTCATCCGTGACGACTACGCCGCGGCCCGCGAGGCAGCCGCTGCCTACCGCGAGATACTGGGTCCGGGCAACTACTACCTGGAGGTGCAGGACCACGGCCTCCCGGAGCAGCAGGTCAACATCCGGGGCATGCTCCGTCTGGCCGCCGATCTGGACCTGCCGCTGATTGCGACGAACGACGTCCACTACGTGCGCCGCGACGAGGCCGAGGCGCAGGACGCGCTGATGTGCGTCCAGATGAACGTGGCGCTCTCAGCCACGGACAAGCCCAGGATGGGCGATACCCCTGAGTTCTACCTGAAGAGCGCCTCAGAGATGGCGGCGCGGTTCCCGGACCTGGGCCAGGCCTTGCGCGCGCCGCTGGAGATCGCTGGCCGCGTTGGGTTGGAACTGGAGCTGGGGAAGCTCAAGCTCCCGTACTTCCCGGTGCCTGAAGGCGAGACGCCTGATACCTACCTCCGGCGGCTCTGCGAGGAGGGTCTCCACCGCCTGTACGGCCAGCCCACCCAGGCGCAGCGCGCGCGCCTGGACGAGGAGCTGCGCGTGATCGCGCTGATGGGCTACGCCGCCTACTTCCTCATCGTCTGGGACTTCGTTTCGTTTGCCCGGCGCCGGGGCATATTGACCACGGTCCGCGGATCGGCTGCCGGCAGCCTGGTGCTCTACACGCTGGGCGTAACCGATGTGGATCCGCTTCACTACCGGCTTCCGTTCGAGCGGTTTCTCAACCTCGAACGGTACACGATGCCGGACATTGACGTGGACTTCATGGACAGCCGGCGCGACGAGGTCATACGGTACGTGATCGACAAGTACGGCGCCGACCACGTGGCGCAGATCATCACCTTCGGGACGATGGGCGCCCGCCAGGCGGTCCGGGACATCGGCCGTGTGATGGGGCTGCCGTACTCGGACGTGGATCGGATCGCCAAGATGATTCCCTTCAACGCGGCGCTCGACGAGGCCCTGCGGGCTGACCCCGAACTGCGCCGCTCTTCGGAGGAGACGCCGGCGGTAGGCCGCCTGCTCGGGCTGGCCCAGAAGCTGGAGGGCGTGGCCCGCCACGCCAGCACGCACGCGGCCGGCGTGATCATCTCGCGCGATCCACTGATTGATCTCGTGCCGCTGCAGCGGGCCACCAAGGGCGACCTGGTGATGACCCAGTACGACATGGGGGCCGTTGAACAGATCGGCCTGCTCAAGGTGGATTTCCTGGGTCTCTCCTACCTGGCCATCCTGGACCGGGCCCTCAAGATCATCGAACAGGTGCGAGGGGTTCGGATTGACCTCAAGGCCATTCCCCTCGACGATCGGGCCACCTTCGATCTGCTGTCGCGGGGCGAGACCGTGGGTATCTTCCAGCTCGAAGGCGCGGGCATGACCCGTCACCTCAAGGATCTGAGGCCCACCCGGATCGAGGACATCATGGCTATGGTGGCCCTGTTCCGGCCCGGGCCGATGGCCAACATCCCATCCTACATCCGCCGCAAGCACGGCCAGGAGAAGATCACCACGCTACACCCGCTGATGACCGAGGTGTTGGCCGATACGTATGGCGTCATGGTGTATCAGGAAGACGTCATGGCCGTTGCTCAGGCCGTCGCCAGCTACACGCTTGCCGAGGCTGACACGCTGCGCTATGCGGTTGGCAAGAAGATCGCCGACAAGCTCGCCGCCCACCGCGAGAAGTTCCTCGCCGGGGCGCGCAAGAAGGGCGTGCCCAAGCGCACAGCCGAGGCGATCTGGGAGCTGTTCGAGCCGTTCGCCCGCTACGGCTTCAACCGAGCGCACGCGGCGTGCTACGGGTTGATCGCCTACCAGACCGCGTACCTCAAGTCCAACTTCCCCGCCGAGTACATGGCCGCGGTGATGACCACCGAGGCGCAGGGACAGGACTGGATGGCAAAGGTCGCGGCCGCGGTTTCCGAGTGCGAGCGCATGGGCATCCGCGTGCTGCCCCCGGACGTGAACGAGTCGGCGGACACCTTCACCGTGGCCGGGGGCGCGATCCGGTTCGGCCTCGCCGCGATCAAGCACGTCGGCGGTAGCGCGGTCGAGGCCATCGTGCGGGCGCGCACGGAGGGGGGCCCGTTCACTTCCCTCGAGGGCCTCGTGACGCGCGTGGACGGTCGCGTGGTAAACCGGCGGGTGCTGGAGAGTCTGACGAAGGCCGGCGCCCTTGACTCACTCGGCCGCACGCGCGCCTCGATGCTGCGGCAGGTCGAAGCCGCCCTGGCCGGCGGCCAGCGTCAGGCACGGGCAGGGGCACAGACCGGGCTCTTCGACGCGGGCGAAGCCGCGCCGCCGGCTCCTGTGGGAACGCGGCCGGTCGAGGTCGAGGAGTTCTCCAAGACCGATCTCCTGGCGATGGAGCGCGACATGCTCGGCATGTACGTTTCGGACCATCCCCTGACCCACGTCCGCGACGCGCTGGCCGCGCGGGTAACGGCTACCATCGCCCAACTGCCAGAGATGCGCGATCGGAGCGACGTGGCCATCGGAGGGATGATCACGGCCCTGAAGCGCACCACCACCAAGAACGGGGCTGCCATGGCCTTCATGACGCTGGAGGATTCCACCGGCAGCGCAGAGGTAATCGTGTTCCCCAAGACCTACGAGCAGAGCCACGCGGAGATACGCCGTGACGCCATCGTTGTGGTCCGCGGCCGCCTGGACGCCTCCGAGCAGCAGGTGAAGGTGCTGGCCGACGGCGTCTTTCCGCTCGTGGCCGGTCCGTCCAGCGAGGCGATGCTGCACGTGCTCGTGGACGCCGACCGACACGGGGAGGAGGGGCTGCGCCGTCTGCGGGACCTGCTTGCCCGCCATGGCGGCGACTGCCCGGTGCTGCTGACCGTGGCCTCGGAGGGCCGACAGGTGCGGATGCAGGCTCGGGATATAAGCGTTGTGGCAGGGCCCCAGGTCGTCGAGGCGGTCGAGAAACTCCTGGGCCCGAGAACCGCGTCATGGATTCCGAAATGAGCGCGCGGCCCCTCAGGCGTGTAAGAGGTCCACAGGTCGTGGCGGCGGCGGTGCTGCTAGGAATAGGGTTCCTGTTTGTGGTCCAGTTCCGGGCCAGCCGATACTTGAGCGCACAGCCGGAGGTGCCCACCCGCAACGTGTACGCTCTGGCAACGCTGCTGCGGCAGGAGCGCGAGGGGCGAATAGCGCTGGAGCGGGAGATCGGTGAGATGCAGCGGCGCCTTGTGGAGTACGAGCGGGCCACCGCCGAAGGCCGTACACTGACGGCGGCGATGAGCAAGGAACTGGAGAGTCTCCGCGTGCTCGCCGGGCTGAAGCCGATGAAGGGGCCGGGGATCATCGTGCGCCTGGAGGACGCCAAGAGCAACCCGGCGGGCAGTAGCCCTGTCGTGGTGACCTTCCAGGACCTGGTGAGCGTCATCAACGAACTGTGGGCAGCCGGCGCAGAGGCCGTCGCTGTAAACGGTCAGCGGGTAGCTGCCACGACCGGTTTTGCCCAGGTTGGCGGGACAGTGCTGGTTGACCTGGCGCGGATCACGGGCCCGTTCACGATCGTGGCGCTGGGCGATCCAGCCGCGCTGGAGGGCGCGCTCAACATCCGCGGCGGGATGGTGGAAGGCCTACGGGCCCTGGGGATGGGTATCACGATCAGCCGGCAGGGAGATCTCGCCGTGCCGGCCCACAGGGGCGTTCCCAAGTTCGAGCACTCCAAGCCCACCGAGTAGCAGGGCAGCGCTGTGCCAGGGGCGTCGCGGCGCCGGCCGAATTGAACGCCGCCAGGCCAAGATGCTATGATTCCCATTGGTTGTTGCGCGGTTGGGTGCGCCGGGGTGGTGGAACAGGCTGACACGGCGGCCTCAAAAGCCGTTGGGGGAAACCCCGTGCGGGTTCGAGTCCCGCCCCCGGCACCAATGAACCCGCGGCGTCGCTTGCGCCGGGGGTTTTCACTTTCCCACCTGCGCCGATCTTTATGAGTGAATACTCTGCGACATAGCGAGTTTCGGAGTTGGATCGCCTGCTCTGAGACTGGCTAACCGCTATCGGCTTGACTGCTCGGAAGACATACACTATTGGTGCGGTGTCGATTCCGGACGAGTTCTTCCCGGACTTCATACGCGGCCACTTGGACGGGGATGGTTCCATCGTGGTCTACACCGACCGGTATCACACCAGACTCAAGCCTGAGTACCTCTACCATCGTCTCTATGTGCGATTCCTCTCCGCAAGCGCGACATCGCCGAACCGTTTCTCACCGGGGGTCTCCGCGACTTCCGCCACCCAGTGGGCTTCGCGGTTCGTGAGGAACCCACCCGATGGCGATGGGGAACACGACTCAAAGCGGGCATCTGCCGAGAGACCTGGAACTTGTCGCCTGCATTCCCGTCTAACGGGATGACAGGGTGTATGCGAGGAGACCTGGGTGACCTTCGACGAACGTGATCTAATCAGCCGCTCCCGCTCCGGCGAGATCGAAGCGTTCGATCTGCTCGTCCGTCTCCACCAGGATCGGATCTACAACCTGGCCTACCGGATAACCGGGAACCGCGAGGATGCCTCCGATGCCGCGCAGGACGCCTTCGTGCGCGCCTATCAGGCCCTGCCCAGGTATCGCGAGGACGCCGCGTTCTCGACCTGGCTGCACCGCATCGCGACGAACGCGGCGCTCGACCTGGTACGTCGACGGCCGGCGTCCACGCACGGGGAGCTACACCCCGAGGTCCCGGCCGGCGACAACCTTGAAGCCGTGGTAGACCGTCGGGAGATCACCCGGCGCGTGCACGCGGCGCTGGGCCATCTGACGGTGGAGTACCGCACCGCCGTGGTGCTGCGCGATCTGCAGGGGTTGGCCTACGGCGAGATCGCACGCATCCTTCAAGTTCCGCTGGGGACGGTGCGGTCGCGCCTGGCCCGGGGCCGTGAGGCCATGCGCGCGCAGTTGACGGATCTTGTCAGTGCCGAGGGGTGAGGGACCGATGACCCACGAGGAAGCACGTGCCCGGCTCTCGGCGCTCCTCGACGGCGCGCTGCCGGATCGTGAGGCCGTGCAGGTGGAGGCGCACCTTGAAGGCTGCTCCTCCTGCCGGGAGGAACTGGCGCAACTGCGCACGACCGTTACCCTGCTCCAGGAGGTGGAACCGATGAAGGCACCAGAGGGATTTTCCGCCGAGGTGCGCCGCCGAATAGAGCGGCTCGCCCAGGCAACGCAGCACTCACCGTGGACGCGTCTGCGGGCGGCTCTATCGTGGAGGAGCTGGTCCTGGCGGACCGTCACCGCGGCCGCGGCCGTGGTGATGGTGGGGGTCTTCGCGGTCAACCTGTTGCGCGAAGCAGGGGTGCCCGGCGGCGCCACGCGGGTCAGGATGCCGGAGCTCGCGCTGGACGTCTCGAAGGTCGGTGAGGGTGCGCGCACCTTGGCGCAGGCGGTTCCCCCATCTGCAGGGCCCGGTGAGCCCGTTTCCATGCGCCGGGTCATCCGGACCGGTCAGATGGCGATCGAGGTCGAGCGGTTCGACGCGGCTGCCAGCCGCCTGTTTGCCATCGCGGAAGGCGCCGGCGGGTTTGTGGCCGACTCCTCGTTCTCGGATGAAGACGGAGTCCCACGCGGCACGTTTGTCCTGCGTGTGCCCGCGGCCCGCTTCAGCGAGGTGGTGGCGCAGGTCGAGAAGCTGGGCACTGTGAAGCGCCGGCAGATCAGCGGCCAGGACGTAACCGAGGAGTTCATTGACCTGGAAGCCCGCGTGCGCAATCTGGCGCGCCAGGAGGCACGGCTGCTGGCGCTCATGGACCGCGCCACCAAGATCCCCGACCTGCTGGCCATCGAGGGCGAGGTGGCCCGAGTACGCGGCGAGATCGAGCGCCTGACCGGCCGCCTGCGCTTCCTGGCCAACAAAGTGGACCTGGCCACGGTGCAGGCCGAGGTGAGCCAGAAGCCGAAGAAGTCGGAGGGCGCCCTCTGGGATTTCAAGCAGACGCTGGAGCGCGTCAGGACGGCGTTTCTGAACACCGTCCGGCAGATGCTGGGCGCCGCCGAATCGCTTGTGGCGCTCGCGGCCGCGCTGCTGCCCGTAGCCCTGCTGGGCGCGTTGGCATGGTGGTTGCTGCGCCGGGGCTTTCGCCGGGCCGATAGGATTCCCTGAGAGCGGTGATGTTGGTGCGCGAGAAGCTGGTGCTCCTGGATAGCAACGGCCTCATCTACCGCGCATTCTTCGCGCTGCCCTACCTGACGACCCGTGACGGCCGGCCTACCAACGCGGTCTACGGCCTCACGGCCATGGTCCTCAAAGTCCTCGAGGAAGAACACCCGGACTACATCGCCGCTGCATTCGATCGGCCGGGTCCGACATTCCGCCACGAGCAGTACGCCGAGTACAAGGCCCACCGGGAAGCGATGCCCGATGACCTGCGGCCGCAGATCGGTTTGAGCAAGCAGGTGCTTGAAGCGCTGCGGATACCTGTCGTCGAGGCGGAAGGGTTCGAGGCCGAGGACGTGATCGCCACGATCGCACGGCGGGCCGCATCCGAGGGCGTCGAGGTGTTGGTGGTCAGCGGGGACCTCGACACCCTGCAGCTCGTGGACAGCCACACCCGCGTGATGGTCACCGGCCGGGGCGCCTCCGAGGCGGTTGTCTACGACGAGCAGCGGGTGCGTGAGCGCTTTGGGTTCGATCCGCCGCGGCTTGTGGACTACAAGAGCTTGCGGGGTGACGCAAGCGACAACATCCCGGGCGTGCCAGGCATAGGCGAGAAGACCGCGAGCGCGCTGATAGGGCAGTTCGGCTGCGTGGAGGCGCTGCTTGATCGTCTGGGCGAAGCGCCGGCCAAGATCCGCGCGGCCCTGGAAGCCGCAAGAGACCAGGTCATGCTGAGCAAGCAACTTGCGACGATCGTCACCGATGCACCCGTCGAGGTTGATCTGGAGGCGCTCCGCCGCAGCGAACCGGACGGCGGCCGCCTCGAGGCGCTGTTCCAGGACCTGGAGTTTCGAGGATTCCTCCAACGGCTGCGCCCCCGCACGGCGGCCGACGAGTCCGCCGCCGCGACACCCGACGAGGTCGCGGCGTGGACGCGCGCCGCCGGCGAGATTGGCGTGGCGTTCCTGCGGGGTGATGGGCATCCGCTCGTGGCCCAACTGCGGGCGGTGGGCGTGGCAGTCCCTGGCCGCACGGCCTGGCTGCCGTTGGACAGCGGCATCCCGGCGCCGGTTGCCGCGGTCCTGGAAGACCCCGCGGTGTGCAAGGTGAGCGCCGACGTGAAGGCCGACCTGCTTGCCCTCGGCCGTGAAGGCATGGTGCCGGCGGGCTTTGACTTCGATGTCGCCATAGCATCGTACTTGATCAACCCGGGCAGGCGGACGCACACGCTGGCCGCCACGGCCCGGGAGTTCCTGGGGGAGGACCTGCCAGGGCCTTACCCTGACGCCGGCTCTGACCTCGTCCTCGATCCCGGTGCAGGTGTCTCAGTCGCTGAGGCCGCTGCCGCCCTGCTGCGGCTGCGACCCGTGCTCGATGAGCGCATGCGCGAGCGGGGCGTGGACGGTCTGTTCCGCGACGTCGAGGTGCCTCTGGCCGGGGTGCTGGCGGCAATGGAGAAGGACGGCGTCGCCGCGGACCTCCCATACCTGGCCGCGCTTGGGGAGGAGTTGTCTGCCCGGCTGAACGCGCTGGCCGCCGAGATCTACGCACAGGCGGGCACCGAGTTCAACCTGGGCTCCCCCAAGCAACTTGCGTTCGTGCTCTTTGAGAAACTGCAACTTCCGCCGCTCAAGCGCACGAAGACCGGTTTCTCCACCGATGCCGAGGTGCTGGAAAGTCTGGCGCCCCGGCACGAGGTCGTGGCGAAGATCGTGACGCACCGCGAGTTGAGCAAGCTGAAGTCAACCTACGTGGATGTTCTGCCCCGCCTGGCCGATCCGAGGACCGGACGGGTGCACACCACGTTCAATCAGACGCTGGCCGCCACCGGCCGCGTGATCACCGAGCAGCCAAATCTACAGAACCTGCCGATCCGCACAGAAGAGGGCCGCAGGATCCGCCGCGCGATAATCGCGCCACCCGGGTGGCTGCTCCTCAGCGTGGACTATTCGCAGATTGACCTGAGGGTGCTGGCGCACATCACCCGCGACCCGGGCCTGGTGGACGCCTTCGACCGGGGCGAGGACATCCACGCGGTCACGGCGGCCGAGGTCTTCGGCATTGCGCGCGGCGCGGTTACCCCTGAGCTGCGGCGCCGCGCCAAGGCCATCGTGTTCGGCGTCGCCTACGGCATGAGCGAGCACGGCCTGGCTGGCCAGCTCGGCATCCCCCGCGAGGAGGCGCGCAGCTTCATTGGTCTCTACTACGCCCGATTCCCCAAGGTGCGGGAGTACATGCTGCGCATCGTGGAGGAGGCCCGCCAGGACGGTTTCGTTACCACGGTGCTGAACCGCCGGCGGTACCTGCCCGACCTGCAGAGCCGCAACCGCGCCGTGCGCGAGGCCGCCGAGCGGGTGGCTATCAACACGCCAATCCAGGGGTCCAGCGCCGACATCATCAAACTCGCGATGCTGGGGATCGTCCGGCAGGTGCTGCCGGCGTTCCCCGGCGCGCGCATGACCCTGCAGATCCACGATGAGCTGCTGTTCGAGGTACCCGAGCCAGTCACGGTGATGGTCGCGGAGCAGGTCCGCGCCGTGATGGAGGCGGCGTATCCGTTGTCGGTGCCGCTGATTGCCGAGGCCAAGGCCGGCCCTAACTGGGACGAGATGAATCCGGTGGCACCGTGAGGGTGATCGGGCTCACCGGCGGGATCGCCAGCGGCAAGAGCCTGGTGGCAGGATTTCTCCGCGAGATGGGCGCGCACGTGATTGACGCTGATGCGATCGCGCGCGAGGTGGTCGCGCCCGGCACCGAGACCCTCCGCGAGATCGTCGAAGCCTTCGGTGCTTCGGTGGTGGCTGCTGACGGCACGCTGGACCGCAAGGCACTGGCGGCGCTCGTCTTCAGCGATCCTGCTGCCCGCGTGCGCCTGAACGCGATCACGCACCCCCGCATCCGCCGTCGCATCGAGGAGGAGATCGCAGCCGTGCGGGCGGCGCGTCCCGGGGCCACGATCGTGGTGGACATCCCACTGCTGTTGGACGTGGCGCCGCCCGAGGCCTTCGTGCTGGACGGCACGGTGGTGGTCTTCGTGGACGAGGCCACGCAGGTTGCCCGCCTCGCGGCGCGCGACGGTATCAGCGAGGAGGCCGCCCGGCAACGGCTGCGCGCGCAGCGTCCTCTCAGGGAGAAGGTCCCCCTTGCCACCTGGGTCGTGGACAACAGCGGGCCCCCGGCCGCGACCCGACGGCAGATCGAGGCGCTCTGGCAGGCCTGGCACGCCTAGCACGCCTGGCACCCGGGCTCACGGCCCGAGCGCGAACTTCAAGGCCGCAACCTCCGTAGTAGGGTGTAGACAGGGTTTTGGAGGAGACGCAGTGCTCCCACGACTGGTGGCGATCTCGCTTGTCATGACGATAGCGGCCGTGCTGCCGCGGCCGGCCGCCGCGCAGGCGGTGGCGGTGGTAGTGGATGGCCAGGTTGTTGCCTTTGATCGGCCGCCGGCCGTAATCGCTGGCCGGTTGTTGATCCCCCTGCGCGGGGTCTTCGAGCGGTTGGGCGCCCAGGTCGAATGGCATCCGGACCCCGGCCGGGTGGTGGCGCGCCACGGCGCAACGGTCGTGGTGCTGCAGCCGGGCAACCGCCATGCCCTGGTGGATGGACGAGCGGTCCTGCTCGATGTGCCGCCCGTGGTCCACGGAGGTCGAACGCTCGTGCCCCTGCGGTTCGTGGGCGAGGCGCTCGGAGCCGGCGTGAATTGGGATTCGGTAGGACGCATCGTCTATGTGACGTCACCGCGTCCTGCTGCGCTGCCGCCGTTCCCTGCGCCCCCGCGTGCTCCTACGCCGCCTGCGCCCGCGCCTGTTCCTGCGCCGCCGGAGCCGGTCAGGCCACTGCCGGTTATCCCGCCCACGCCGCAGCCGGCGCCCACGGTTGTAGATGGCACGGTGGCGCAGGTGGATACGACCGCCGTACCGGCACGCCTGTACGTGAGCGCAGACGGGCTCCTCTGGAGGTTCGCGGTGACCGCGGCCACCGCGGTCTCCCTCACCGAGGTGTCCACGGGCCGCAGCGGTGCGGCCTCGCTCGATCAGATCCGGCGAGGAGATCTCGTCCGCGTGACCGCGGATCCAGCCGGGCTGGCGCTGTCGGTACGGGCATCGTATCGTGCGCTCTCCGGCCGCTTGGAGAGCCTGGGGTTTCGCGTGCTGGTCCTGAGCGACGGGCAGATTCTAAGGGTCGCCGACGAGGCCGCCTTCTTCCTGGACGGTCGCGAGACTACTCGGGACCTGCTGCGCCAGGGAATGGAGGTGGACCTCAGGATCAACCCGCAGACCGGCGACACTTGGGAGATCCGCGCCCGCACGCCGATCCCGCCACCATACATCCCACCGGTCTACCCGGTCCCGCCCCCGCGTCTCCCACCGGTCTATCCGGCCCTGCCCAGGATTGACGGGGTGTCTGTAAGCGACCGCGGGCCGCTCGGTATTGGGGCCACGCTCACCGTGACCTTGCGGGGCACGCCTGGCGGGACCGCCTGGTTTGACCTCGGCCGCCTGGAGCGCGGTGTTCCCATGGCCGAAGGTCCGTCAGGGCTCTACACCGGCCGCTACACGGTGCGGCCTGGAGACGCCGCCTCGCGGGCGGTAGTTACCGTGTACCTGAGGATTGCAGGGAGCGAGACCTCGCGGGCCACAGACCCTGTAACGGTTGACGGTCTGCCTCCGGAGTTCACGCGGCGCGTGCCCGACCCCGGTGCCCGGGTGGCCGACCGTCAGCCTACGATCATCCTGGGGCTGGCCGACCGCGGCCCAGCCGGTCTGGACACCGGCAGCCTGCGGCTCTGGGTCAACGGTCGCGAGGTACGCCGGGTGGCGATCACCGAGACCAGCGCCTATTACACGCCCCCCGAGCCTCTTCCACCTGGATTGAACCGGGTCCAGGCGCGGATTGCCGATCTTGCCGGCAACGACTCCACCACGAGTTGGACGTTCACCATCGAGCCGGCCAGAACCCCGACGCCTACTCCGGTTCCCACTCCCACGATCACGCCTGGCCCCACACCCACGCCTGGACCCACGCCCACGCCTGGCCCCACGCCCACGCCTGGCCCCACGCCGCCAGTGCTCTCTCCGCCGAGTCCCCAGCCGCCGGCCCGACCCGCGCCGCCGGTTATCGTCGCGCCGCGGCCAGGAGACGCCGTCGTTTCGCCTTTGCTGGTCAGGGGAACCGCGGCCGGGGCTGCACGGGTTCAGGTCACCGTGGAGTACGCGCGCGGTGGGATGGACGACCGGGCGGTGGTGATCGGGCCGATCAGCGCGATCCCAACCAGCGCCGGAGCCTGGGAGGTTCTCATCCGTCTGACCCCACCACCACGTTCCGGCGGCCGGGTGACCATAACTGCCGTGGCGATCAGCGCCGCGGGCGTTGAGTCAAGGCCGACCCGGGTCGTGGTCATGGTTGGACAGGAGAGCCGGCTGCCGGAGGGGCCGGGCGGCTAATCCGGGCGGCTAGGCCGCGCTTCCCTCCCCCGAAGCGCCGTTACAGGGGACCGTGGAACGAGCCCCTCCCCCCTTGGTATACTATTCGTATGCCCGCTTTTCAGATGGTCACCGATCTGGCGCCGCAAGGCGACCGGCCGCAGGCGATCGCCGGGCTGGTGGCCGGCCTGCGGGCAGGCCACCGCTGCCAGACCCTCATGGGGGTCACTGGTAGCGGAAAGACCTACACGATGTCGAGGGTGATCGAGCAGATCCAGCGCCCCACCCTGGTCCTGGCCCACAACAAGACGCTGGCCGCGCAGCTCTACGGCGAGTTCCGCGATTCCTTTCCTCACAACGCCGTGCGGTATTTCGTTTCGTACTACGACTACTACCAACCGGAAGCCTACGTGCCGCAGACCGATCTCTACATCGCCAAGGACGCGTCAATCAACGAGGAGATAGACCGGTTGCGCCACGCCTCGACCAAGGCGCTGATGGAGCGGCGCGACGTGATCGTGGTGGCGTCGGTCTCGTGCATCTACGGCCTGGGCAGGCCTGAAGACTACAAGGAGGTCATGCTCCTCGTCCGGAAGGGCGAGCGCCGGTCGCGCGACGAGATCGTCCGCCGCCTGGTTGAGATTCAGTACGAGCGCAACGACATTGACTTCGCGCGGGGGAAGTTCAGGGTGCGGGGCGACGTCATTGAGGTCTTCCCGGCGTACGAGGAGCGCGCCGTGCGGGTGGATCTCTACGGCGACGAGGTCGAGCGGATCGTGGAGCTGGATCCGCTGACCGGTGAGATCTTCGAGCACAAGGACGCGGTCGCGCTCTGGCCGGCCAAGCATTGGGTGACCACAGAGGAGCGCCTGGCGCGCGCGCTGGCCTCGATCGAGGCCGAGCTAGGGGAGCGGCTGGACCGGTTTCGCTCCCAGGGCAAGCTGCTGGAAGCCCAGCGCCTGGAGTTCCGGACACGCTACGACATGGAGCTGTTGCGCGAGGCAGGCACCTGCCCCGGGATCGAAAACTACTCGCGGCACCTCGACGGCCGTGCGCCGGGCGAGCGGCCGGGCTGCCTGCTCGACTACTTCCCGCGTGACTTCCTGTTGTTTGCGGACGAGAGCCACGTGACCCTGCCCCAGGTGCGGGGGATGCTCGAGGGCGACCGCTCGCGCAAGAGGAACCTGGTGGAGTTCGGGTTCCGTCTGCCGTCGGCGTTCGACAACAGGCCGCTGGCCTGGGAGGAGTTCGACGCGCTCATCCCCCAGGCGGTGTTCGTCTCCGCCACGCCCGGGCCCTACGAGATGGAAGTGAGCCAGCGCTTAGTGGAGCAGGTCGTGAGACCCACCGGCCTGGTGGACCCCCTCGTTGAGGTGCGGCCGGCGCAGGGACAGGTGGACGACCTGATCGGGGAGATCAAGGGCCAGGTCGAGCACGGCGAGCGCACCCTGGTCACCACGCTGACCAAGCGCATGGCCGAGGACCTTAGCGCCTACTTGGCGGAGCTCGGGCTCAAGGTGCACTATCTGCACTCCGAGGTGGACACGCTCCAGCGCGTGCAGATTCTCAAAGACTTGCGGCTCGGCACCTACGACGTCCTGGTCGGCATAAATCTATTGAGGGAAGGGCTCGACCTGCCCGAGGTTTCGCTGGTGGCGATTCTCGATGCCGACCGGGAAGGCTTCCTGCGGTCGGAGACCGCGCTGATACAGACCATGGGCCGGGCGGCGCGGCACATCGGTGGGCGCGTGCTGCTCTACGCGGATGAGGTCACCGACTCGATGCGCCGGGCGATCGCCGAGACCAACCGCCGCCGCGAGGTCCAGGTTCGGTACAACGCGGAGCACGGGATCACCCCGGCGTCGGTGTCCAAGCCGATCCGCGACATGATTGACCTGCTGCAGGTGGCCGAGGAGATCGAGACATACCAGCCATCGAGCGGGCTCCTGACCGCGGAGGAGTTGATACGGCTGGCCGAGACGCAGCGGGCGAAGGTGCCGTGGGACGTGGCCCGGCTGCTGATGCTCTCGCCGGCCGAGCTGGAGCAGACCGTGGAGGCGCTGGAGCGCGCGATGCGACGCGCCGCGGCCGAGCTGCAGTTCGAGAAGGCCGCTGCGCTGCGCGACCAGATTGCTGAACTGCGCAAGGGACTTGGAGAGCCGTTCTTCGCCCCGGCGGGGAGGGGCAAGGCATCAGGCCGGGGTCGCGGCCCCGCGCGCGCCCGGAGGAATGCACGCCGTCATGCCGATTGATCGCATCGTTGTTCGCGGAGCCCGCGAGCACAATCTGAAGAACGTTACAGTCGAAATCCCGCGCGACCGGCTGGTGGTGCTCACCGGCATCTCCGGCTCCGGGAAGTCGTCGCTCGCCTTCGACACCATCTACGCCGAGGGGCAGCGCAAGTACGTCGAATCGCTCTCGGCCTACGCGCGGCAGTTCCTCGGCCTGATGGAGAAGCCCGACGTGGACGGGATAGACGGTCTGTCGCCGGCGGTTTCGATAGACCAGAAGGGCGCCCCGCGCAACCCGCGCTCGACCGTTGGCACCGTGACCGAGATCTACGACTATCTACGATTGCTGTACGCCCGCGTCGGGCAACCCCATTGCCCGCAGTGCGGCCGCGCCATCAGCAGGCAGACCCGCGAGCAGATCGTGGACCGGGTCCTGGCGCTGGAAGAGGGCACGCGAGTGCAGGTGCTGGGCCCGATCGTCCGCGGCCGCAAGGGCGAGTACCGCCAGCTCTTCGATGATCTCCGGCGGCAGGGGTTCGCGCGGGTCCGCGCCGACGGGTTGATCTACGACCTCTCCGAGGAGATACCACTCGACAAGAACCGGAAGCACAGCATCGAGGTGGTGGTGGACCGGCTGGTCGTGCATGCCGACGTGCGCGCGCGGCTGGCGGACTCGGTGGAGACGGCGCTGAAGCTCGGGCAGGGTATCGCGTACGTGGACGTTCAGCAAGACGGCCTGATGGTCTTCAGCCAGCAGTTCGCCTGTCCCGAGTGCGGGATCAGCCTGCCCGAGATCGAGCCGCGCGTCTTCTCGTTCAACAGCCCCTACGGCGCCTGTGCGACCTGCACCGGGCTGGGCTTCCGCCAGGAACTGGACGAGGCCCTCGTCCTCGACCGCGGCAAGAGCCTACTCGACGGCGCGGTGGCGCCATGGGCGGCGTCCACCAGCGACTACTACCAGGAGCTGCTCAGCTCGCTGGCCGCGCACTTCAAGGTGGACATGAAGACGCCGGTGCGCCGCCTCCCCAGGGCGTTCGTGGAGGTGCTGCTGCACGGGTCGGACGAGCCGCTGCGCGTGCGCTACCACAACAAGTGGGGAGCTCTGCGCGCCTACGAGACGCGGTTCGAGGGTGTGCTCCGGCAGCTCGAGCGCCGCTACAAGGAAACCGACTCCGAGTACGTGCGCGAGGAGATCGAGCGGTACATGACCAGCATGCCGTGCCCCGCGTGCCGGGGGACCCGGCTCAAGCCCGAGTCGCTGAGCGTGCGCGTCGGCGGCCGCACCATAGCCGAGGCCACGGCCCTCGATGTACGCGCGTCGGCGGAGTTCTTCGCAGGGCTGTCCCTCTCGGAGCGCGAGCGTCTGATAGCCCACCAGATCCTGAAGGAGATCCGATCCCGCCTGGGCTTTCTGGCCAACGTGGGGCTCGGCTACCTGACGCTGGACCGCACGGCCAACACCCTCTCTGGCGGCGAGGCCCAGCGCATCCGCCTGGCGACGCAGATCGGCAGCGGGCTGATGGGGGTGCTCTACGTCCTGGATGAGCCCAGCGTCGGACTGCACCAGCGCGACAACCGCCGGTTGCTGGATACCCTCCAGGGCCTCCGCGATCTAGGGAACACGATCCTGGTAGTCGAGCACGACGAGGAGACGATCCGCACCGCCGACTGGGTGGTGGACATAGGTCCGGGCGCCGGCGCCGAGGGCGGACGCGTCGTGGTGGCGGGTCCACCATCCGTCGTGGCCAAGCACCCTGACTCGGTGACCGGACAGTACCTCTCCGGCCGGCGGAGCATCGCGATCCCCAAACGGCGGCGGGCAGGGACCGGCCATGCTCTGCTAATCCGGGGGGCACGTCAGCACAACCTCAAGGGCATTGACGTCCGCATCCCGCTGGGAATGTTCGTGGCGGTGACCGGCGTCTCGGGTTCGGGCAAGTCCACGCTGATAGACGAGATCCTGTACCGGGGGCTGAGCAGCCACCTGTACGGCACGCGCGTCCGGCCCGGAGCGCACGACCGCATCGAAGGGCTGGAGTACGTGGACAAGGTAATCGAGATTGACCAGTCACCGATCGGACGGACTCCGCGCAGCAACCCGGCGACCTACACGAAGACGTTCGACCTGATCCGTGACCTCTTTGCGCAGACGACCGAGGCCAGGGTCCGCGGCTACGGGCCGGGCCGGTTCTCGTTCAACGTGCGCGGCGGCAGGTGCGAGGCGTGTGAGGGCGACGGCATCGTCCGGATCGAGATGCACTTCCTTCCCGACGTGTACGTGCCGTGCGAGGTCTGCAAGGGGTCGCGCTACAACCGGGAGACCCTCGAGGTCACCTACCGGGGCAGGACGGTCAGCGGCGTGCTCGATCTCACGGTGAGCGAGGCCCTGGTCTTCTTCGAAGCGATCCCGCGCATTCGCCGCAAGCTACAGACCCTGGAGGACGTGGGCCTCGGCTACATCAAGCTTGGCCAGCCGGCGACCACACTGTCTGGGGGCGAGGCCCAGCGCGTGAAGCTGGCCACCGAGCTGTCCCGACGCGATACCGGCCAGACCCTCTACATCCTCGACGAACCAACCGTCGGGCTGCACTTTGCCGACGTGGAGCGGCTGCTGGGGGTGCTGCACCGGCTGGTGGATGCCGGGAACACCGTGGTGGTCATCGAGCACAACCTCGATGTTATCAAGACCGCCGACTGGATTACTGACCTCGGCCCAGAGGGTGGTGAGGGAGGCGGTGAGGTCGTCGCCGAGGGCCCGCCCGAGGCGGTCGCGCGCGTAGCCGCCTCGCACACAGGGCGGTTCATGAGACGCGTGATTGGGAACGGGCCGGTGCCGGCGCGTTCCGCGGTCAGGCGGTAGGAACCGCCGTGCCCGACCACGTGCTGCCTCCCGGCCCATTGCTGGCGACGGTCAGGCTCCTGCCCAGGCGCCCCGGCGTCTACCTATTCAAGGACGCCACCGGCCGCGTGCTGTACGTGGGAAAGGCCGCGTCGCTGCGCGCCCGCGTGCGACAGTACTCTCAGGAACCCTCTGCCCAGTCCAACCCCCGGCTCCGCCTGCTGGTCCCCAAGATCGCCGCCGTGGACACGATCGTCACGGCGAACGAGGTCGAGGCACTAATCCTCGAGACCAATCTGATCAAGCAGCACCAGCCGCCGTACAACATCCGCATGGCCGACGACAAGGCATATCCGTACGTCAAGTTGACCGGAGAACCCTATCCCAGGATCGTCATGACCCGCAAGGTCGTGCGCGACGGCGGCCGGTACTTTGGCCCCTATCCCTACCACGAGCCCAAGTTGATCGGCCGGACGATCCGCTCGATTCGCCGGCTGTTCCAGTTGCGGACCTGTCCAATCGAGATCACCCGCGCCCTTCCCCGGCCGTGCCTCGACCACGCCATGGGGCTGTGCAGCGCGCCCTGCGTCGCCTGGGGCGCACAGCTCGAGGTGTACCAGGAGCAGGTCCGGCAGGCCGCGCTCTTCATGGAGGGGAGGCGGGAAGACCTCCTTGAAGATCTGCGCGCGCAGATGACATCCGCCGCCGCGGCGATGGAGTTCGAGAGGGCGGCCCAGATACGCGATCAGATCCAGGCGATGGAGGCGATAGGTGAACGGCAGCGCATCACCACGCCGGGACTCGAGGAACGCGACATCGCCGCGGTGGTCCAGTCGGGCGACCTGGCCTGCGTTGAGATCATCACGATCCGTGCCGGTCGAATCCAGGACCAGGAGCACGTGCTGCTCTCCGGCACGCGGGGGGTGGAGCCCGGGGAGGTCCTGGCGCAGGTCCTGGCGCGGCGGTACAGCGACCTGCCCATGCTGCCCAGGGAGCTGCTCGTGGACGTGGAGCCCGAAGGTCGCGCCGCGCTGGAGGCGTGGCTCAGCGCCCGGCGAGGCAGCCGCGTGGAGGTGGAGGTGCCCAGGCGGGGCGACCGCCGCCGGCTGGTGGAGCTGGCCCACGAGAACGCCGCGCTCTGCCTGCAGCAGGCCCGCGCCCGCGAGGTGGGGCCCTCGGGCGTGGGCGTGGCCGAGCTGCAGGAGGCGCTCGGGCTGGAGGCCGCGCCGTTCCGCATCGAGGGATACGACATCAGCCACTTTCAGGGCGGCGAGGCGATCGGCTCACTGGTGGTGTTCGAGGGGGGCCGGCCGCGCAAGGCGGACTACCGGCAGTTTCGCATGCGCGCCTCGGGCGAAGGTGATGACTACGCGATGCTGCATGAGGTGATCCGCCGCCGCTTCGTCCGGGCTCGGGCCGAGCAGGAGCAGCTCGACCGCGGCGAGCCGGTGCGCCCCCGGTGGTCGGTCTTGCCCGACCTGATCCTGGTGGACGGCGGACGGGGGCAGCTCAACGCCGCGATAGAGGTGCTATTCGAGCACAACGTGGCGGTGCCGGTGGTGGGACTGGCCAAGGAGCAAGAGGAGATCTGCTTGACCGGCCGGCCTGAGCCGCTGCGCCTCCCCGCTGACTCGCAGGCGCTGAACCTGATCCGGCGCCTTCGCGACGAGGCCCACCGGTTTGCCAACGCGGCAGGCCGGCGGCTCCGGGAGCGGCGGATCGTATTCTCGGTTCTGGACGAGATCCCGGGGATCGGCGAGCGGCGCAAGCGGGATCTGATCCGTCGATTTGGGTCCGTGCGCGGCGTGCGGGCCGCCCCGGTGGAGGCACTGGCCGAGGTGCTGGGTCCGAAGCTGGCGACGCGCGTGACGGTCCACCTGGCCGGTACCGCTTCTCAGACCCCTCTTGACGGCGCCACGGGAGATGGTACCATATAGCCATAGTTTACGCTATGTGGAGGTGTGGGATGAGACTCGTGTCCACGGCCGAACTGAAGAACCGGACCAACGAGGTGCTGCGCACGGCGCAGGCAGGAGAACCGATAATCATCACGCGCCACGGACGGCCCGTGGCCTCGCTGATGGGCCTAGCCGGAGGCGATCTGGCAGGCCTGCCGGATCGGGCGGCGGCCGCGCGCGCTCCCTCAGGCGGGTACGCCTATTCCGCCTTCGTGCTGCCTTTCGGAACGTTCTACGTGGCGTTCGGACCCCTTGGACCTGCCTTCGCCCGGATCGCCGCATCGCCCGGCGCGTTCGAGCGCGACGCCGCGCGCTACCTCGGCACGCTGGTGCGACGCTCTGCCCCGCCCGGATGGTTGGCAAGGGCGGTTAGGGAAGCGGTGGGGGCCCGCAGGGTGTTTGGTGGGCCCGTGGATCTCTCCCGCGCAGGGCCGTTCGAGCGGGAGGTTCTGGCGGCGCTGCGCCGGATTCCCGCCGGCCAGGTGCGGACCTACGGCGAGATTGCGCGCGCCGTGGGGCAGCCGGGCGCGGCGCGGGCCGTGGGCACCGCCTGTGCCCGCAACCCCGTTCCGCTGCTCGTCCCGTGCCACCGCGTGGTGCGCAGCGACGGAGGATTGGGCGGGTACTCGCTGATCGGAGGCGTCGGCCTCAAGCGGCGCCTGCTCGAGTCTGAGGGCGCGCTCCCGAACCCGCCGCGCCCGCAGGAGGCCGGCCGCGCGCGGTGAGGACACAGGGATGCCCTTGATGCCCGCGGTGGCGCTGGAACGGGTGACGCGCCGCTTCCCCTCCCGAGGTGGAGAGCGAGGGCGCGACATCGTGGCGCTCGACGGGGTCAGCCTCACGGTGGCTGCTGGAGGCATCTTCGGCCTGCTCGGCCCCAACGGCGCAGGGAAGACCACGCTGCTCCGCCTGGTGAGCACCCTGCTCGTGCCTTCCCGCGGCCGCATCGCGGTAATGGGACGCGATACGAGGCGCGATCCCGCATCCGTGCGCCGCCGGATCGGCGCGGTGCTGGGAGGCGAGCGGTCTGTCTACTGGCGCCTGAGCGGGCGCGAGAATCTACTGTACGCAGGGGCGCTGCACGACCTGCCGTTTCGGGTCGCGGCAGACCGAGCGGACGAACTGCTCCGCTTGGTGGCTTTGACCGACCGCGCGGATGACCTGGTGGAGCGGTACAGCAGCGGCATGCGCCAGCGCCTGGCGCTTGCGCGCGCGCTGGTGCACGACCCCGCGCTGCTGATCCTGGATGAACCGACGGCGGGCCTGGACCCGCAGGCGGCCGCAGAGGTCCGCACGCTTCTGGCGGCGCTGGCCCGCGACGGTGGGCGCACGGTCCTGATCGCGACCCACAACCTGGACGAAGCCGACCGTCTCTGCGGAACCGTTGCCATCCTGGACCGGGGGCGCCTGGTTGCGCTCGATCGGCCCGACGCGCTCAAGGCCCGCCTACGGGCGGACGAGCGGACCGGCGGCGCGCCGACGCTCGAGGCGGTCTTCCTGGCGCTGACAGGGCGCTCGCTGTCGGCCGCAGACCAGCCTGCGTGGCCGCCATGAGCGTACGGCCGCATCTCCCTAGACCCCTGCCCAGAACCCGTCCAACGCTCGAGCCGGCCTTGGGCATTGTGCTGCTGGCGGTGGTGTGCCTGGCGATTGCCACCGGCCCTGCGCGCGTCCCGCTGCGGACGGTCGTGGCGGTGTTGCTCGAGCGCCTGGGCGTGCCGCTCGTGGCCACCTGGACGGATGCCACCGCTTCAATCGTGCTGGACCTGCGGCTTCCCCGCGCGCTGCTGGCGGCCACCGTCGGCGCCGCGCTGGCAGGAGCCGGTACGGTATTCCAGGGACTCCTGCGCAATCCGCTGGCAGATCCCTACATCATCGGCGTTTCGGCCGGGGCGGCCTTTGGCGCCACGCTGGCGCTGACGACGGGCCTGGCCGGGAGTTTTCTGGGCATCGCGGCCACGCCGCTGCTGGCGTTCGCAGGAGCGGTGGGCACGACAACGCTCGTGTACTCGCTGGCGCGGCGCGGAAACGACGCGCCGGTGGAGGAGCTGCTGCTGGCCGGGATCGCGGTGAGCGCGTTTCTGGCAGCGGTCATTTCGTGGCTCCAACTGGCCGGCGGCGAGAGCCTGCAGCGCGTCGTGTTCTGGCTGATGGGCGGGTTCTCGGGCCGCGGCTGGCCGCACCTGGCGATGGCGGCTCCCCCGGTAGCGGTGGGGCTTGGGATCGCCTGGTTGTATGGGCGAGAGCTCAACGCCCTGCTGCTGGGCGACGAAGCGGCCCGCGCTATGGGCGTGGACGTGCCCCGAATCAGGCGGCTGCTCGTCGCAGCCGGGGCGATGATGGCCGCTGCCGCGGTGGCCGCGGCAGGCTTGATCGGATTCGTGGGCCTGATCGTACCGCACCTGCTGCGCCTCCTGGTGGGTCCTGACCACCGGCGGCTCGTGCCCGCCTCGGCTCTGGGAGGCGCGGTGCTCCTCGTCCTGGCGGACGTGGCTGCGCGTTCCGCGGTGACGGCCACGGAGCTGCCGGTCGGCATCCTGACCGCCGCGCTGGGCGCGCCGTTCTTCCTGCTCGTGCTCCTGCGCGAGCGCCGCCGGTTCTGGACTTAGCGCGCGGGCGTGGCTATAATCGGGGTGCGTTGCACGACGAGCGGGAGTAGCTCAGGGGTAGAGCGTCTCCTTGCCAAGGAGAAGGTCGTGGGTTCAAATCCCATCTCCCGCTCCAGGAGAACTCGTTTCGTCTCTGCCATCTGAGGCGGCGTAGCCAAGAGGCAAGGCAGGGGTCTGCAAAACCCCCATACGCCGGTTCGAATCCGGCCGCCGCCTCCACTTCAAGACGCTCGTAGGATCCATCGCGTCAAGGGTCGGGTCTTACCGGATTGGGCGGGTGGCGGAACGGCAGACGCAGAGGACTTAAACTCCTCCGGGCTGAGCGCCCATGGGGGTTCAACTCCCTCCCCGCCCACCAGTTCAGCACGCGCCAGGATTCAGCCGCCGTGCTCCTTCCCGGTCAGGCGGGCGCTATCCCGGCGGACGGAAGAACAGGAAGAAGAGGATCAGACCGGTCAGCAGCCAGAAGATCGCATCCATCGAAAGCCCTCCAGGGCGAAGATTCGACGGCCGGACGGTGCGTCCTGCGCGCGTTGACGGTCGTTTTGCCTTTGCTATAATACGCGAGGACGAGCCCACGTAGCTCAGGCGGCAGAGCGTGTCCTTGGTAAGGACAAGGTCACCGGTTCGAATCCGGTCGTGGGCTCCATCATCAACCGGTTGCCTGGCGGGCGGCCGCGCCCTTGAGAGGAGCCACGGACGATGGCGAAGCAGAAGTTTGAGCGGACGAAGCCTCACGTAAACATAGGGACGATAGGGCACGTAGATCACGGGAAGACGACGCTGACCGCGGCGATGACGCACGCGTTGGCGGTGGTGGGCAAGACGAAGGCGATGGGATTTTACGAGATAGACAACGCCCCGGAGGAGAAGGAGCGGGGGATCACAATTGCGATCAGCCACGTAGAGTACGAGACAGGGGCGCGGCACTACGCGCACATAGACTGTCCGGGGCACGCGGACTACATCAAGAACATGATCACGGGAGCGGCGCAGATGGACGGTGCGATCCTGGTGGTGTCGGCTGCGGACGGGCCGATGCCGCAGACGCGGGAGCACATCTTGCTGGCGCGGCAGGTGAACGTACCATACGTGGTGGTGTTCTTGAACAAGGTAGACATGGTGGACGATCCGGAGCTGCTGGAGCTGGTGGAGATGGAGGTAAGGGAACTGCTGAGCGCCTACCAGTTTCCTGGGGACGACCTACCGGTGGTGCGTGGGTCGGCGCTGCGGGCGCTGGAGGCGCTGCAGGGGAACCCGAAGATAGGGCGGGGGGAGAACGAGTGGGTAGACGGGGTGTGGGCGTTGATGGACGCGGTGGACCAGTTCATACCGACGCCGCAGCGCGAGGTAGAGAAGCCGTTTCTGATGGCGGTAGAGGACATATTCACGATCACGGGACGAGGGACGGTAGCGACGGGACGAGTGGAGCGCGGGAAGCTTGGGGTAGGAGAGGAAGTGGAGATAGTAGGGTTGCGGTCTGAGGCGCGGCGGACGGTGGTGACGGGGCTGGAGATGTTCCGGAAGTCGCTGGACGAGACGCTGGCAGGGGACAACGTAGGCGTGTTGCTGCGAGGGGTAGAGAAGGACGAGGTAGAGCGGGGGATGGTGCTGGCGAAGCCGGGGTCTATCAAGCCGCACACGGACTTTCAGGCGGAAGTATACGTGCTGGCGAAAGAGGAGGGGGGACGGCACACGCCGTTCTTCACGGGATACCGGCCGCAGTTCTACTTCCGGACGACGGACGTGACCGGGGACATCGTGCTGCCCGAAGGGGTAGAGATGGTGATGCCGGGGGACAACATCACGATGGGGGTGAAGCTGATCACCCCGATAGCGCTGGAGGAGGGCCTGCGGTTTGCGATCCGGGAAGGCGGGCGGACGGTGGGAGCCGGCGTCGCCGTGAAGGTGGAGGCGTA
>DYHL01000168.1 GCA_020724185.1 Candidatus Nitrosymbiomonas sp. | reverse complement strand
CCCCCAGCCCAGTATCTGTGCCCCTTTCCGGCGTTGCATCGTCGGGAACTTCGGCTTAGCCTGTAGTTGAAGCTCTCCAGGATGAAGACGTCTCCGACCTTCGACGTGAAGAAGATTCCTTCTCCTGAATGTGCCTGGGGCTGCGTGGTCGTCTTGCCCTTGAGCAGGTTCTGGGTTGCCTCTAGCTCCGAGTCGAGGGTTCGCTTCCTCACGACGTTCCTGAACACGCCCACGCCATAGTCGCGTACGACAAACGTAAGCCATCCGCGGCTCTTGGCCACTTCGACCTCGATGTTTTGAGACCCGGAGTGCTCGATCGCGTTGTTGAGCATCTCAGAGAAGGCATAGGCGAAGATGTCACCCACGTTCCTTCTGAGTCCCGCCAGGAAGAGGGCCTTGCGCTTCAGACCCTCAAGCACTTCATCCTCTCGCAAGGATCTGTTCGCCAGCCGCTTCTTGATTGTCAGGCCCAGGGCCGGGGCGTTCTTGGGAGAAGCGTAGAAGGCGCCCCGAGTGGAGCCTCCCATGACCAGGTGGCCTTCCTTCACGAGGGAGTTGATCGCCGCGCTCATGTACTGACGGGACACAGCGTGGTCCAGGGCGTCGAGCACGTCAGAGGTCCGAAACTCCCTTCGCTCTGAAGCAACGTTGAGGATGGTCTCTCGTATTGCCATGAGGCCTACTCCCCGCCGCAAACCCAGGCTGAGAGGAAGGAGGCGTTGACCCGACTCCGACCGGTTGCTACACTACCCGTTGCAGGTGCCGGGGTAGCTCAGGTGGTAGAGCGGCGGCCTGAAGAGCCGCGCGTCGGCAGTTCAACTCTGTCCCCCGGCACCAGATCTCACGAACCCGCGGCCGCTCCCGAACGCTCTTGAATGTCCTTGATCGTCAGAGGTCCTCTCTGGGCAGCAGCACGCGGTTACCGGTGACATCCCACAATCCTCGGTATGTCAGCCGGACGTACGGCAGCGAGTCGAACCCGAAGAACAGCAGGCTGTAGGCCAGGTCGTGGTGGGCATATCCGCGCGCGCGCAGCAGGGCGGTGAGCGCCACCAGATCAGCGGCCACCTCTCCCATGGGGCGCGGCGACATCAACCCGCCCAGCGGGAGGGGAAGCTCGAAGACCACGGCTCCACCTTCTGCCAGGACCACGCCGCCGCCCAGGTCCATGGCGCGCGACGCGGCCGCGGCCATGTCCGAGGGATCGCGGCCCAGCACGTACATCCCCGCGCCGCTTGTATAGGTCGTCGCCAGGCCACCTATGCGCTCCGCAAACCCGGACAGCAGGGCGCGGCATCGCCACCGGCCCGCAGGATCCAGCAGGGCCAAGCGAAGCACGCCCTCGGGCAGATCCTTCCCGATCGCGACGTCACGGCGGCGCGTGATGACGGTGTTCTCGAAGTGCATCGCCGGCGCCTGCTGTGGCAGCCCGTCGAGGGAAAAGAACGATGGGTCGGGCCGCCAATCTCCCGGGGTGAACGGCCGCAACCAACGATCCCACGGCATCGCCGGGAGATCTGCCACCAGACGGCCGTCCTGCGCCACCAGTTGCCCTGCCGCGATCACGGCCTGCGGCATGGGGCGATCGAGGCCTTCGAGCACGACGAGATCGGCCCGGCGGCCAGGCGCCAGGCCGCCCATCTCCTCGTCCAGCCCGAAGTAGGTCGCAGGGTTGATGGTTACCATCTGGTAGGCGGCCACAGGGTCCACGCCCAGGCGCAGGGACACATCCAGCAGGTGGTCCATGTATCCCTTCTCTTGGACGAAGGCGGCGTTGGGGCCGTCGGGCGTCAGCATGATCCGGCCGGAGAAGGCACGGCTGCCGGTGATAACCGGTGCCAGCGCCGGCAGGTCCGGGCGCAGTGATCCGTGGCGCAGCATGACGTAGAGCCCTGCGCGCAGGCGCGCCAGGGCCTGTTCCGCTGTGATTGCTTCATGGTCGGACGAGAACCCCGCGGCTGCCAGCACCTGCACCCGGTCGGCCGAGACGCCCGGTGCGTGTCCTTCGACGCGGCGCCCGGCCGCGACCCCGCGCGCGATTCTTTCCAGCAGCCCTGCCTCGCCCGCGTACACCTGCGTCCACCGGGTGATCTCACCCAGGGTTCGGACGTCATCCAGCGCCAGCAGCGCCTCCAGCCGCTCTTCGTTGAGGGTTGTGGGGTCGTGAGGGCTGTGCGCCTGGCCGTGCAGCCGGAGGATCCAGAAATACCGCAGGGGCATCGCAGCCAGCGCGGCCAGCGCAGGAAGGGTCGCGTCCGGCACGGTCAGGTTCAGCAGCATCAGGGTGTCGGCCACGATGGCCGTGGTGCCCCTGGGAAGCACCGCGCGCGCCAGCTCATCAGGGGTGTACATTGCCTGGGGATGCCCGTGCGGGTCAACGTACCCGGGCGCAATCACCTTGCCGCGGGCATCCACCACGGTCGTGGAGGCCCCGGCCTCGATTGGACGCTCGCCCACGTAGGCGGTGCGCCCTGCGGCCACGGCCACCGTGCCTGGCAGGAGCTCGCCCGAGTAGACGTTGAGCACGCGGCCCCCGGTGACGAGGAGGTCCGGGGGTTCGTCGCCCCGCGCGACCGCCATCAGCGCCCGGGTTTCGTCCACAGTCCGGTAGGTGCGCCTCACGGCGCACATTGTAGCACGAGAGAAGGAATGGGGGCGCCAGGGCTGAAACGCATCGGTGGACGCCGCGGGCGTCGCGAATGGAGGTGAGGGACCGTGGAGATCCGCTATTACGGGCACGCGATGTTTGGCCTGACCGCCGACGGCACCACAGTCGTCATTGACCCATTCAACGACGATGTCGGGTATCCCAGGCCGGACGTGGAGCCGGACGCCGTGGTGACCAGCCACGAGCACTCCGACCACGGCAGCGTTGACCTGATCCGGGGCCGCCCCAAGGTGCTGCGCGGCCTGGCCGAGGAGGGGAAGACCTGGGCCGCGCTTGACGCGCACGTCGGGCCGATGCGCGTCTTCGGAGTGCCGACTTACCACGACGCCATGCAGGGACGCGCGCGCGGAAAGAACGCGGTCGCGGTCATTGAGGTGGAGGGCCTGCGCATGGTGCACCTGGGCGACCTGGGTCACGTGCTGACCCCTGAACAGGTGCGCGCGATCGGTGCGGTGGACGTTCTCATGGTACCGGTCGGCGGGCATTTCACGATCGGTCCTGCCGAGGCCGACCAGGTCATCGCCCAACTGAAGCCGCGCGTGGTGATCCCGATGCACTTCAAGACCGAGGTCAACCCCGGCTGGCCGATCGGCACGCTGGAGGACTTCCTCAAGGGCAAGGAGGCGGTGAAGCGCGTGGGCACGACGATAACCATCACGCGCGCGGCGCTTCCCACGGAGCAGGAGATCTGGGTCCTAGCCTAACCCAGCATCAGCGGCCTGAGCACCCAGTCGGCTGGGCCGCACTTTTGCCCTACTCCAACATCGGGTCGCGGCCTGATACGCCGTCTTGCTGTGCTTTCCTATGCTGGGGACGGTGTGCGGACGCATGGATGATACCCAGGAAAGCCGCTTTCTGATTCTGGGCAAGTGGACGCTGGCCCCCTCGATCGCGAGGTTTCGCATCCGGGCGCCCTTTGTCGCCAGGAAGCACCGGGCCGGCAACTTCGTGATCGTCCGCATTGACGAAACCGGCGAGCGCATCCCCCTCACGGTTGTGGAGTCCGACCCCATCGAAGGCTCGATTACGCTGATCGTCCAGGCGGTCGGGAAGACAACCAAGGCGCTGTGCGCCATGGAGGTCGGAGAGGCGCTGAGCGACGTCGTCGGTCCGCTGGGCAACCCCACGCCGGTCGAGAACCACGGCACGGTCGCCTGCGTGGGCGGTGGGGTGGGCACCGCTGAGCTCTTCCCAATCGCGTGCGCCCTGCGCGACGCGGGCAACACCGTGCACACGATAGTCGGCGCGCGGACGCGAGAGCTGGTGGTCCTCGAACAGGAGATGCGCGAGTGTTCGGCCAGCCTGACCGTCACCACGGACGATGGTTCCTACGGGCGTAAGGGGCTCGTAACGGACGCCCTTTCTTCCCTCCTGGACGAGAACCCGGAGATCGCCGTCGTCTACGCGATCGGTCCGCTGGTTATGATGAGGGCAGTGGCCGATTTGGCGGCGAAGCGGGGCGTCAAGACGATCGTCAGCCTGAACACTATCATGATTGACGGGACCGGCATGTGCGGCGGCTGTCGCGTGACGATTGACGGCAAGACGAAGTTCGCGTGCGTGGACGGTCCCGAGTTCGACGCCACCGGCGTGGACTTCGACGAACTGATCGCGCGGAACCGATCTTACCTCGAAATGGAGCGGATCTCCGACGAACGGTGCTCCTGCAAGACTGCCGCCGCGCACGGGGAGCACGCGCGGTGAAAGGCGCCAATCCCCTCAAGCCTGCCGAGCGCCTGAAGATCCCGCGCCAGCACCCGGCAGAGCAGTCGCCGGAAGAGCGCCGCGGGAACTTCCTCGAGGTATGCCTGGGGATTGACGAGGCCGCCGCGCTGCTCGAGGCCTCCCGGTGCCTGGAGTGCAAGGACCCCGTCTGCGTCAAGGGTTGCCCGGTGGCCATTGACATACGGGGATTCGTTGACCTGTTGCTCCAGCGAGATTACGTCGGCGCGGTCAACAAGATCCGCGAGGCCAACTACCTGCCGGGCATCTGCGGGCGGGTCTGCCCCCAGGAGTCGCAGTGCGAGCAGCTCTGCGTGCTCGGCAAGAAGTACACGCCACTGGCGATTGGAAAACTGGAGCGGTTCGCCGCCGACTACGAGCGCCAGCACAACCTCTTTGTTGATCCCCCTTTGCCGGAGCAGCGCGAGGAGAAGGTGGCGATCGTTGGCTCGGGTCCCTCAGGCCTGACCTGCGCCGCCGAGCTCGCCAAGCTGGGTTATCGCGTGACGGTCTTTGAGGCACTGCACGCGCCGGGCGGCGTGCTCCGGTACGGGATCCCCGAGTTCCGCCTCCCGCGCGACATCCTGGATCTCGAGATCGATCGCGTACGATCGCTGGGCGTGGAGATCGTCACGAACTTCGTCGTCGGCAGGACGGCCACGATTGACGAGCTGATGGGCGAGTGGGACTTCAAGGCCGTCTACCTGGCAACGGGCGCTGGCACGCCGTACTTCATGGGCATTCCTGGCGAGAGCCTTGTCGGCGTCTACTCGGCCAACGAGTTTCTCTCCCGTGTCAACCTCATGAAGGCGTACCGTTTCCCAGAGTACGACACGCCCGTTAGGATCGGCAGGCAAGTCGCGGTGATCGGCGGAGGGAACACGGCCATGGATGCGGTTAGGACGGCCCTCCGGCTCGGCGCCGATGATGCCTACCTCATCTACCGCCGGTCGCGTGACGAGATGCCGGCGCGCGTGGAAGAGATCATTCACGCCGAGGAAGAAGGCGTGCAGTTCATGCTGCTGACCACCCCGACCCGCGTCCTGGGCGATTCGAACAACTGGGTGTGCGGCATCGAATGCCAGCGGATGGAGCTGGGGGAACCGGACGCGTCAGGGCGACGCAGGCCCATTCCGGTTCCGGGCTCGGAGTTCGTCGTGCCCGTGCAGACGGTCGTCCTGGCGATTGGCCAGATGCCCAATCCGATCATTCAGTCCACCACGCCCGGATTGAAGACAAGCTCGTGGGGCACCGTGGTTACCGGCGAGGACCAGGCGACCAGCCGGCCTGGCGTGTTTGCCGGGGGCGACCTGGCCCGGGGCGGCGCGACCGTGATCCTGGCCATGCGCGACGGCAAGCTGGCAGCCGTTTCGATTGATCAGTATCTCCGCGCCTAGTCCCGCGCGGTCAGGTACCGGACTTGTGCAAGTCGCGTGACTTGAGGGCCTTGACGGTATAGAATCTGCC
>DYHL01000167.1:3652-5935 GCA_020724185.1 Candidatus Nitrosymbiomonas sp. | reverse complement strand
GATGCCTCCTGAGTAGTTACGTGGCCAATTGCATAGTTCGCTAGTGACTGCGACAGACCTAAGGACCTTGAAGTCCACTCGCTCCAAGAGGGAGGGGAGAGGTTCATGGGCCAGAATGACAAGCGCGCAGCCGCTCACCCACGCACGCATGCCACCTCGCCACCCACCACCAGGACGTCGCGCAGGGCGTTCCTCAAGACCGCGGCAGCCAGCGCCGCCGCGGCGACGATCGGGTTCCCGTACGTCAACACCGTCTCCGCCCAGGCAACCACGGTCTGGCGGGTGCAGAGCACTTGGCCCTCCCGTGACATCTTCCACGAGACATTTCTGGACTTGGCCAAGAAGGTCGAGGAGATGTCGGGCGGGCGCTTTCGGTTCGAGGTGCTGCCGGCCGGCGCCGTGGTGCCCGCGTTTGGGCTGATTGACGCGGTGCACGCTGGCGTGCTCGACGGCGGCCACGGCGTTCCTGTCTACTGGTTCGGGAAGAACGTGGCGGCGAGCCTGTTCGGCACCGGCCCGTCGTTCGGCATGGACGCGATGGACCTGCTCTCGTGGTTCTACTACGGCGGCGGGTTCGACATGTACCAGGATCTCCTCCAGAAAGAGATGAAGATGAACGTCGTCTCGTTCCTCCACGGGGCGATGCCCACCCAGCCGCTGGGCTGGTTCAAGCGGCCGATCAGGAAGACCGAGGAGTTCAAACAGATCAAGTACCGGACCGTGGGCCTCTCCGCCGAGCTGTTCAAGGACATGGGCGCATCGGTGGTCATACTGCCGGGCGGCGAGATCGTCCCGGCGCTGGAGCGCGGGGTGCTCGACGCCGCGGAGTTCAACAACATGACCTCGGACAGGCTGCTGGGCTTCCCCGACGTCCGAAAGACGGTGATGCTGCATAGCTACCACCAGCCCTGTGAGTCCCTGGAGCTGATGATCAACAAGGCGAAGTGGGACGCGCTGCCCGCGGACCTGAAGGCCATCGTCAGGAACGCGGTCCACGCCGAGTCCGCGGACTTCCTGTACAAGATGACCGACCGCAACAGCCGCGACCTGATCGAGATGGAGAAGAAGCAGTTCGTCAAGGCGTACACCACGCCGAAGGAGATCCTACAGTCCCAGCTCGAAGCATGGGACAGGATCATAGACAAGCACAGCAAGGAGACCCCTGCCTTCGCGAGGATCCTGGCGACCCAGAAGGAGTGGGCCAGGCGCGTAGTGGCGTGGAAGCTCCGCGTCTACGTGGACAACCAGATGGCGTTTGAGCGGTACTTCGGGAAGATCCCTCGGTAGCGTGACGGTCGGCCCGAGGGTCGCGTAACCTGGCCAGGGCGCCCCGCGGCGGCGAACCCGGGAGCGCCCTGGTCGTGTTCTCGCTCGATGGCCGGAAAGGAGGCAGGCTGCGTGTCAGACCGGATCATCGCGGCCATTGACCGGATCAGCGAGGTGGCGGGCAAGGCGATCGCCTGGCTGATCCTTCCCCTGAGCTTTGCGCTCGGGTACGAGGTGGCCTCGCGCTACGCGTTCAACCGGCCGACCACCTGGGCGTTCGACGCTAGCTACATGATGTACGGAGCGTACTTCATGCTGGCCTCGGCGTACACGCTCTCGAAGGACGGGCACGTGCGCGGTGACATCTTCTACCGAAACTTCTCGCCGCGCACCCAGGCTATCGTGGACCTGACGCTGTATTTCCTCGTGTTCTTTCCGGCGATGGTCGCGCTCATAGTGGCGGGATGGCGGTACTTCGCGGCTTCGTTTCTCATCCGCGAAACCTCCCCGCTGAGCCCGTACGCCACGCCGGTCTACCCGCTGAAGGCGGTCATCCCGCTGGGGGCCGCGCTCCTCCTGCTGCAGGGGATCGCGCAGGTTCTCCGCTGCGTCCATGCGATCCGCCACGGGAGGTGGCCGTGAGCACCGAGGTCCTCGGCCTGATCCAGTTGGGCCTGCTCGTATTTGCCATCTTCATCGGGTTTCCCACCGCATTCACCCTGCTGGCGCTGGGGTTCGTGTTCGGGTACATCGGGTTCGGCCGCCTGGTCTTCGACCTGATGGCGTTCCGGGCATTCGCCGTGATGACCAACGACGTGCTCATCCCCATCGTCCTGTTCATCTTCATGGGCTACATGCTGGAGCGGGCCGGTGTCCTGGACCGCTTGTTCCGGACGATACTCGTGGCCTCGGGGGCGATGCGCGGCTCGCTGGCCATTGCGACCCTGATCACCTGCACGATTTTCGCGATGTCCACCGGCATCATCGGCGCCTCGGTGACGATCATGGGCCTGCTGG
>DYHL01000167.1:0-3642 GCA_020724185.1 Candidatus Nitrosymbiomonas sp. | reverse complement strand
TCCGGCGATGATGCGTCTGGGGTACGATAAGCAACTCGCGACCGGCACCGTCACCGCCGGGGGGACGCTTGGCATCCTGATCCCGCCCAGCGTGCTGCTGATCCTGTACGCCGCCAACGCCGGGGTGTCCA
This sequence comes from Candidatus Nitrosymbiomonas sp., assembly GCA_020724185.1. GTDB lineage: Bacteria > Sysuimicrobiota > Sysuimicrobiia > Sysuimicrobiales > Humicultoraceae > VGFA01. The sequence goes on along the minus strand of DYHL01000167.1, from coordinate 3,511 downwards.
TAGTCAAGCTCTACGCGGCGGCCTTCGTCCCCGGGTTCATGCTGACCGGCCTGTACCTCCTGTACGTTGTCATCGTGACCCTGGTGAAGCCGGGGGCCGGCCCTCCTCTCCCCAAGGAGGAGCGGGACTTCCCGGTCGGGCAGATCCTCGTGATGGTGGCGTCGTCCATCCTGCCGATCGCGCTGCTGATCGGCGCCGTGCTCGGATCGATCGCGTTCGGCCTGGCCGCGCCCACCGAGGCCTCGGGGATGGGGGCCCTCGGCGCCCTGGCGCTGGCCGCCGCGTACCGCAAGCTGACCTTGACGAACCTCAAGGAGGCGGTCTTCCAGTCGGCGCGGACCTCGAGCATGGTGCTCACCCTGCTGGCGGGGTCGAGCATCTTCTCGGCCGTCTTCGCCCGGCTCGGCGGCGCCCGGGTGATCGAGAACTTCGTTCTGGGCCTGGGCCTTTCGATCGGCGGCTTCATCCTGCTGGCGATGGTGATCATCTTCCTGCTGGGCTGGCCGCTGGAGTGGACCGAGATTATCATCATCTTCATGCCGCTGTTCTGGCCGATTGCCGAGAAGTACGGCATTGATCCCATCTGGTTTGGAATCCTGGTGGCGATCAACCTCCAGACGGCCTTCCTGAGCCCGCCGGTGGCGATGGCGGCCTTCTACCTGAAGGGGGTGGCGCCGAAAGGCGTCGAACTCTCCGATATCTGGTGGGGCATGATGCCGTTCATGGGCCTGCAGGTGCTCGCGCTGCTGTTGGTGTACTTCTTCCCACAGATCACGCTCTGGCTGCCTGGTATTCTCTTCAAGTAGCACGGCGGCCCAGGCGACCAGGGAGAGACCGCGCATGACCGCCGACGCGATCATCGTAGGAGCCGGCTGTACCGGTGCGAGCGCCGCGTTCTGGCTGGCCTCACGCCATGGGCAGAAGGTAGTGCTCCTAGAGCGGGGCACCGTGGGCGGCGGGCCCACGGGCCGCTCCAGCGGAATCGTTCGCATGCACTACTCCTACGCGCCCCTGATCCAACTTGCGCTGCGCAGCCGCGACGTGTTCGCGGACTTCGAAACGGTCGTGGGAGGGAGCGCCGACTTCAAGAAGACCGGTTTCCTGCTGCTGGCCCCGCCCGGGCAGGAAGGGACCCTGGAGGCGAACGTGCGTCTGCAGCGCTCCCTCGGGGGGGACACCACGGTGTTGGACCGCGCGGCCGTCGCCGATCTCGACCCCCGGCTGCGCACCGACGACGTGGGCGCTGGAGCCTACGAGCCCGACTCCGGCTATGCCGACGGGTACGCCACCGCCTCCTCGTTCGCGGCAGCAGCCCGGAGGCACGGCGCGGTGGTACGGGAGAACACGCCGGCGGTTCGCCTTTTGGTGGAGGGCTCGCGCGTCACCGGCGTGGAAACCCCGAATGGACGCATTGCTGCCGGGGCCGTGCTGGTCGCGGCCGGACCGTGGACACCCCGGTTGCTGGGTCCGCTCGGGATAGTCCTGCCCATCCGCACCACGCGCCACCAGGTCGTGCTGTTCGAGGTGGCGGAGCCGGCCAAGCCGTTGGCTTTCGTGTTCGTGGACCTCGGGAAGGGTTTCTACATGCGCCCGGACGTCGGCGGCCAGTTCCACGGCGGGTCGGTTGAGGAGTATCCGGACGAGGAGGTGCCCGCCGACGCGTTCAACGAGGGAGCCGACTTCGAGTTCATTGAGGAGATGGCGACGCGCCTGGCGCACCGCGTGCCGGCTTTCTCGGGCGTGGGGGTGAAGGGGGGATACGCCAGCCTCTATGACGTGACGCCTGACTGGCAACCGGTCCTGGGTCCGGTTCCAGGGATAGCCGGTCTGTTCATCGCCGCCGGCTTCAGCGGGCACGGGTTCAAGCTGAGCCCCGCGATTGGGGAAACCCTCGCGGGTCTTGTCGTGACCGGTCGCTACGGCGAGATAGACCTCTCCGCGTTCCGGCCCTCACGGTTCGCCGAGGGCGCGCTGATCCACAGCCCATACGCGCACGGGATCGTGGGTTAGCCGGCCGACACGACGAGACCCCGCGGTCGGGCACCGCGGGGTCCTGTTGCAGGCCGGCCTGCGTTGAAGGGTCGGGGGTGGAAACCGGCACGACGTCCTCCGGCACCGTCGGTCCAGAGGGGACACCCCCGACCCGAACCTTCGGCCGTTCCTTCAGCCATTCGCCGCCGGGAATCCTCCCATGCGGACCGCCAGCCTGTGCGGATCCGCCAACTTCAGTGCCCAGTAGCCGGGGTGGTTCAACCCAGATGAAGTTTCTGGGTCTCCCGGGAGGAACTTCAGTGGATTGCGTCGAACACACCTATACTTCGGGCATCCAGCTTCACACGTACCCTTCCGCCGCACCCCACCATAGCTGCCCGGCCGGACACCTAAGGAGGAGATTCACATGCGCAAGACCATCGCCCTTGCGTTCGCGATCTCGCTGGTCCTGGCGGCTACGGCCGCGATCCAGCCTGCAGCGCTGTGCACCGCCGGGCACGGTGACGGGGAGCTGCTGAATGGCGGCTGGGCCGGTCACGGCGACGGGGAGCTGCTCGGCGCATCTTAGCCAGAGCCACAGTGGAGGTAAGACCGTGACGCTTGGTGAGAAGGTCCGCCAGGCCCGTAGGAGCCGCGGCCTGACCCAGCGCCGGCTGGCTGCGGGCGACCTTTCCGAGAGCTTCATCAGCATGCTCGAGCATGACAAGGTTCGCCCTTCACTCGAAACGCTGCGGGTGCTTGCCGGCCGGTTGAACGTGCCGCTGGCCGACCTGCTTGACGCCGATCCACCCCCGCGTAAGAAGGTCGCGCTGAAGCTAGAACTCGGTACATCGCTGCTGCGGCAGCACCGCTTCGCGGACGCGCTGGAAGCATTCCAGGAGGCGGAGCGGACGTCGGCTCCGGATCCCGGGTTGGAGATCGCCTTCCGCATCCAGATGGGACTGGGCCAGGCGCTTACGGGGCTGAGGCAGTTTGACCTGGCCGAACGCCACCTGGAGCGCGGGCGTGCTGTCGCAGGCGCGCTTGGGCGGCCGGATCTCGTCGCGCGCGTGGCTAGCGCCACAGGGTTCCTCTCCCTCCGGCAGCGCGACTACCCGGCCGCCCGAGACGCATTTTCTCGAGCCCTGAGCGCAATCCGCTCGAACGTCCCGGTGGACACGGAGTTTGAGGGCAGGCAACTGGCCAACCTGGGCCGGACCTACTCGGAACTCGGTCTCCCCGCACAGGCGCTTGACTGCTACCAGGCAGCCCTCGAACGGCTCGAGCCACTGGGTGATATGGGCGCGCTGGGACTGCTCCACTTCAACCTCGGCGTCGCCTATGAGCGGCAACAGGCCTTTGATCTGGCCCATAACCACCTGGCGCGCGCAGCCCTGCTCTTCGAGGCGCAGGAGAACCTCCATCTGCTGGGTACGGTCAAGCGCAGCCTGGGCATCTTGTTGGTGAGTCGCGGGCGCCTCGGCGAGGGCGCGGAGGCGCTCCAGCACAGCCTCAATCTGGCCGCTAATCCGAAGTTCCC
>DYHL01000008.1:8509-24817 GCA_020724185.1 Candidatus Nitrosymbiomonas sp. | reverse complement strand
AACATTATGCTGGTGTCGGTGACCGAGCGCACCCGCGAGATCGGCATCCGCAAGGCGGTGGGCGCGCGGCGCGAAGACATCCTGCTGCAGTTCCTGGTCGAGTCGGCGACCATCGGCATCGCCGGAGGCCTGATCGGGATCGCGCTGGGCGTCCTGGGCTCGAGGCTGATAACGCAGCTCGCGGGCTGGGCGACGCTGATCTCGACTGCAGCCGTTGCGCTGGCGTTCGCGTTCTCCGTGGCGGTGGGGGTCTTCTTCGGGCTCTACCCGGCGCGCCGGGCCGCGATGCTGGACCCAATTGAGGCGCTTAGATACCAGTAGTACGGCGTCTCGGGACGCAAGCGATGAAACAGGTGCATGACATCAGGAGGCATGACATGAAGAAGCGTTGGATGTGGATGGGCGCGGCCGCGGTGATTCTGGCGCTCGGCCTGGGAGGGATCTACTACACACGCACGCGGGCCCAGGCCCCGGCGGCGGGACGCGATCCGGCCGTCGGGCTGGTAATCGGTATCAGGATGCTGGAGCGCGATCCAGGTACGCGGCTCACCGACGACCAGGTCTCGAAGATCCTACCGTTCATTAAGGCCATGAAGGATATCCCCGCCTCCGACGTCGAGCAGGTCAGGGCCGTCGTACGCACCGTCAGCGATTTGCTCACGCCGGAGCAGAGGGCCGCCATGGATGAGGCGCGCCGGCGCATTCAGTCCGGCCGACGCCCCGGTGGTCCAGGCGCCGGTGGTCCAGGGGCTGGTGGTCCGGGCGCGGGTGGTTCAGGTGGGGGGTTCGGTGGCGGCGGATTCGGCGGCGCGCCGAACCCGGGCTTCGACCCGCAGCAGGCGCGGGCGCGTCTCTTTGAGGCGACGATCCGCATACTCGAGCAGCGCTTACGGTAGCTTTGGTGGCCCACCTGGAAGGCGGCATTCTCTGGAGGATGGCGATGTTGAAGAAGCGCATTCCCGCGTTGGTGATCACGCTCGTGCTGTGTGCTTCGGCAGTGGGGCCCGCGGTAGCGCAGGCCCAGGCGCCACCAGCGCCGGGCGCGTATTCGCTGGCTGAACTGGTCGCAGCAGTCGAGGAGCGCAGCCCCACGCTCGCCGTTGCTCGGCAGGCGGTGGCGGCCGCCGAGGCGGCCGTCGCGGTGGCCCGCGCCGGATTGGGCGTCACGCTCACGGCAAGGGGCTCGGCCCAGGCCGCCGGGGGCAGCGCGGCGACGACCACGACCTATTCCAGCTCGGCCTCACTGGTCGCCTCGTACACGCTCTACGACAGCGGTCAGACCGCCTACGCCGTGGCGCAGGCCGAGGCGAACTTGAAGGCCGCCCGGGCGGCGTTGGATACCACCCGCCAGGACACCGCGCTGACCGTGGGGCAGGCCTACGTCGCCGTGCTGCGTGCCGAGCGTACCGTAGTGCTCCAGCAGCAGCAGGTTGTACGCAACCAGGAACTGGTGCGCATCGCCCAGGGCCAGTTTGACGCCGGGGTTGTCGCGAGGTCAGACGTGGTGCGCGCGCAGGCCGGGCTCGCCGCGGCACAGAGCGACTTGATCTCCGCCCAGAACTCGCTGGATCAGGCCAGGGCATCGCTTGCCGTCGCGATCGGCTCGAGCGCGACGACGCCGGTCGCCGCGGCCCAGCCGACTCCTGTTCCTTCGGTGACCGTGACCCAGGCGGACCTCGCGCGCCTGGTCGAGCAGAGGCCGGAGCTGCGCAAGGCCCTGGCCGACGCCGAGGCCGCCGAGGCAGCCGTGCGCGTGGCCCAGGCCGGTGGCGGGTTGAAGGTGACCATTGACGGATCTGTATCACAGACGCTTTCGCCCAGCACCCAGACCACGTACTTGATCGGTGCCGGCGTGAGCTTCCCGGTCTCCGATGCAGGGCGAGCGTCGGCCGCGGTCGCGCAGGCCACGGCCAATCTACAGGCGGCCCGTGCCCGTATCGAAAGTGCCCGCCTGACAACCGTCCAGGACGGGGTCGCCGCCCTGCTGGCCCTGAGCAGCGCACAGGCCCGCCTCGAGAGCGCGCGCGCCGGCCTGGCCTTCGCCGAGGAGTCGCTGCGCCTCGCCCGCGCGCGCTACGAAGCCGGCGCCGCGCCGATCTTCGAGGTGACCGATGCGCAGACAACGCTGCTGGCGGCCGAGGTTGCGCTGACCGGCGCGCAGTTCGATCAGCTAGCCGGCGTGCTGCAGTTGCGCCGCGCCATCGGCAGGTCGGTTGTGGATGGGGCGATCTGAGGTAGTAGGGGCCTTCGCGGGGAGGAGGAGGGCGGCAACAGGCCGTACTGTGACCAGGACAGGGGGGTACTCACCCACCTGACGACGGTGACATAGAGAGGGTAGGCCATGTGCGCGCCCGCAAGAGCAGCAGCAGCGCTCGTCGCCCTCGCACTCCTGTTCGTCCCGATCGCAGGCACCGAAGCACAGCAACCCCGCCGCGGTGGCATCCTGCGCTACGCCATGGAGCTGGAACCGCCGACGTATGATCCTCACGCCACCACAACCACGGCGGCCGCCTTCACCATGCACCATGTGCTGGAGCCGCTGTTCACCCTCAACAGCCGCCTCGAGCCGACCCCGATGCTGGCCGAGCGCTACACCGCATCGCCGGACCGCCGCACCTTCACGATCCACATACGCAAGGGGGTCCCATTCCACCACGGGCGGGACCTGACCAGCGAGGATGTGGTCGCTTCTCTCATGCGGTGGGGCCGGATGGGAGTACGCGCGCGGTCACTGTTCGCCAACGTCGAGTCGCTGACGGCGCCCGATCCTCACACGGTGATCTTCCGGTTGAAGGACCCCTACGGGCTGCTTGCGACCGACCTGGCCTGGTGGACGCAACCGGCCCTCATCTACCCCAAGGAGGTTGTGGACGAAGCAGGGCTCAGCCCCGTGAAACGGTTCATCGGAACTGGTCCTTACCGTTTCGTCGAGTACATACCTGACCGCCACCTGCGCCTGGAACGCTTCGACAAGTACGCCGCCCGGACCGAGCCCCCCGACGGCATGAGCGGACGGAGGGTAGCGAATCTGGACGCAATCATCTTTGCCCCGATCCCCGACGCCGCGGTGCGCATCGCCACCTTGCAGCGGAACGAGGTCCAGTTCGCCGAGGCGATTCCGGCGGACGACTACGAGCGGCTGCGCCGCGTCGAAGGCGTGGTAGCCATCCGCGATGCACTGCCCTCCTGGCTGGCCTTCGTGCTCAACAAGCGGGTCGGCCCCTTCACCAACGTGAAGATGCGCCAGGCCTTCGCGGCCGCCCTCGACTCTGAGAATATCCTGAGGGCGACCTACGGACATCCCGAGTTTCTCCGTCTCAACCCCGGCCTGGTGCCCAGGGAGCACTACCTCTGGAACGACGCGGGCAAGGAAGTGTACAACCAGAGGAGCGTCGAGCGGGCACGACAACTCCTGACCGAGGCCGGGTACCGCGGCGAACCGATCCGGTGGCTGGTCACCGCCGGGGCCTTCTGGTCGGACAACCCCGCGACAGCAGCCAAGCCAATGTTGGAGCGGGCCGGTTTCACAATAGATCTCCAGATGATGGACTGGCCCACGGTCGTCGCGCGGCGGGGCCGGCCGGAGATGTGGGAGGTCTTCGTCACCACGTTCACCACGGTGCCCGATCCCACGTTCCTCCTCACCCTGAGCCCGGCGTACGCGGGATGGTACGAGAGCACGGAGATGCAGGCCTACATCACGCTCATGCGGCGGCACGCGGATCCGAAGGTGCGGGCGGACCTATGGCAACGCGCGCAGGCGCTCTTCTGGAAGGAGCTGCCCTCAGTCAAGATCGGGGACGGGTATGTCATGCACCTGCACCGCCCCGAACTGAAGGGCTTTCTGAGGATGCCGACCGTCTACTTCTGGAACACATGGCTGGAGCCCGGCCGATAGCGGGAGCGATCGCAAGCGCGGCGGGGGCGTAGCCGCCGCCTATCTTGCCAGGAGCTGCTTGGCCTTCTGGACGCCGGTCACCGCGTCTGTGGCGAAGTCATCGGCGCCGACGCGCTGGCACCATGACGCGGTCATCGGTGCTCCACCGACCATCACCTTGAACCGGTCTCGTACGCCCCGCTCGACGAGCAGCTCGATGACGCGCTGCTGGCGGGACATGGTGGTGGTCATGAGGGCGGAGATGCCGATGATGTCGGCGCCCTGCTCCAGGGCGCGGTCCACGAACACTTCGGGCTTCACATCCACGCCAAGATCGAAGACCCTGAAGCCCGAGGCTTCCAGCATAGCCGCCACGATGTTCTTGCCGATGTTGTGGACGTCACCCTGAATGGTGCCGATCACGAAGGTGCCCCGGGTATCCACCACGGCGCCTTCGTTCGTCAGCTGTTCCTGGATGGCCGCTACCGCTGTGGACATGGCTTTGGCGGCCGTCACAAGGTTGGGCAGGAAATACTCGCCGCACTCGAACCGCCGGCCGGCCTCCCCCAGGCCCTTGACCAGGGCGGTGTTGAGGATGACGAGCGCCGAATGCCCCTCAGCCACCGCCTGTTCGATCAACCCCTCGATGCCACGGAACTCGCCGTTCAGTACCGCGTCGTGCAGCCGGGCCAGCGCATCGCCCACCGGAGTCCTCCCATAACGTGAGTCATCCCACCGAACTACACTGCGTTTGCTGAGGCTGCGTCTACGATGGCGTCCAGTTCCCGTTCCTGGTGCTCATTCAGGTACCTGACCGGCTCGGCGGCCAGACAGTCGCGCAGAAACTGCCGTGCGCGGTCAAGCGCGGTCTGCCGTCCTTTGGCCAGCCACTCGCTCCACGAGTCGGAGTTGCCGATTCGGGGCTCCCAGACTTCGCCGGCCGACATTGCCCGCATGGTGGAATCCTGGATCAAGAAGTCATCGCCTGCGCGCAACACTTGGGCGAAGCCCTCCAGGTCCAGCGTCGCGGGTTCTACGACCAGGCCGCGCACGTGGTGGCTGAGGAACGAGAAGATCTCGTCGTCAATCACGGCCTGCAGTACCGAAGCCACCATCCCGCCCCCCAGTTGCCCGAGCCCTGATGTCTGGTCGGCGCCTGCCAGCATGGGGCGCAGCGTGTTGGCGGCTTTCTCAAGCCCGGCCTGGGCGTCCGGGACCAGGGCACCGGTCTCCATGCCGTACACGTTGCTGGGCAGGCCGTAGAACCTGGCGAGCTGGGCCATACCAGCGCCCGCGACGCCTATATCCGGATCGGCGCCGGTCTTCGCTCCGGTGCGCATGTTTGGGGTGAAGATGCGCGAGGCGTGCATCAAGAGCACGTCACGGTTGACGAGGCGGGCCATGACGCCGAAGGCGAGATTCTCCGCGTTTTGCGCTACCAGGGTGCCTGCCAGGTACAGCGGAGCACTGATCGCGCGCATGGGACACGGTAGGCCCAGCAGAGGCAACCCACTGGGCGCGGCCACCAGGATCGCCTCGCAGATGTCCGTCGGGAAGGTCAGCGGGCTCACGGGTGAGATCGAGATCCTGCCCACCGGCCGACCGGCGGGGCTCGCTACCCTGGACATCTCCACGCAGAGCGTGGCCTCTCGCGCGTCCGAAACCGCCCCCAGTGAGACCGGCTTGCCCGTATGCTTGAGGGTCTCAGCAGCGGCCATCACCCTGGCCCGCAGGGGATGCATCTCTTCCGGAATCACGACCGGCCCGGCGTGGTGGCAGTGGGGGAGCGCGTCCAGCAGCCGCGCGATGTCCACGGCGTCCTGGGCGCATGCGTCGCGCAGTTCGCCGGTGTCGGGGTCGTGCACCACCGAGGCCGAGCCGAAGTTCTGCAGGTAGCATGCCGAACCATCGAGGACCAGCGAGCGCTTCTCGACAATGCCGGTCAGGGTCAGCGGAGCCTGCGGCCGCATCATCAACTCGACCACGAGCTCACGCGGTACTCCCACCAGGTCTCCCTGCAGCACCCGGCATCCGTGTTGCAGCATCAACTGCCGGATGCGGCCCTCACCTACCCGCACCCCGATGTCGGCCAGCAGGTCAAGCGTCGCCTCATGGATCTGGTGGATAGCATCGTCGCCAAGCAGCCGGAACGCAGCCACTACCTGACCTCCTCCACTCTTCTCATCCACCCACCGCGCCACGCCGTGTCCCACGAGATGAGGGTGTCATGGGGCGGGACGAACGCCCTATGGCACCCCCGGTGCCTAGTACGGCGGAGTTTTCTTGACCTCCTGCCCGGCGCGGTCTCACCGGCCCTGAAGGCCCTTCTGTCTTCTGCCACTCGGGCCAAGCTCCCTACCCATTTCCTCGGGCCGCAAGCACCCGCTCTGCACAGATCTGCAGCGCATTGTCCTGAAGACCACGGCGGCTCAGCGCTAGGCGGATCCACGAGGAACTGGTCTGGCAGGCCAGGGCTTGGAGGGTGCCGAATCCAGGTTCCGTGTCGGGTCATGCAAGAGTGCCGCTTTGGCCGACCGCCGGAGATTCCTGACAAGCCCCGAGTGGTCCGAGGCTCCAATAGATGGCTCGACACCACTGCCTGGGACGATCCGTCTCGTGAGCCCACGCGAGGGCCTTTCCCTCAGACGAGACCGCACTTGCTCAAGACAATCACCACTCTCTCTAGGCCGACCTGTTCCAGGAGCCTCGCTAGGTGGTTCGCCTCCGCCGTGACAGCGATAGCCGAGGCGAATCCAGCCGCACCATCGCTCACCTGCAGGACTTTTCAAGAATTTCTTGAATCGTCCCAGCAGTCATGGTAACTTGTGAGTGACCGTGGCACATGACTCAGTGAGGCTCAGAGACCAACTGGGCGGACTCATTCGCCAGGCTCGAACTCGCCTGGGGTTCAACCAGGAGCAACTTGCCGAGCGAGCCGGATTCCCCCACTTCCAGACGATTTCAGACATCGAGCGGGGCGCCAGGGATGTGAAGGCCTGGGAGCTAGCTCGACTTGCTCAGGCCCTGCATCTCTCCGTGCAGGACCTGTTGGCCCCAACTCTGCCAGAGAGCCCTTTGGTGCTTTGGCGAAAAGAGCCCGAGCGACCAAAGGTGGCCGAAGCGGCGTTCATCGAGCGCTGCAGGCAGTACAGGTTCCTCGAAGAACTGACCGGCCGAGTCAGAGAAGTCTCTCTGCCGTCGGTCAACGTTGATCCCGGCTCCTTCACGCACGGACGAGCGACGGCATTGGCTGACAACATCAGGCAGGTACTGAGGCTTGGCGCCAAACCTGCTAGGGCGTTGCTGGATGCTCTGGAGGACGTCTATGGGATCAAAGTTTGGTTTGAGGATTTTGGGGAAGACGGAGCCGCGTCCTGTACGATTGGAAGTTTCGGTCCTGCCATCCTCATCAATGCCAGCGAACCCATGTGGAGGCGGAATTTCAGCCTAGCCCATGAGGTGTTCCACCTGTTCACTTGGCAGAGTCTGCCCGCTGAGCGTCTGAGGGCTGATCCAAATCTGATGCAGAAAGCAGAAGCGCTAGCAAACTCCTTTGCCGCGGCATTACTGCTGCCTGCTGATGGAATCCGGGCAGAATTGGAGGGACGAGGAAAGGAGGCGAAGATCGCGATTCAGGAGTTGATCGATGTCGCAAGACAGTTCCAGGTCTCGACGGATGCTCTGCTGTGGCGATTGGCCAACCTGGGCTGGGTGCCGAAGGAACAGGTTGAAGTCGTGCTTGCGGATGCCGACGTCCAGCGCCTGGATTCTGCTCGACGCCGAAGCGACTGGGATCAACCCATGGTTCCTCCAAGTCGATTCGTTCGACTCGCGCACCTAGCCTACACGCGTGGCGAGATCAGCCGAGCACGGCTGAGCAAGTTCCTGTCTGTCGATCTTGCCGGGCTTGAGGACAAGCTCGCTGAGTACGGACTCTCCGACGCCCCAGGACTCGATGCCGAACTTACGGCCACCTCTCCTTTGTGACTCCGTCATCGTCATTGAAGCCCACAGGATGTAGATCTGGGGCGATCTCACTGAACGATGCTTGATCGCTGTCCCGGGAATCGTCGCACGAGGAGAAGTCCTCTATCACCTTGATGCTCGGGGCTGGAAGCGGAGGATCGACCTCGTCGCAGAGGGAGCCAATGGGCGCATACAGATCATGGATGCTTCTGAAGAAGATATCGCCGCGATCGAGGCTCTAATGGATGATCGTATGCTCCTGGCGGCCCTCGATCCAGGGGAACTCGAAGCCTTGGCGATCATGTTGCGCCACAACGTCCCCCACCAGTTTTGCACGGCTGAGGGGCCGGCTACAAGAGCGCTCTGCCATCTGGGGCTCGAAGCGCGCGGCGTGTCGTTTGAACGGGTCTTGGTCCAGACTGGTCTGACGCGACGCTTGGAGAGATGGATGACGGAGCGAGCATTCCAATCGTTCATCGCCCGGGGACTCCGGGAGCGTAAGGGTCTGCAACGCTAGCTTCTGTGGGGCTGCGCGCTCCATCACCATTCTGAGGCAGTCCGTGACTCGATCCCAGGAATCTATCAGCGATCAGTCAGTAGAACCCTGTTTGTAAGTCGCAGGGTCCCAGCATAGCGATTCGCGATTGGAAGCCAGATAGGCCGTCCACGCATGGACCTACTTCCGCCACTCCTTCAAGACCTATCCAACCGCAGCCGCTCGAATGCTCCGGCTCGCCGGTGCGCCCGTGGCAGGTCAGTCCCAACCGGACTGCTGTATCGCAGCGTCGTCGTCAGACTCTCGTGTCCAATCAGGCTGAAACCCGCGTGGGGACTGGCTTGGCGCGCCCGGCGGGACTTGAACCCACGACCTTTGGCTCCGCAGGCCAACGCTCTATCCACTGAGCTACGGGCGCGCATCAAATCGGCCACAGCAAGGCGCCGGTGGCCGGCAGAAACATTCTAGCAGTTTCCCCCCGGCCCCGCCACCGCGCGGATCGCCGGGGGGGCTTCTATCACCGACCGATCACTCCAGCCTCTTCAAGAACTCATCGTGAGCAAGGGCCTCCCCAACGTACGGGAAGAACTTCTCCTCCACGTACTTCTGCTCCTCGGCGGTGATCGCGGCGCAGCAGTCCTTCAGCAGGAAGACCTTGTAGCCCTTGTCATAGGCAGACCTGGCCGTGCCTTCCACGCACACATTGGTGAGGAACCCGCAGAAGGCGACGTTCTTGATGCAGTTGACCCGCAGCAGGAAGTCGAGGTTGCTGGAGTGGAACGCATCCAGGGTCCGCTTTCCGTCAACAACGATGTCTGGCTTGGTGGGGGGCAGCTCTTCGATTATCTCCCCACCCCAGGTGCCCTTCCGGAAGGCCTTGGCATTCATGGCGTTGACGTGGATCGGCCCCAGCACTCCCTCGCACCCTGCGTCGCAGTAGTCCTGCTCGAACAGGATCGGAACGAGCAGCGTCAGGCACTTGCCCCGCGCCCTCTGGATGCAGTCCTGGGCGTTCGCAATCGTGTTCTGCGCGGCGATCTGGTCCTTCACCGCTTCATAAAGCCCCCCGCCCGGCTTGCAGAAGTCGTTCTGGAACTCGATAAAGACGATCGCGGTCTCCTTGGCGCTCATGGCATCCTCCTCTCCGTATCCGATCCTGCATCCGCCCGCTGCCCGGTAGCCAGCGGCTACGATGGCAATCGGGAAGCGGCGGGTCTCCGGAACGAAAATGCCTCCGGGGAGGATAGATCTCCCTGGAGGCTCTCTCTAGACCCCTTTGGGACGAAGCCGCGCATCGCATCTTCCCAGAAGGTTGGTGGTCGGGTTTCGCGCTGGTCTGTCCGGCGGCTACCTCGCGCTCGCGTCGTCCTGCCAGAGAGCAAACACGTTCATCTCTGGATCGTGCAGAATGGCGAACCAGCCCACGCCTGGAATCGGCGCCTTGGGCTTGAGTACAGTCCCGCCCATCTTCTGCGCCTGCGCCACCACTTCGTCCACCGACTCCACCGCTACGTAGTTCAGCCAGTTGCGGACCTCCGGTGACGGGCGCTTCATCAGTCCCCCGTTGATCCCTGGAGCGGTCGGGCGGCCCTCCGCGTCCGTCGGCACGGTGTTCACGCGCCAGTACTCGTTCGGCCCAGGAGCCCTTTCGAACTTCCACCCGAACAGGCCTTCGTAGAAGCCGGCCAGCTTGGGTGGATTGTCGCCGTAGATCTCGAAGTAAGCGATGGTCTTGTGCATGAAGCCTCCCTCTTTGCGGACTTACCGCCGTCGCGGACCTACCGCCAGGCCGCCAGAAGGGCGCCCATGATGATCAGCGACACCAGCGGATACCCTGTGTTGATCGCGTACAACCGGCACGGCCGGCCTTCGAACAGGTAGTTCGCGCCCATTGTGGTGGCCACGAACCCCAGCCACGCGAGCAACCCAATCAGGGCACCGCCGATCACCGATTGGGCCCCGGCGTACCAGAGGATCCGGGCGAGCGCATACGCCATCAGAAGCGATGCGACAAACATCCAGGAATAGGCCCGCCGAGCGCCAGCCGCGCGCTTCTCGGCGTCCTCGGGACGGACGCCAACGAGCTCCATCCAGTTCTTGCCGAACAGCGAGGGGGAGTACCACAGGGCGCCGATCACCATGTTTGCGATCGCGGCCACGAGCACCGCCAGGTAGTTGACTCCGGCCATGCAACCTCACCTCCAAGGAACAGCGCATCGAACAGGGCAAGGACCCGCACGGGAGAACTACTGGCGGAGGAGGTGGGATTCGAACCCACGAAGCGGGCTCAACACCCGCTCACCCGCTTAGCAGGCGGGCCGGTTACCAGGCTACCGTACTCCTCCGGGACGCTATTCCAATTCTGTCAGACAGTATATCACCCCCGCGCTACCCCGCGAACCGTTCCAGGATCAGCGCGATGTGCTTGATCCCCTGGATGTAATCCGCCAGCCGGATGTTCTCGTTCGGCCCGTGGTTGTTCCCCCGCGAATGGCCCACTCCTGTGCCGACCGCGGGCATGTTGAAGGGCGCGCACACCACATCCATCGGCCCGGTGCCTGCCTGCGTCGGCAGGATTATCGGCGCGTGGCCGTAGATCTCCTCTGCGGTTTCGGCGACCACGTCCACGATCGGCGCGTCAAATGGCGTCTTGTAAGGCTCGGCGCCACGCGCTTGGATGGCGAGGTCGCCATACGCCTCGCGGCGCAGATGCTCGCGGAGTTTCGTTAGGATGTCGTCCGAGCGCTGGTTCGGCACCAGGCGGAAGTCCACCCTGGCGTTTGCGCGCCGGGGTAGCACGGTCTTTGACCCCGGTCCCTGATAGCCCGCGGTCAGCCCGCAGATGTTGCAGGTAGGCTCGAAGTACAGGCGCCGGACCAGGTCCACGCCGCTGAGGCCCTTGATAAACACCGGGATGCCCAGGTCGCGGCGCATCGCCTCGTCGTCGCGCTGGGCGGCTATGCGCTCCAACTGGGCCATCTCGGCCGGGCTGGGCTCGACCACGCCCTCGTAGAAGCCCTGGATGCGCACCTGCTCGTCCGGACCCTTGAGGGTACGCAGCGCCCAGACGAGCCGCCACGCCGCGCTGGGGACGACGGCGGCCGACGCGGAGTGCATGTCGCGGCGCGCGCCGGTGGCTTCGAGACCCACGTAGAGCATGCCCTTGACGCCCAGGTAGATGTTGAGGATGTCGCGGTGGTCCTTTGCGCCCGACTCCCAAATGCAGGCATCGGCCCGGGCGAGTTCCGGCCGCTCGCGCAGGGTCTCGCCGAGGTGCGGGCTGCCGACTTCTTCCTCCCCCTCGATGAGAAACTTGACGCCCACAGGCAGGCGGCCGCGCACGCGCAACCAGGCCTCGACCGACGCGAGGCGCGCCATGATGTTGCCCTTGGTATCCTGGGCGCCGCGCGCATAGAGGCAGCCGTCGCGGATCTCCGCGGCGAACGGGTCGGAGGTCCACTCGTCGAGCGGATCCGCCGGCTGCACGTCGTAGTGGTCGTAGATCAGCAGCGTACGCGGGCCATCTCCGGGGATCTCGGCCACCACGAGCGGCGGGCCGCCCTGGACCGGCTCCTTCCGCGCAGGGATGCCCTTGGCCTGCATCTGCGCCACGAGCAGCGAGGCGCACTCTTCCACCCCCACGCCCTGCGCCGAGATGGACGGCTGACGGCAGAGGCGCTGCAGGTCGTGGATTAACGCCTCGCCGTGCGAGTCAATGTAGCGGAAGAGGTCGTCCACCGACTGCGCTCCCTACGGCGCCTTGCTCTTCTGCTCGACGAAGTTCAGCCTCAAGTTAGTGATCAGCGCCTCGATCTCGCGGCGCTCGGCATCTGCCACGCGGGGACGGATGACCTCGGCCAGGGCCGCGGCGGCGTCAATTGCGATCTGCGCGTCGTCGAGCTTCCGCTCGACCTGCTTCGTCGCGGGATCCGGGACGAGCCCCATTGCCTGCCAGGCCTTCGCGGCCAGCAGGCTCAGGAAAGTGCCCACCAGGGCCATGGCGCCGGGCAGGGGCTCGGCACCGGGTCCGGGGGCAGTCGCCCCCCCTTCGCCTTCCCATCGTGCTTCCTCTTCTTCATTCATCTCGATCACCTGTCAGGCAGACATTGTGGTGACATGGCCTCGCGTGAACCACTGAATCGTCGCTACCGCCAGCACCACTGCGATCGCGACCGCATCCTGCAGCGCCGCGGGATAGATGAGCACGATCCCGGCCACTGCCAGCACGGCACGCTCCACGATGGTCGCCCGGCGGATCAGCCACCCCGTGACCGCCGCGGCCAGCGCGCTCAGACCGAAGACCGCCGTGGTCATGGTATACGCCACGGTCTGCCAGGGTGCCTGCAGCAGGAGCCCCATGCCCTCCTTGTGGAGGGTGAACATGAACGGCACCACGAACGCGGGCAGCGTGTACTTCCAGGCCATCATCATGGTGCGGAAGGGCCGCCCGCCGGTGAGCGCGGCGGCGGCCAGCGGCGCCAGGCCAACCGGCGGCGAGACCTCCGACAGGATCGCGTAGTAGAAGATGAACATGTGGGAGGCCAGCTCTGAGACCCCGAGCTTGGTGATCGCAGGCGCCACGATGACCGCGGCAATGATGTAGGTGGCGGTGATGGGCAGCGCGAGCCCCAGCACCCACAGCGCGATGGCGGCGAAGATCAGCGTTGGCAGCAGTTGTCCGCCCGCGTAGGTGATGATGACGTCCGAGATCTTCAGGCCCAGGCCGGTCAGGTTGACCACCCCGACCACGATCCCGGCGGCCGCGCAGGTGACCGCCACGTTGAGCACCTGCCGGCTGCCGTTGTCCAGCGAGGTGATGAGGCCGGATGGATTGAGCACTACCGGACCCATCCGCAGGCCCCCGCCTGCCGCGCGGATTCCCCCTTCGCCCCGCGCGGCGCGACGCGCTGTTACCAGCGCGGTCTCCCGCCGCAACAGGCTGGACGCCGCGGCGACGACGATCGCCCAGAAGACCGCCCTGATGGCCGTGAACCCCATGATCATGAGGACCGGGACCAGGACCAGCGATGTGAGTAGGAACCAGTAGCGCCTCGCCAGTTGCCACGTGTTCCCCGCCGCGATCTCCACCTTCTTGAGCGACATCCGGCGCGCGTCGAACTCGATCATCAGCATGATCGAGAAGTAGTACAGCACCGTGGGGATGGTCGCCATTATCACGACCGTCAGGTAGGAAATCTTCAGCATCTCGGCGATGATGAAGGCCGCCGCGCCCAGGATCGGGGGCGAGATGACCGCGCCGATTCCCCCGGCCGCGAGCAGCCCGCCGGCCGATTCCCGGTCGTAGCCCGCGCGCTTGAGCATCGGGTAGGTGATGGCGCCCACGGTCACGGTGGTGGCGACGCCGCTGCCGGAAGGGCCGCCCAGCAGGAACGAGGCGATGGTGGTGGCCTGGCCTGGAGCGGTCCGCCGACCCTTGGTCAGCGCCAGCGCCAGGTCCACGAAGAACCTTCCGGCCCCCGACGCCTCCAGCACCGCTCCGTAGATCGTGAACAGGATGATGAAGGTCGCCGAGACCTCGAGCGGCACCCCGAAGATCCCTTCGAGCGTGATGTAGAGCTGCCCGACCACGCGGACCAGGTCGTACCCGCGGTGGGTCCAGGGCTCGGGCAACCAGGGCCCGATGAATGCGTAGACCAGGAAGGCAACGACCAGGAGCACGAGGGCGCTGCCAACGGTGCGGCGCGTGGCCTCCAGGATCAGGAGGATCGTGATGATGCCGAAGATCAGGTCGAGCGGGGTGGGGATGTACGAGCGGTAGACGAAGGCCTTGAAGTCCACGAGGATGTAGCCCATCGCCGCCACGCTGAGCCCGGCGAGGATCACATCCCACACCGTGGGAGAGGTGCGCCCGAGGGATCGCCGCGTTCCCGGGTAGAGCAGGAAGCACAGCACGAGCACGAAGAGCAGATGCCGGGTCAGGTGGACGTGCCGGATGAAGGTGGCCGTGGCGGCGTGCAGGTGATACAGGGACATCACGACGGCGAGGGCGGCCACGAAGGTTCCCCACCGGCCTGCCAGCCGCCGTGTCTTCCCCTCGTACTCCTCGACGATCTCCTTGAGTTCTTCCTCGGACTTCGGGAGTGTCGCCTCTTCACGCCGCTCCACGGGCTGCTCCTATGGGGGATGAGGTCGTCTTATCAGGACGAGCGCTCGCGGTCTTCTCGCGACGGCGAGGCGTACCGCCTCGCCGTCACCTGCCCGGTACAGGGGGATCTCCCTGCCGCCGGCCATCAGCCGCTGCTGCCCGGTTTGGCCGATGCGGATCGTGAGTTCGCCGACGAAGGGCCCGTGCCTCCTGGACACCAGGCGTCCATCCCGAGATTGGTACGGGGGGTCAAGTGCCAGGTACTGGAGAACGGCTTCCTGCGTGCTACTGATTTCCACCAGACGCAGGGCTCGACCAGAGACCTCGAACCGCTCGGTCGTGGGCGCGCCGAAGATGGAGTTGGTGTATTCGAGATCCACCGTGGCCCCGGCCTCTGCCGGAACGCGCCAGAGGAGGCGGCCGGTGCTAACTTTGGTGACCTCCAGTGCCTGAACGGGCGCCAGCAGCAGGGCGACCGCGACTGCCAGAGCGGTTGCTAGGGTGGTCGCCGCGGCCGCCTGCAAGAAAGCCCGCCTGGAGCCCGTCGCTCTAGAATCCTTCGACGCCGCGCTCCCTGAAGTACCGGATCGCGCCGGGATGGAAGGGAACCGGCGAGCGGCCGGCCGCGCCTATTGTCGTGATGTTGGCCGCCTCCTTGTGGATCTGGGCAAGATCGGCGCGCCGCTCGAAGAGCAGCTTCGTGACTTGGTAGGCCAGCTCGGCGTCGAAGTCCTGGTGCACCACCAGCAGGTTGGCTACGCCGATCGTCGGCGCGTCGGCCGCCATGCCGGGGTAGAACTCCTTTAGGATTACCGAGCGGAAGTAGAGGTTACCGTACTTCCGCTGCAGGATGGGTACCAGCCCATCGAGAGGGACAATCCTGATGCGCAGGCCCGGGGTAGCGGCGAGGTCGAGCACGGCTGCGGTGGGCAGGCCCCCGCTCCAGAAGAAGGCGTCTATCTTCCTGTCCTTGAGGGCGTCCACCGATGGAGCCGCGCCCAGGCGCTCGCGGCGGATGTCGCGGTCCGGGTGCAGCGCAGCCGCCTCCAGGATCCGCAGGGCGGTGATCTCGGTTCCGCTGCCCGGCGCGCCGACCGAGACCCGCTTGCCGCGCAGGTCGGCGATTGCCGCGATGCCGGCGCCCTCTATCGTGACCAGGTGATTGAAATTGTTGTAGAGCGGCGACAGCGTGCGGATCGGGATCGGGGATCCGCGGAACGGCTCCTCGCCCTTGAACGCGTCGTGGGCGGTATCCGCCAGCGTGAACGCGATGTCCGCCCGCTTGGCCTGGAGGAGCCGCATGTTGTCCACCGAGGCCGGCGTGACCTCGGCCGTGGCCGTGGCGCCAGGGATGTGCTTGGAGATCAGCGAGGCGAGGCCCCCGCCCATGGGAAAGTAGACGCCACCGACCCCTCCGGTGGCGATCGAGAGCCGCACCGCCGGGCCTGCGGCGGCCAGACCCAGCCCGCTTGCCACGACCGCGGCGGCGAGCACCGTGACTGCCAGCATGACGAGCATCCGCGACTTCATAAGCCATCCCCCCCGTGGGCGCTTCCTGGAGCGCTTTCGATGGTCCGGATGCGCTCGAGAAGCGCCGTAAATGCAAACTTTCTCCGTGCCTCGGCGCCATTCCTGTCTACCCGCTCTGCCCCTCCCGCTACAGGACTGCTTGACCGATGAGGCTGCGATGGCCTAGGGTAAGATGTACATAATGTGGTACATGAGGTGAGGCCGTGAAAAGCCTGACGGCGACCGAGGCGCGCAAGAGGTTGTTTGCCCTGTTGAGGGGTTCCGTACGCGGGCACCGGCAGTTCCGGATCACGCACAGGGAGGGTGACGCCGTCCTGCTATCGCACGAAGACT
>DYHL01000008.1:0-8499 GCA_020724185.1 Candidatus Nitrosymbiomonas sp. | reverse complement strand
CGAGTCCCTCATCGAGACGCTTGAACTTCTTTCCACGCCCGGTTTCTTGCGGAGCATCCGCCAGGCGCGTCGCGAGATCGCCAGGGGAGAGACCTACCCTCTTGAGGAAGTGCTGGGCGCGCGATGAGCGCCCGGTGGAAGATACGCTTCACAAGGCAGGCCGTGAGGGATGTGGAGCGACTCTCTCCGAGACTGAGGACGAAGCTTCGGGACATCCTCCTGGAAGTGCTTGCCCAGAACCCGTACGAAGGCAAGAAGCTGCTGGGCGACCTGGCCGGCAGCTTCTCATACCGGCTGACCTACAGAGACCGCATCGTCTACAGCCTGGACGAGGACCGCCGGATCCTCTATGTGGAGCGGGCCCGGACGCACTACGGCGACTGATCGGCCGTCGCCGTCAGCCCTCGACCGCCTGCCGTACCGCCCGCACGTTCTCCTCGGGGGCATCTATGGGGATCACGCACCCAGCGGCGACGACCAACCGCTTGCCTCCGACCTGAGCGATGGCGTCCTTGACCTCCGTGGTCACCTGCTCAGGGGTGGCCTTCCCGATCGTGTCCATGGAGTCCACGCCGCCGGCTATCGTGCCCGAGAACTGCTCGCGTGCCTCCTTGAGCGTCGGTGGGGTGCGCCGGTCGTGCCAGTTGACGATCTGGACCGGGTAGTCCATGAGCTGCTCGAACATGATGCGCTCGCCGTGGATGTGCAGCATCACGATCTCGGCCTTCCGCCCTGCCTCGAGCACGCGCAGGTCGTAGGGCCGTCCGAACTCCTCGTACTCCTCGATGGTCATGTATCCGGTGGAGGCGCACTGGGTGGCCAGGAACAGGCCGTCGGCCCCGGTGGCCACGCACTCGGCCGCGAACATGCCGGTGGCCTCGGTGATGATGTCGAGCCCCTCGTGCGTTTCGTCCACCGAGTCACGCAGGTAGCGGAGCAGCGCGGTCTCGCCGGCCAGGGCGCGGGCGATCGAGAGCGGGCTGAAGATCGAGGCCAGGATGATCGCGTCCGGCAGCGCCTTCCGGAGTGCCCGGATCGCCTTCAACTCGCGTCCGTGGGCACCGGTGGTGACGTCCAGGCGCTTGAGCTTGGGCCAGTCGGTTTCCTTCTTTACCGGCCGTTCGGTGTAATGCCGGACGCCCTCCCGGTTGGGTCGGTAGGTCGAGCGCAGGCCCCAGTCGTCGCCGTAGAAGGCGCTGGCCGGTGTGATCTTCAGGAAGTCCCAGTCGAAGGTCTTGTAGAACGCCGCGTGGGCTTGGGCTAGCGTCTCAGCCCGCTGGTCCTCTTGCGGGAAGTGCCGCCACAGCGCGACCGGCGGGCGGTCCACCGGATTGCCGTCAACAGCGGCATAGACCCGTTCGTGCTTCGTCACCTCTCACCGCTCCCTTCGTTCTAGGTCTGGCCTCTCGTACCCGGTCTGGTCTGGATGCACGCGCGTAGCGCCTCCAGCGTAATGTTCCCGCCGCTCAGCACCAATCCGACCTTGCGACCGGCTATGCGGTCCCGCATGCGCCGCGCCGCAGCCACCGGAGCCGCCCCGGCGTGCTCGGCGACCTGACGGGTTGTATCGAGGAGGATTCGGATTCCATCCTCCATTTCCTCGTCGCTGACCAGGATCATCTCGTCGAGCCCATCCCACAACATGGCCAGGGGAAGGGAGAACGGGGAGCGGGTGGCCAGTCCCTCGGCCCTGGTGGTCATCGTGTCCGTGCTGACGATCCGCCGCTCCCGCCACGAGCGCGCCACGGCTGGAGCGCCCTCGGCCTGCACGCCTATCAACTCGATCCCCGGGTTGACCGCCTTGGCCGCGATCGAGTGCCCGCTGGCTCCGGATCCCCCACCGACCGGCACGATGATGACCTCCAGGTCGGGCACCTCCTCGATCAACTCGAGACTTGCCGTCCCGACCCCAGCGATCAGCAGTGGTTCGTTGCCCGAGTGCACGTACCGGTAGCCCTCCGCAGCCGCGGTGCGCTCTACCCACCCGCGGGCCTCGTCGAAGTCGCGGCCCACCTCGACGACCTCGGCCCCGAACTCGTGCATCGCCGCTACCTTGTGGGGATTGGCCCGCTCCGGCACTCCAATGATAGCGCGGACCCCGAAGATCTGCGATGCCAAGGCGACGGACTGCCCGTGGTTTCCCGTGGAAGCGGCGATGACGCCGCGCCGTCGCTCGTCCGCGGTCAGCCGCGAGACCAGGTTGATGCCGCCGCGGATCTTGAACGCGCGGGTGGGGTTGGCGTTCTCGCACTTCACGAAGGCGCGGCAGCCCAGAAGGCGGTCCAGCGCGGGCGAGGTCACCACCGGCGTAGGGCGCAGGTACGCGGCAATCACGCGCCTGGCAGCGAGCACGTCCGCGAATCCAGGACGATCGTCGCGCGCCATTTGCGGCCTATCTCCTCACCGGGAAGTCCTCGACCAGATAGAACCGGCCTTCCAGGTAGTCCACGACAGCAACGCCCAACTCGGGGAGGCCATCAACCTGGTCGCGCAGCACCGCGGTCTGGGCGACGTGCGCCCGGAAGGCCAGCAGGACGATGGGATGGCTGACCACGAGGGTGGTGCGGCCGTAATGGTGGTCGCCCACAGTGCGCAGCTCGGCGGTGATGCGCTCGGTGCCGTCGGCGAGGGACTCACCGTCCATCGAGGTCCGGTAGCTCTCGAAGAGCCGGTCCATCCAGTCCACCCAGTCCTGGGCGCTGGTAAGCGGGGCCGCGGTCCTGATCTCGTCCAACCCTTCGCGCCACGCGATCGGCGCGCCCCGAACCAGGCCTATGGTCTCGGCCGTTTCCCGTGCGGGACGCTGGGGGCTGGCCGCGATTGCGTCGAAGTGCGGCAGGGTGGCTGATGCGATCTCCACGTCGCGCAGGCCCTCGGCCGACAGCGGCGGCTCGCCCTCGACTACCTGCGCCCAATCCACGGCGCCGTGCCTGAGCAACAGCAGGCGCGTCCTCACGGGTTCCAGGAATAGGGGTTCCACGGCGGTTAGCTGCGGGTTGTCAGCGCCTCGAGATGTCGTGGGTGTAGGGTTAGAACCTCGCACCCGTCGCTTGTGACCACGACCGTGTCGGAGTGGCGGAACCTGCCGACGCCCTCGACGTTGACGCCCAGCCCAACCGACATCACCATGCCGGGGACGAGAGCGATGTCATCGCTCTGTGCCAGGAACGGAAGCTCATGGCGCCCGATTCCCAGCCCGTACCCGGTTATGTGGGTGAACTGCGGGCCGTACCCGGCATCTGCGACGACCGCCCTAGAGGCCCGGTCTACCTCCAGGCAGGGCACCCCGGGTCGTATCGCGGCGCGGGCCGCGGTCCCGGCGCGCAGCACGACCTCGAACAGGCGGCGCTGATCGTCGGAGCCGGTCTCGATCAGAGCCGTCCGTTCCACCTCGGCATGGTATCCGTCCACGGCGCAGACCGTGGAGCAGACTACAGCATCGCCCGCGGCCAGCACGCGGCCCGGAGCCGGTGCGTACGGCCATGCCGCGGCCACATGGCGTTCGGGGTGCCGCGCGGCGCCCGCGCGCATGGTCGCGGCGGCGGAGGCGATGCCGATCTCCACCGCGGTGTTCCCAGGGCGACACGCCGCGATGCCCGCGGCAATCCCGCAATCCGCCAACCCGGCGGCGGTGCGTATGAGCTCCATCTCGCCCGCATCCTTTACGACGCGCATCTCTTCAACTATCCCGCGAGTAGGCACAACCTGGGCCGGGATGCGGCCGCGCAGCGTGAAGAACCCCTCTGCCGAGAGCCCCTCTGACTCGAACCCGATCGGTCCTGAGGTGCCCGACTCCTTGAGCGCCTCGAGGGCTACGGCAAGCGCCAGGTGCAGGGGCGAGAGACCTCTCTGCCTGCCAGCCTGCCGCTCGGAGTAGGTGAGGATGTCCCCGATCACCGAGGTGTTGCGGGCGTGCGCTTCATCGAGTTCCGGGACGATCAGCACCGGGTTCTCGGCGACCACGACCACGACCGGCCGGGTGTGGGTCGCTGCCCGGAATCGGCTCAGGTAGTAAGCATTCGCCGGCGTGGTGACCAGCAGGGTTGCCAGGCCGTGGTCGCGCATCCGGGTCGTGGCCGTTTCCAGTCGGCTCATCTCGGGTCTCTCACAGCCATCAGCTAAACTCGCGCTTGAAGTGGTGCATGTAGGGGGCGAATCCCATCCGCGTCCAGAACGCCACCGCCTCCTCGTTCAGGACGGCCACTGTCAGTTCCGCCGTCAGGGCGCCGCATTCCTGCATCCACGCCAGCAGTGCTTCAACAATGCTACGGCCGACTCCCCGTCGCCGGTAGGGCTCGCGCGTGACCACGTCGTGGAGGTAGCCGCGCCGCCGCCGCTCGAAGAACGCGGGCAGCATGGAGATCCGTCCGACCCCGTAGCCAATCACCCGGCCGCCCTCCACGGCCACGACGGCGCGGGCATCGTCGCGGTCCAGCAGGCCCAGGATGAAGTGGCGGTACTCCTCCTGCCAGCGTCGGGACGGGCGGAAGGCTTCGTCGAGCCGGGCATGGTGCGCCGCCAGTTCGCCCCATGTTGAGACGATCTCATCCACGTCGCGGGCGGTTGCCTGCCGGACCTGTGCCTGCACCATTGCCTCGATGGTTCGGCTGGGGTGCTTGGACTCCTCCGCCGGCGTGCTATTGTTGAGACACCACGCAACCGGAGGTGGACGACGCGCGGCATGAGCACGCTTTCCCGATTGGGTTTTTCCGACACGGCCGCGTTTGCCCTGGAGACCGCGCGCGAGGCCGCGGTACTGGTGATGAGCATCCTGCCTGAGTCCTCTACTGAGAAGCAGGTCCGCCTCAAGACCACTACCGATCTGGTCACGCGGGCCGATCACGAGGCCGAGCAGCTGATAGCGGCGCGCATCCGCGCACGGTTCCCAGACCACGGACTGCTGGGCGAGGAGGGTACCTCGACCGACGGGGCAGGTCCTTGCTGGGTGGTGGATCCCGTGGACGGGACCGCCAACTTCGCGCACGGCATTCCATGGTTCGCGGTCTCTGTCGCGCTGGAGGACCGCGGGATCCTGCAGTGCGGCGTGATCGCGGTCCCGCCGCTCGGCGAGTATTTCGTGGCCGAGCGCGGCCGCGGCGCATACCTGCTGGGGGGCGGTGCCGCGCCCGTCAAACTGGCGGTCTCCGAAACCGCAGATCTGGGCCAGGCGTTGGTGGCAACCGGACTCCCGCGCGAGCCCGAGCGCAGCCGGCACGTGCCCACCATCGGCCCACTTATCCTGCGCTCGCTGGAGGTGCGGATCATGGGCGCGGCAGCGATCCACCTGGCATACCTGGCGGCGGGCCGCCTCGACGCGTTCTGGGAACCCGGGCTCCAGCCGTGGGACGTCGCCGCCGGGGTTCTTATGGTTGAGGAGGCCGGCGGTCGGGTCAGCGACTGGGCAGGGCTGCCGCTCCGCTCGCTCCGGACCGAAATGCTGGCGTCCAACGGCCCGCTGCATCCTGCCATGGTGCAGGTGCTCGCAGGACACGCGGCCGCATCCCCCTGACTAGCCCGACGCCCCGCGTCCGGTCTTCCCCTGCGGCCGCCTCTGGGGCGTGCCCATGAGCCCCCGCGTGAGAGCGGGCAACTGGACTATGCCGACAAGCACGAGCACCGTGTAGACCGCTCCGAAGGCGACCGCGGAACTGGAGCTCGGGTCTCCCAGGACCGTGGTGTACAACCCCGGATCCCCCAGCGCAGCCACCGAAGCGTGAATCGTGGCCACCAGGGGCGCGCAGACCAGGATCAGCGCCCACCACACCCCTGGCACGCCCCGCGAGCCCACTACCCACGACGGCGCCAGCAGGTCGAGGTTGACTCCCTCGTGAGCGCGGCGCAGCGCGAAGATGCGCTTGAGCCGGAAGAACACCATCAGGGTGAGGATGCCGGCGAAGACCGGGAAGAGGCGCGCGAGATCGCCCAGGCCCAGCGGGATGGACCAGGGGGGCGAGTTCACCCCGTCCAGGCGCGCCTTGAGGTCGCGCTGCCGGACTGCCAGGTCGGCAGAACGGGCCTGCAGCACCGGCTGCCGGCTCCTTGCCGCGGCCGCCGCGGCGGTGAGCTGGCGATCCAGCGACCTCCGGGCCTGCTCGATCTCCCGCACGGTCTCCTCCGCGCGCAGCGAGGCCGCGCCAAACGTCGTCCCCGGGTCGTTCCACCGCTGCCAGAAGAATGGGTCGGCTGCGAACGCCTCGCGCAGCACCTCATTGAGGGCCAGGACGTGCCGGGCCAGATCTCGCTCCCCGGCGCGGAGCGCCTCAGCGATCTCGACCGGGGGGTTCTTCAAGGCCCGCAGCGGCCCCAGCGCTCCGTCCAGGGCGACCCCCAGCGCCTCGACCTGCCGGCCGATTTGCTGCCTGATCGCCTCTTCAAGCGGCGCTGACTCAGCGGTAGCGCCACGGGTCCGGGCTACCAGGTCGGCGATGGCGCGCCGCAGCGCTACCGGCCCGGAATCCAGCGCGTCCCGGAACTCCACGAGCGCGCCTGCGGCCGCCTGTGCCGCCTCCGCCGCTGCCTCAGCCGATGCCGCTTCCTGCTTGACGCGGGCCAGCGCTTCGGCAACCAGCGGTACCGGCGCTCGGGTCTGCAGGAACGGAAAGACCACGGCCACATGGAGCGCCGCGATCACCACGAGCACGGCGCCGAAGAAGGTGTGAAAGGCCCGAACCTCGGCGGCGTAGGCTGCGATCGCGCGTTCGCGGTCAGATGGTTCGGGCACGGCGCGCCTCCAGGTGGTTATCTGCCGTGAGATGGTTCCTCGCGCGATGGTCTCTTGCCTGCCACGGGTTGACATCGGCGCAGGTCCTGCGTACTCTCGTCGTAGACCGACGCGTCGGTCTACCCTGGCGGGCATGAATCAGCCCGCGATCACGAAGGGGTTCTGCCTCGCCCATGGCCCGCCGCCCCAACATAGAATCCGCCACCCGCGACCGCTTGGTCCAGGCGGCCATGGACGTGTTCGCCCAGCGGGGGTACCACGGTGCCACCGTGGACGACATCGTGGCCGCTTCCGATTCGTCCAAGGGCGCCTTCTACCACTACTTCCCCAGCAAGCAGGGGATCTTCCTAGTGCTGCTCGATCAACTCGCCGGCATGGTCGAGGCCGGCGTGGATCACGCCATTGACAGGGAAGACGGCGCGCTGGCCAAGGTCGAGGCCGCGCTGCGGGTTGTGCTGGAGGTCGCGGCGTCCCACAGGGACCTGGCCAGGATACTGCTTGTCGAATCGGCGGCGCTTGGGCCCGAGTTCGAGCAGAGCCGCTTGGGGATCCACAGGAGATTCGCCGCGCTGATCGAGCGCCATCTCGATCGGGCCGTTGCCGAGGGCTCGATTCCGGCGCAGGACACGCATACCTCTGCCACGGCGTGGATCGGCGCGATCAATGAGGTGCTGACCCAGCAGATGGCTTCGGGCGCGGACCTGCTGGCCTCTCTGCCGGCGCTCAGGACGGTGCTGCTGCGCAGCATCGGCGCGAGGAGCAACGGTGAGTCTTAGTCGGCTCCGGGTTGCGGTTGGCATCGCCGGTCAGAGGGCGCGTGAGATAGGCCGGCCGGTGCTGGCCTGGGCCAGCGCGCGCATCCCGGCTGTCGATCCCATCTCAATCTTCGCCCGCGCCGCCGGATCGCACGACCGGATGCTCTGGATCGCTCCGGAGGGGGCTCTTGGTCTGGCAGGTGTTGGAAGCGCCTGGGCGGTTTCAACCGAGGGCGCGGGGCGCTTCGCAGAGGCAGGCGCGGCCTGGAAGGCGATCCTGCAAGATGCCATCGGCGACGCGGACATCGGCCGTGTCGCGGCCGGTTCTGGAGGACCTGCGCCTGGCGTGACCGGTCCCGTTCTGATAGGAGGGTTTGCGTTCGCGCCCGAAGGCCCGGCCAGTCCCGAGTGGGAGGGTTACCCGGCGGGTCTGCTGACCCTGCCCAAGATCTGCGTGGCGAGCGCGGGCAACGAGAGCCGGCTTGTTCTCTCGATGGTGGTTACGCCCACCGGCTCAGCCGAACACCACGCGGATGAGATTGCCGGCGAGGCGCTGCGACTCCTGGAGGACTCACGCGAGGATTCACTTGAAGGCTCTCTTGAGGGCGAGCCGGCCGGCGCTGCGCCGCAGGTCCCGCGCTGTCTGGCAGCCGAGGAGCATCCTGCGGGCGGCGACTGGAGGGTCAGGGTCGCCGCGTCCGCGCAGGCCGTCCGGGAAGGAACCCTCCGCAAGGTCGTGCTTGCGAGATCGGTCCGGGTGCGGGGCGGTCCGTTTGATCCCATTACCGCCCTGCGCAGACTGAGCGACGGCTATCCGGGATGCACGCTGTTCGCGGTGGCGCGCGGCGTCCGGTGCTTCCTGGGCGCGACGCCGGAGCGCCTAGTTCGGGTGCGCGGCGGCGAGGTGAACGCCATGGCCCTGGCCGGGACCGCTGCCAGGGGGCGCGATGAGGAAGAAGATCGCCGGCTGGGAGAGATGCTGCTGGTCAGCTCCAAGGACCGGATCGAACACGCCGCCGTGGT
>DYHL01000166.1:2782-6117 GCA_020724185.1 Candidatus Nitrosymbiomonas sp. | reverse complement strand
TGCCCATCGAGGCTTGCTTCCTGCAGTCTCCTGAGTCGGTCGCGCTGGTGGACGCGGTGCGGGCGTTTGCGCGGCGCAACGACCTGGCGCCGTACGATCCGAAGACCCATGCCGGGTTCCTGCGTTCGCTGGTGATCCGCGAGGCCAGGGGAACCGGCGACCGCCTGGTCGGTCTTCTTACTTCTCCGGGTCCGTTCGCCGCCTCCGCCGCCTTTGTGGAGGAAGTGGTGGGGGTAGTCCCCGGGGTTACGGGCATCGTGCGGGGAATCGTAGTGGCGACCTCTGACGGAGCACCACCCGCGGCAGTCGAGACCCTGTACGGCCGCAGTGCTCTTGAGGAACAGGTAGTGGGCCTGCGCTTCCGGATCGGCCTCGACACCTTCTTCCAGACGAACACGGCGCAGGCCGCCCGCATGATCGAGCACGTGGTCGAGCGTGCGCAACCGCTCGCCTCGGCGCGCGTGGTGGACCTCTACTGCGGGGTTGGCACCTTTGCGCTGCCGCTGGCCCGCGCCGGTGGCCGCGTGGTCGGCATCGAGCTGTTGCCTGCCGCTGTGGACGCGGCCAGCGCGAACGCCGCGCTCAACGGTCTGGACGGCGTGGAGTTCGTGGCCGGTGACGCGCGATTGATGCTGCCCTCGGTGGTCGCGGCGCACGGCGCCCCGGACCTGCTGGTTCTGGATCCCCCCCGTGCCGGCGCCGGTGGAAAGGTCATGCGCAAGATCGGCAGGACCGGCGCCCGCAAGATCATCTATGTGTCGTGCAACCCCACGACGCTCGCGCCGGACCTCAAGGAGCTGATGCCATTCGGGTACGGGCTGGTGGACGTGCAGCCGTTTGACCCGTTCCCGCAGACGCACCACGTGGAGGCCATCGCGGTTCTCGACCGCCAGGCCCTAGCGTGATCCCCCGCGCACGGCCCACCGCCCATAGAACTCGTCGTCGTTGATCTGGGCCTTTAGCCAGCGATCGAGCACGGCCACAGAGACCGTGATCGTTGCTGCCACTGAGCCGTCGCGCCGGACCGCCCGGACTGCGACAAGATCGAGCGCCAGCCTGGGATTGGCGGCCGGTGCAATCACGCGTACTACCTCTGGTCTCAGCGCGGACAGCACGCCGCTCGTTCGCGTGCGGTACGCTATATCCGCGCGGCGGACCCCGCCGGCAGCCCGGCGGTCGGTTATCACCAGAGAGATCACCTGGATGCCCTGGTTTGTCAGCGCCCCCCGGTAGTCGTCTGCCAGCGCCCTGTCCAGCCCGGGCTGCGGAGAGGGGATCTCCAGCGGCACCACCGCAGGCGCCGATCCAGCAGCAAGGTAGACGGCCAGCAGCGCTGCTTTCCACATTGCCATGCTTGATGGTTCGCCGCAGCGAGGGCGGATTCCTCACGGCGCGCAGCACGCAGGGCAGGGAGATCCGCGCGCTTGAGCAGGAGGCCTGCCCGTGGCCGCGAACGGTTAGGCGTGCCCCTTCCCCGCGTCTATGTTGCCCGACGCCTGCCCGAGGAGGCCATGGGAACGCTTCGCGCGCAGGCCGAGATCGCGGTCTGGCCCACCGATGAGATTCCTCCCCCCGGCGAGGTTCTCGTGCGGGAAGCCGCTGCCTCGGACGGACTGATCTCGTTGCTCACCGACCGCGTTGACGCCGCGCTGCTGGACGCATCTCCCCGGCTGCGCGTGGTGAGCAACTACGCGGTAGGGTTCGACAACATAGACGTCGGGGCGGCCACCGAGCGCGGGGTGGTCGTCACCAACACGCCGGGCGCGCTGACCGAGACGGTCGCCGATTTCACGATGGCGCTGCTGCTTGCGGTCGCCCGCCGGGTGGTCGAGGCAGACAGGTACACCCGGGCCGGACGGTGGCAGAGCTGGGGACCGATGCTCCTGCTGGGCCAGGACGTCTGCGGCGCGACCCTGGGGCTCATCGGGCTGGGCCGCATCGGTACGGCGGTGGCCCGCAGGGCGCGCGGGTTCGCGATGCGGATTCTCTACCATGATGTGGAGCGGCGGGAGGCCCCGGAGCAGGAGTTGGGCCTGGAGTTCGCCTCAATGGAAGAGGTCCTGCGGCGGGCCGATTTCGTCAGCATCCACGTTCCACTTACGCCGCGGACGCGCCACCTGATCGGCGAGCCGCAGCTTGCCCTGATGAAGCCCACCGCGTTCCTGATCAACACCGCCCGCGGGCCAATTGCGGACTCCGAGGCGCTGTACGATGCCCTGGCCGGAGGTCGCATCGCTGGGGCTGGGCTGGACGTGTTCGAAGCAGAGCCTCTTCCGTCAGACCATCCGCTGCTAGCATTGGACAGCGTGGTGGTCGCACCGCACATTGCCAGTGCCAGCGTCAGGACGCGGACCGGGATGGCCCTGATGGCGGTTGGGAACCTGCTGGCCGCGCTGGCGGGACGGCGGCCGCCCAACCTGGTGAACCCCGAAGTGTGGGAACGACGACGCCTGATCCAACAGGAGGGATACAAATGAGAGGACGTTCGGTGATCTACATCGTTGTGCTCCTGATCGTGATCGCTGCCTTGTACTATGTGTCGCGCGGCCGCCAACTGGCGGTCCAGCCGCCCGCGGTGCCGCAGCCGGCCGCGGCCGTTACGGATCTGGGCGGGCGGGAGGTCAAGGTCGGCAGCGACACCACCTATCCGCCTTTTGAGTATGTGGACAAGGACAAGCAGATCGTCGGGTTCGACCCCGATCTGTTGGCCGAGATCTGCCGCCGCGCGAACTGCAAGGCGGTCTTCACCACGACCGCATGGGACGGCATCTTCGTGGCCCTGGCCCAGGGGCAGTTCGACGCCGTGGCTTCGGGCGTGACGATAACCGAAGAGCGGCTCAAGACCCTTGACTTCAGCGAGTCCTATCTGCGCTACGGCCAGGTCGTTCTGGTACGAATGGACGAGACTGCCGTCACCGGCGTTGATACCCTGGCAGGCAAGAAGGTCGCGGTGCAGACCGGGACCACCAACGATGAGAAGGCCAGCGCCTTCCAGAAGGAGGGGAAGGTCGGCGACGTGCGCCGCTACGAGACCTTTGCCCTGGCGGTGAAGGCACTGATTAACAAGGACGTGGACGCCGTCATCATTGACAGCTACGCCGCCGACGGGTTCATCTACGTGAACCCGGACAAGCTCAAGAAGGTGGGCGAGCCGTTCACGAGCGAGGCCCTGGGTATTGCCCTCAGGAAGGGCGACACTGCCCTCAAGCAGGCGTTTGACGCGGCCCTGGCGCAGATGAAGGCCGATGGGACGCTTGACGGCCTCTACAAGAAGTGGTTCGTGGAGCGCGCGCCAGGCCAGTAGGTTTCGCGTGACAAAGAGAAACCCATCCTCC
>DYHL01000166.1:0-2772 GCA_020724185.1 Candidatus Nitrosymbiomonas sp. | reverse complement strand
TCGAGCGGGTTCCCTGGTGGGTACTCGTGCTGTTGACAGCGGGGGCCGGCATCGCATTCGTGGTGGCCGGCTCCCAGGTCTACCAGGACACCCTGGCCTTTCTCTGGGACGGGGTGCTCCTCACGCTGCGCCTGACGTTCGCGGCCTACGCGCTGGCCCTGGTCATCGGCTTGGTGGCAGGGCTGATGTGGCTATCCCGGCGGCCGGTGGTCTACACCGTGGCCACGCTCTACGTCGAGGTGGTCCGCGGCGTACCGCTGCTGGTGCTGCTGATCTACATTGCGTTCGTGGCCGCGCCCCTGGTCTCGGCCGCGCTGTCCGGAGCCGCCCGGGCGGCGGGTTTCCCCGGCGCGGCCGAGGTCATCACCCGGCTGATCCGGAGCGATCTCAATCGGGCCATCCTCGGCCTGGCGATCGGGTACGGCGCCTACCTGGCCGAGATCTACCGCGCCGGAATCGAGTCCATTCCCAAGGGGCAGATGGAGGCCGCCCGCTCGCTGGGCCTGACCTACGGGCAGGCGATGCGGTTCATAATCCTACCCCAGGCGCTGCGCGTCGTGCTGCCGCCGCTGGGCAACGACTTCATCGCGCTGCTGAAGGATTCGGCCCTGGCCTCGGCCATCGCGGTTCCGGAACTGACGCAGGCGGGCCGGCTGCTCTCGGCCAGGACCTTCCGCGCCTTCGAGACCTACAACATGGTGGCGCTGCTCTACCTGATGATGACGTTGGTGGGTTCGATGGGCGTGCGCGCGCTGGAGAGGTGGGCGAAGACCGGACGGTAGGCGAATCCGGTCCCGTGGGCCGCGCCTTCCACGCCTTACCCCGCCCGGCTGCTGCCCCCGCCGCCGCCGCCCCCGCCGCCGCCACTGAACCCCCCGCCGCTGCTCGACGAGCTGGACAGCGCCCGCGACAGGTTCTGGAAGTTCTGAAACGATTTGGTCAGGGTATCCAGCGACCCGATCCCGGCAGATGTTAGCCCCCCGCTGCCATCGCCGGAGGCGGTGCGGAACCACGTCGGACGGAACGCGCTTCCTCCCAGCTCCGCGGCCACGAGCTGCAGGTTCTTCAGCAGTTGCTCCGCCACGCCCAGCGCCGTGGCGTACACAAGGTAGGTCTCCCACAGCGCCAGCAGGTTCGGCCCTGCCTCCTTCATGGCGGAGAAGTCGGCCATGAACCGCCGAAACGCCTCCCATCGTTTCACTTCGAGGGCCGCCTCACGAGCGCGGCTTGAAAGTCCTTTGACCGCGAGCACGATCAGCACCAGACCCACCGGGACCGCCACCGCCGCCGCGATGCCCATGCCCACCACGGAGGCCACGAACATGGTGACGATCGCGCCTCCGATGAACCAGCCCTTGGCCCGTTCACTGGCCGCGTCATCCAGACGGAAGTGCTTGTCCTCGAACCACTTGCGCAGGTCGGGGCCCCACTGTTCGACGAAGAGCAAGAAGTTGCTCTTTCTTCCTGGCATCCGCTTGCCCCAGGCCTCGATCTCATCGCCGGTTACCTCGTCACCCTTGCCGGCGTCCCGGAACACGGCTTTCAGAACCCTCACCTCGAGTTGCTCAAGGGATCGCTCCCGCCTCACCTCCTGCGGCGGCTGTCCTGACAAGAGCGAGCGTCCCTTCTCAGTGAGCCGGTAGACCAGGTCATCATCGCGGAACAGCCCGGTGCCCAGCAATCCGCGGCCCTGACGCTCCTCGATCTCCAGGTACCCGAGCCGTGCCGCCTCCAGGAGGGTGGCAGCGAAGGCCCATGGCAGGGCGGTATTCCGAACGCCGCCCTGCGTCAGAATCGCGGGGACGACCGCCGGGGGGATGGGCCGCGGCGGCTCGCGTTCGTAGATGGCCTCGTAGGCCACCGCCGGCTCCCGCCCGTAGCGCGCGTAGGTCCAAACGTAGGCGCCTACCAGGCAGATCACGAGCACCGATGCGGCCGCCAATGCCGCCAGGAGCACCAGCGTCTGCCGTCTATCTGTCTCGGACTGCCGGCGCTCGTCTGCCAGCAGGCTCTCGTGGCTTTCACCCCGGCGCAACGAGGCCCGGGGGAACAGCGCGGCGTCCAGCAGGACCCGCACCTCGACGAACGAGGTCTCGGGGATGTCTGACTGTGTGATTTCAGCACTCAGGTAGTCCTGGGCGATGCGGAGTTCACCCGGCCGGGCCTTGCTGTGCACGAACACCTTGAACAGGTTGGGGCTGGCCGCGGGCGCGCGCACCGTGATCCGGACCCGGCCGATGGGCGCGTGGTCCCCCTCGATCGCCTGCCAGTAGAACTGCGCCACGTCAGCGTAGCGCTGCACCGCCCCTGCAATACGGTACCGAATCCGGAAACGCATCGTGGTATCCGCGGCGTGGTAGTTCCACCGTAGAATCTCCTCTGATCCATCCGAGGACTGCTTGAACATCGTCGCCTGGCCGCTGTCGGCATTCCAGACTCCGGAGTAACTGATCCGGTAGGTCCCGTACTGCCCCGCCGTGCTGCGCCGGATCTCCGCCCACGAGAACGAGCCCTGAAACCGGAACGCGCGTGTCTCCTCAACCTCCGCATCCCCGTCGGGGAGCAGGCGGAATGAGACATCAATGGTAGGGTGGTCGTAGGACTTGCCCCAGGCCTCGACCGCGGGTCCGCTGACAGCCGCCAGTACTGCGAGGAGTATAAGGAGTGGCCTCATGGTACTGCTCAGGTTCGGGCCGTGTGGCCCGTTTCCTGGGTGCTCGCAGTGAGCCCCAGGGCGTAGCGTGATGGGGCGATGGGGCGCAATAGGTTGCG
>DYHL01000165.1:5031-6136 GCA_020724185.1 Candidatus Nitrosymbiomonas sp. | reverse complement strand
GGTGGTCTTCCGCGCGCTACGGCGGAGCAGGTCCACGCTCATCGGAGGGTGCATAGTGCTGGCCGTCCTCGTGATCGCAGTGCTGGCCCCGGTGTTCGCACCCTACGATCCCCAGGAGATTGAGGTGCCCCGGCGGCTGGTGGGCCCCAGCACCGCGCATCCCTTTGGCACGGACAACATGGGGCGCGACATCCTGAGCCGCGTGATCTTCGGGGCGCGGATATCGCTTGTGGTTGGTATCTTCGTGGTGGCCTGCGCCGCGACGGTGGGGATCACGCTCGGTTTGACCGCGGGGTACTCCGACCGGCTGGACAGGTTCATCATGAGGATCATGGACGGCCTGATGGCGTTTCCCTCCACCCTGCTGGCCATCGCGCTGATGGCCGCGCTGGGGGCCCGGCTCTCGAACGTCATCATAGCGCTGTCGGTGGTCTACACGCCCAACGTCGCGCGCGTGGTGCGCAGCATCACGCTTGTGGTCCGCGAGCAGGACTACGTACAGGCGGCCCAGGCCATGGGCGCGAGCGACTCGCGCATCCTCTCCCGCCACATACTGCCCAACTGCCTGCCGCCGGTGATCGTGCAGGGCACCTTCATCTTTGCGCAGTCGGTGCTGGCCGAGGCGGCCCTGAGCTTCCTGGGCGTGGGCCTGCCCCCGTACATACCGAGCTGGGGGACGGTAATCACCACTGGACGGATGTTCATGCAGACCGCGCCCTGGATCACGATCTTCCCTGGGGTTGCGATCCTTGTCACGGTGCTGGGCCTGAACCTGCTGGGCGATGGTCTCCGGGACCTGGCGGATCCCAGGCTGCGCGGACGGCTCGGCTAGTTCCTCACGGGACGCCTATGGAGACGGTAACCGAGTACGGCACGGGTGGGATGGCCGTTGCCCGCCGCTTCCTGCGCTTCTTCCAGGACCGCGGCCACACGGTGGTTGCCAGCGCCTCGCTCGTGCCCGCGGGCGATCCCACGTTGCTGTTCACGAATGCCGGGATGGTTCAGTTCAAGGACGTCTTCCTGGGGCTGGAGCAGAGGTCGTACGCGCGCGCGGCCACCATACAGCGCTGCCTGCGCGTCAGCGGCAAGCACAACGACCTGGAGC
>DYHL01000165.1:1325-5021 GCA_020724185.1 Candidatus Nitrosymbiomonas sp. | reverse complement strand
TCCGCGCCACCACACGCTGTTCCTCATGGCCGGAAACTTCAGCTTCGGCGACTACTTCAAGCGCGAGGCGATCGCCTACGCCTGGGAGTTCATGACGGGGGAGATGGGCATCGCTCCCGATCGGCTGATTGCCACGGTGCTGGATGATGACGACGACGCGTTCGGGCACTGGAGAGCCGTCGGCGTGCCCAAGGATCGGATCATGCGCATGGGCGAGAAGACCAACTTCTGGTCCATGGGCGAGATTGGCCCGTGCGGTCCCACCGCGGAGCTGCACTACGACTGGGGTCCAAGCAACTGCACCTGCGGTCGGGTGGACTGCAGCGTGGCTTTGGACAACGACTGCCAGCGGTGGCTGGAGATCTGGAACCTGGTGTTCATGCAGTACAACCAGGCGCCGGACGGCGCGCGCACGCCGCTACCCAGGCCGGGCGTGGACACCGGGATGGGAATCGAACGCATCGCCGCCGTGGCGCAGCAGGCGGCCACCAACTACGACACCGATCTGTTTGTGCCGATCCTGGGGCGGGTGCAGGCCCTGCTAGGGCACACCGATGACCAGCGTCAGGAGTCGATCGTCGCGTACCGGGTGATTGCCGACCACGGCCGGGCCGCGACGTTCCTGGTCGCCGACGGCGTGATGCCGGGCAACGACGGCCGCGCCTACGTGCTGCGCATGATCCTGCGTCGCGCCATCAGGTTCGGTCGCCGCATCGGCTTCGAGGGACCGTTCATGGGCGAGGTCGCCGATGCCGTGATCGAGCACCTGGGGACGGACTATCCCGAGTTGGTCGCGCGGCGCGAGTTCATCCTCAAGATCCTGTCGGCCGAAGAGGCCCGCTTCGCCCAGACGCTCTCGGCAGGCCTGGAGCGGCTGGCTGAGGTCGTGGAGGCAACACGCGCGCGGGGCGGGCGCGTGATCTCCGGTCCGGACGCGTTCCGGCTGTACGACACCTTTGGATTCCCCGTGGAGATGACGCGGGACCTTGCGGGAGAAGCGGATCTCGGCGTTGACGAGGCGGGTTTTCAACAGGAAATGGAAGAGCAACGCCGCAGGAGCCGCGAGGGTGCAGGGGGGCTGCCAGGAAGGGGCGCGGTGGGCGTGGAGTCCGGCGCGCTGGACGATCTTCCGGCCACCGCGTTCGTCGGTTACGCTCGTTACGACTCGCCGGCGAGGGTGCTGGCGGTGATTCGGGACGGGGTGCGCGTTGCCGAGGCGGGCGCCGATGATGAGGTCGTACTCGTGCTGGACCGCACGCCGTTTTACGCCGAGGCCGGAGGCCAGGTGGGCGATGCGGGCATCGTGCGCGCGCGCGGGCTGCGCGTCGAGATCAGCGATGCGCGACGCCTGACTCCCGCCATTACCGGCCACGCCGGGCGCGTGGCCTCGGGCCGCGTCCGCGAAGGGATGCGCGTGCGGGCCGGCGTTGACAGGGATAGGCGGGACGCGATAAGGCGCAACCACACCGCGACCCACCTGCTGCACCAGGCGCTCCAGGAGGTGCTGGGGGAGCACGCGCAGCAGGCGGGATCACTGGTGGCGCCCGATCGCCTGCGGTTTGATTACACCCACGCGACGGCCCTGACGCCACAGGAGCGCGTGCGGGTGGAGCGCCGGGTGAACGAGATGGTGATGGCTGCGCTGCCCGTGCGCGCCGAGGCGATGTCGCTCGACCGCGCGCGTGAACTTGAGGCAAAGGCCCTCTTCGGCGAGAAGTACGGGGAGATCGTCCGCGTTGTTTCGGTGAGGGGAGGCAGCCGCGAACTCTGCGGGGGAACCCACCTGACCAACACCGGGGAAGTGGGGCCGTTCGCCATCACGGCCGAGAGCGGCGTGGCGGCTGGCATCCGCCGGATCGAGGCCGTGACCGGGTGGCGCGCCTACGAGCGCGCGCGCGACCACGAGCAGCTTCTCACTGAGATCGGGGCGGTTGTACGCGCCGCGCCCTCGGAGGTGCTCGAACGCGTGCGCCGCTTGAGCGAGCAGGTGCGCGCCCTTGAGCGTGGCGAGAAACAACGCCCCACCGGGGACGGGGGCGAGGTGCGCCACGAGGTGGCCGACGCCGGAGGCGTTCGGGTGGTGACCGCCCGCCTGAACGAGGGCGCCGGTCACGATGTCCTGCGCGCGGCAGGCGACCGTTTGCGCGACCGCCTGGGCAGCGGGGTCTACGTGCTGGCCGGCGCCTCTGGCGACCGGGCCAACCTGGTCGTAATGGTGACCCCGGACCTTGCCGGGCGCGGCCTGCGCGCCGACGTTCTGGCGCGCGCGATCGCCGGGCGCCTGGGCGGCGCCGGAGGCGGGAAGGCGGAGCTGGCGCAGGCATCCGGCCGCGACGTAGCGCGGCTCGACGAGGCCCTGGCCTCCGCCGCGGACGAGGTGAGACGCCTGGGTGCGACAGGCTGACGGGCCGCGGGTTCTGGCGATAGACCCGGGCGAGCGACGGCTCGGGATTGCCATTAGCGATCCCATGGGCCGCATCGCCCTGCCCCTCGAAGTCCGCGAGCGCACCGGGTGGTCAGGCGACCTGGCCTACCTCCGGAAACTGGTGGAAACCTACCGGGTCGGCGAGGTGGTCGTGGGAAGACCCCTGACAGCGGGCGGGGCCGTGGGTCACCAGGCAGAATCGGCCGCGCGCTTTGCCCTGCGCCTGCGCGCGGCGCTTTGGATACCGGTGGTTGAGGTGGACGAGCGCTTCTCCACCGCCGGCGCAGATCGGGCCATGCGCGAGGGAGGCGCCGCCGGCCGCCAGCGGCGCAGGCAGCGCGACGCGGTGGCGGCCGCGTTGATCCTGCAGCCCTACTTGGACCGCCGCCGCGGGCCGTTGCCCGGCTCGGATGAAGGTGTTATGCTCCCTCCGTAACTGGACGATCTGGGGAAGAGGGGCCGCGGATGGCGGGGATCGGTGGGCTTGGAGGTGTCTTGTGATTGAAGAACTGGACGTGGTAACGCTGGAGGACGAAGACGGGCTCGAGCACCGGTTCAACGTCGTGGACATCGTGGAAGTTGAGCGCCGTCGCTACGCCGTATTGCTCCCCGAGGACGAGGAGGACGCGGCCGCGGTCATCTTCAGGATGGAGAGCGCCGACCATCTTGTGCCGATTGAGGACGACGATGAACTGGGCCGCGTTGTGGCCGCGCTTGAGGAGACGGCCGGCTACGGGGAGATCATCCTCGAGGACGGCGGCGAGGATCGCGATGACCTGGAGGTTCTCGACGATCTGGCCGGCGAGGTTCAGGCCAACGGGGACCGGACGGACGATGAGGACGAGGAGGATGAGTAGGCTGCCCCGCGGCCTGCGATGATCGGTACGGGCGGTCTGCGCCGCATCTGGCTCCGGCGCGCGGTGTTGCTGGTGGGCATCGCGATCGCCGGCGCCGCGTTTCTGGGCGCGGTTGGGGCGGTGCTCCTCTGGTTTGAGATGCGGCCGCTGGGAGGATCGGACGGGCCGCGCACGGTGGTGGTGATGCCAGGGGAGACCGCCTGGCAGATAGGCCGCCGCCTGGCCGAGGCCCGCATCGTGCGCAGCGCGCGCGCCGTGGTCGTCGCGGCCAGGATGCAGCGGGTGGACGGGCGGCTCCGAGCGGGCGAGTACGCGCTCAGTCCGACACAGAGCGCCTGGCAGATCACAGGCATTCTGGCGCGGGGCGAGGCGATTCTCCACCGGCTCATCATCCCCGAAGGGTACACCGCGGCT
>DYHL01000165.1:0-1315 GCA_020724185.1 Candidatus Nitrosymbiomonas sp. | reverse complement strand
TCGCCGACGCCCTGGCAGAGGCCGGGCTGGCAGATCGCGGCCGGTTCCTGGATCTGGCCCTGCGCTCGGAAGGGTATCTCTTCCCCGATACCTACCTACTGCCGCGCGGGCTCGGCGAGGCCGCGATCATCGCGCGGTTCCTGGCCCGGTTTGACGCCGTGATCGGCGCCGATCTGCGCGAAGCGGCCCGCGTGCGCGGGATGACCCTGCACCAGCTAGTGACCGTGGCTTCCATGATCGAGCGCGAAGCCCGCCTTCCCGAGGAGCGCGCGGTGATCGCGGGCGTGATCTACAACAGGTTGCGCCTGGGCATGCGCCTCGAGATAGACGCTACCGTGCTCTACGCGCTGGGGCGGCACAAGGCCGAACTCTCGTTTTCGGACCTTGGTGTTGAGTCGCCGTACAATACCTACCGCAATCCCGGTCTGCCGCCCGGACCGATTGCCAACCCCGGGTTGGCCGCCGTTGCCGCCGCCGCGGCGCCGGCAGATACGTCGTTCCTCTATTATGTCCTCAAGCCCGACGGCTCCCACCACTTCAGCCGCACGCTGCGGGAGCATCAGGACGCGGTCGGGCGGTACCGGAGATGAGCCGCCTGTTGCGTCTACTCGCGCCCCGGTACTTTGTCACCGCCGTGTTGGAACTTACGCCCGTTCGGCTGCGGACCTGGGGGATCGAGGCCCTCATGCTCGACCTCGACAACACGCTGGTGGCCTGGGGCAAGATCGATCCGCCAGATGAGGTTCTAGCCTGGCTGGAGGACCTCCGGCAGTCCGGCATCCCGGTCTGCCTCGTGTCCAACACCCTCTCGCGGCGGCTGCGCGCCGCCACCGTGGTCCTCGACCTTCCGGCGGCGCCGGGGCGGTCGAAGCCCAGCGCCGACAAACTGCGCAGGGCCCTGCGCATCCTGGGGACGTCGGCCGAGCGGACGGCGATGGTGGGCGACCAGCTCTTCACGGACGTGCTGGCCGGAAACCGGCTGGGTGTCCCCACCGTCCTGACCGGACCACTGTCCCCGTACGAACCCCTGCGCGTCCGCTTCGTGAGGGCGATTGAGCGGTTCGTGCTCCGCGCGCTCGCCCGCAGGGGCGTGGTGCCGATCCGGCCGCAGGTCTGACCGTCCGGCTTCGCGGGCATACAGAGTGTGCTCAAAGAGTTCTTCGTGCGCTTGACTGAGGTGCGGGATGAGGCGTGACGCCGGGGTGGAGTGGTGGCCTCTCTACGTGCGGGGGCTGACCGCGCTGTTTGGCTTCTCCATGAGGGTTTGCTCAGGCCGTCGGAGGAGGGCGGCTTGCTGCTGTTGTGGGAGTCCTTG
>DYHL01000164.1 GCA_020724185.1 Candidatus Nitrosymbiomonas sp. | reverse complement strand
GCCCAGGACATCTCGCTGCGCAGCGCCTCGACCGAGAACGTGGTGATCATTGACACCACGGATCCCGCGCCCCGGGTGGTGGGCGAGGTGGACCTGGCCAGCGCTCCTGGCCTCGTGCACGAGGACGCGATCTACATGCACCTGGGCCAGCAGTACCACGTGGATCGGCTCGAGTGGGAAGAACGAAAGGCGTATGTCCACCGCGTAGATGTAGACTACTACACCACAGCGCAGATCGCGGTTGACATCCGGGTGCTGACGGAGTTTGCCCCGGGCCGGCCCCAGGCCGGAATGGTTCGCGGCGGCCAGGCCCACGGCGAGGTTGTGGTTACCTGCCGGCCCACGATCTTCAAGAAGATGACGCTCGAGCAACACGAGAACGTCGGCTGGGGCCCGATCCACCTGCCTGAATCCACGCTGCACACCACGGCCTACTGGCTGGCGCTCCCCGAACTACCGGTCCCCCAGCACGAACTACAGGGACTACTGATAGGGCTCTCTCATTCCCTGGCGCACGTCGCCGCGCTGTTCCTGATGTGTGATCCGCGCGACCTCGGTCGTACCTACGAGGTGCACTCGCCGCACACCGACCGGCCGACGGTCTTCCTCTATGACGCCTTCCCGGGCGGGGTCGGCTTCGCGGAGCGGCTCTACCGTATGCACCACCAGGTACTGGTCGCCGCCCGCGACCTGATCGCGGCGTGCCCGTGCGACTCCGGCTGCCCATCGTGCGTTGGGCCGGTGCTGGAAGTGGGTAGCACCGGCAAGGCCCTCGCGCTGGAGATCCTGGATGCCCGGCTCATCCCAGACGCTCGCCAGTAAGCTGGCAATGCTGGGAACCGTCGCCCGGGCGCCAGTGGCGCGGATGGCCGGGTGGGACGGACCGGCCTTCGAGGTCCGCCGCAACAGGCGCGACGCCGGCGAGTTCTTCGGCCGGGAGCAGCCGCATCCGGCGGATGCGAGCGCCCTGTATCTCGACACCGAGACCACGGGCCTTGCGGGTGGTACCGGCACCACGCCGTTCCTCGTGGGCCTGGCCTTCGTTGCGGACGGCGAGGTGGTCACCGAGCAGTACTTCCTGCGTCGTCTCTCCGGGGAAGCTGCCATGCTGGAGGCGTTGCGCGAGCGCCTGGCCGCGGCGGAGACGCTCGTTACGTTCAACGGCCGGAGGTTCGATTGGCCGATCCTGGAGGCGCGAGGAATCATCAACCGGACGCCGCTGGAGGCTCCTCCCGAGCACCACGACCTGATCGGCGCGGCGCGCAGGTTGTGGCACCGGCCGCTGGGTACCTACCGGCTCTCGGTGATCGAGCGGCAGGCGCTTGGTATTGACCGCGTGGATGACGTTGACGCGGCCCAGATCCCAGGGCTCTACCTCGACTACCTGCAAACTGGGGATACCGTGTCGCTGGAGCCGGTTTTCGAGCACAACCGCCACGACGTTCTCTGCCTGCTGCACCTTCGGCGGAAGGTGCGTCGGTGGGTAGAGGACGGCGTGGATCCTCCACCGCCGGTGGACTGGGAGGGTCTGGGCGTGTTACGGCTGCGGGCCGAGCGCGAGGCCGATGCCGAGGGTGCGCTGCGCTACGCGCTGTCCGCCGAGGAGGAACCCGCCGCGCGCTGGCGCATCGCTTCGCGGATGGCCCGGCTGCTGCGCCGTGGCGCGCGATGGGAGGAATTGCTGTCGCTGTGGGAACACAACGCCGGCGCTCGCGGCTCCTGGCGCGTGCGGACCCTGATCGAGGTCGCCAAGGTGCAGCAGCGGAGGCTGAAGCAACCGGCCCGGGCCGCCGCCGCGCTTGAGGAAGCCATGACCGTGGTCGAATGGCTGGCGGCCATCGGCGACCCGACCGCACCCGCCCTGGAAACCCAGGTGCGGGCGCGTCTGCTGCGATTGCGGTAGGCGGCCGGGCAGGCCGCCCTGCGCGGGACCGGCTAGTCCTCCAGCCCTGCCAGCGACTCGACGAACCTGGCGATCCCGGAATGATCGAGATCCTGGTGTCCCTGCGCCACGAGCGATCCCAACACCTCGTGCACCAGCCCGGTCGTGAGAAGGGGCACGCCGTAGGCCTTGCCTGAGGCCATCGCGATCCCCAGATCCTTCTGGTGAAGCTTGATGCGGAAGCCCGGCGCGAAGTTGCGGTCAATGATCCGCTGCCCGTGGAGGTCGAGGATCCGGCTCTGTGCGAATCCTCCCAACAGCGCCTGGCGGACCTTCGCCACGTCCACACCGGCCTTACGGGCCAGAGTGAGCGCCTCGGCAACCGCCATTATCGTGATGCCGACGACGATCTGATTGCAGGTCTTGGTTACCTGGCCAGAGCCGGGCTCCTCACCGATGTGCACGATGTTCTTGCCCATCGCCTGGAAGACGGGCAGCACCCGCTCGAAGGTGGCGCTGGGCCCGCCCACCATGATGGAGAGCGTCGCCTCGACGGCTCCCTTCTGCCCTCCGCTGACCGGGGCATCGAGCGCGGTCACGCTCTTGACAGCCAGGGCCTGGGCCACCTCGCGACTGGTGATCGGGGAGATGGTGCTCATGTCCACAACGGCCTGGCCTGCTCGTACGCCCTCGATCACCCCGTCAGGCCCGAGGATGACCTGGCGCACCTCCGGGGAGTCGGGAAGCATCGTTATGACGATGTCGGTCTGCTCTGCCACCGCCCGTGGTGATCCCCCATCGGTGGCCCCTGCCGCCACCAGCTCGTCCACCGCAGGACGGTTGAGGTCGTGGACGACCACGGGATATCCGGTCTTGAGCAGGTGGAGCGACATCGGCTTGCCCATGATCCCCAGCCCGATGAATCCAATCCGTTCTGCCATCGCGTTGCCTCCTTCTCGGGTCCCGCTCTAGGAGCGCGTGTAGCCCAGCGCCTCGATCCAACCAAACGACTCATCTGTGGTGCCGGCCGGCCGATACTCCAGCCCGACATCGCCCGCGTAGTCGGTGCGGTCGAGGACGCGGAAGAGGTAGCCGAAGTTTATCTCTCCTGTACCTGGCTGGTTGCGATCAGGGGAGTCGGCGACCTGGATGTGGCCGATCCGGCCGATGTTGTTCCGGAGAGTGTGGGCCAGGTTGCCCTCCATGCGCTGCGCATGGTAGACGTCGAACTGCACCTTGAGGTTGGCGGCGCCGACCGCTTCCTGAAGCTGAAATGCCTCGGAGGTCGTGCGCAGGAAGAACCCGGGGATGTCAAAAGTGTTGACCGGCTCGGCCAGGAGGACCAGCCCCACCTCTTCGAAGGCCGCGGCCGCGCTCTTGAGGTTGTCAACCAGGCACGCCCACTGCTCGGCCAGCGGCACGCTCTCCATCTGCTTCCCCACAAGGCAGTTGACGCGCGGGCACCCCAGACGGCGGGCGACCTCAATGGCCAGGCGAACGCCTTCCCGAAACTCGCCGCGCCGGCTCGGGTCCACCGCGATGCCGCGCTCGCCGGCGGCCCAGTCCCCGGCAGGAAGGTTGAACAGCGACTGCCGGAGCTTCAGGCGGCGCAGCTCGCCGACGATGGCATCTATGTCCTCGGCATAGGGGAACATGTACTCGACCGCACCGAACCCGGCGCGGGCAGCGGCATCGAAGCGGGCGATGAAGGGACGATCTGACCACAGGAACGTGAGGTTTGCGGCAAAGCGCGGCATGGCACCTCCCCAACGGCGGACTGTTTCCCCCTCACAGTATACGGCCCCGTTCGCTCCCGGCAA
This sequence comes from Candidatus Nitrosymbiomonas sp., assembly GCA_020724185.1. Taxonomy (GTDB): domain Bacteria; phylum Sysuimicrobiota; class Sysuimicrobiia; order Sysuimicrobiales; family Humicultoraceae; genus VGFA01. The sequence continues at coordinate 2,434 of DYHL01000164.1, read as the reverse complement.
CTGCATCCGTGAGATGGGGCGGGCCACGGCAGGGGAACGCGACCGCGCGCGAGAACCGCAATGGTAACATGGTAACAGGGTTAATCAAGCAGGAGGGATGGAAATGTCAGCGGCGGTCTACGACATCGGTTCCTACGCCTTTTCGCCAGAGAAGTTCTTCCCCGCGAGCCTGTTCGACCGCATCACGGAACTGCGGATCACCCAGCCCGGGATCGTGCAGCAGGAAGCCGAACGGCGGCAGAAGCGCGCGCAACTGACCACCGGCGGCCGGCTGGTTATCCTGGCGGCGGATCACCCGGCCCGCAACGTCGCCGGGGTCGGGGACGATCCAATCGCCATGGGCAACCGGTGGGGCCTGCTGGGTAGGATTCTCCGGGTGATCACGGCGCCCGACGCCGACGGCCTGATGGCCACCCCAGACATCATGGAAGAGATGTTCATCGTCAACCACATGGTCAGGGAGATGGGCGGCCCCTCGTTCCTCAACAACAAGGTGCTGTTGGGCTGCATGAACCGGGGCGGGCTCGCCGGGGCGGCGTTTGAGATGGACGACCGGATGACCGCCTTCACCCCAGAGCGCATCGCGGAGTTGCGCCTCGACGGAGCGAAGCTGATGTTCCGTCTGGAACCCTCGGAGCCGGCCTCTGGATGGACGATTGACTACTGCGTGAAGGCGCTCGATCGGCTGTACGACCTGAACATCCCGGCTTTCCTGGAATGCCTGGCCGTGGCGAAGAGCGAAGGCAAGTACAAGATGCTCAAGCTGGCGCCGGAGCTGGTCAAGGTCATAGGCCTCGCCTCGGGGATGGCAAAGTCGTCGCTGGGAACGTGGCTGAAGATTCCCTACTGCGAGCGCTACGAGCTGATCGCGCGGGCAACCACCTGTCCCATCCTCATGCTGGGCGGCGAGTCCAAGGGCGATCCCACCGGCATCTTCACCGAGTTCGCGGCCGGGATGCACGCCGGCGCAACGATCCGTGGGGCGCTGGTAGGCCGCAACGTCACCTTCCCGGGCCGTGACGATCCCCGGGCCGTGGCGCACGGGGTGGCGGGAATCGTGCACAGGGGATGGGACGCGGCGCAGGCGGTAGCAGCCATGCCCGCGGCCCGCGATCGCGACGCCGACTTCTTCACCCGGATAATGGGTTAGCGAGGTACAGCCGTGGAACCCGTGCGTGGAAACCTGGTTGTCGGGCAGTCCGGAGGGCCCACAGCGGTCATCAACAGCAGTCTCTCCGGCGTGGTCCTAGAGGCACTAGAGCACGACGCGATCGAGGAGATCTACGGGATGGTGCACGGCGTCGAGGGGCTCCTGGGGGAGGAGCTGATTGACCTGGGGCGCCAGAGCGCCGCCACGATTGCCGGACTGCGTTCCACCCCCTCGGCGGCGCTGGGGTCGTGCCGGCACAAGCTGCGCGACGCCGACTACGAGAAGCTCCTGCGGGTGCTCGAAGCCCACGGGGTTCGCTACTTCGTCTACATCGGCGGCAACGACTCGGCCGATACCGCCTGGCGCCTGGGACGCCTGGCGGCCGACCTGGGGTACGAGCTGCGTGTGATGAGCGTCCCCAAGACGATTGACAACGACCTGGTCGAGACCGACCACTGCCCGGGTTACGGCAGCGTCGCCCGGTGGCTGGCCACGGCCGTTCGCGACGCCGGCCTCGACACCGAGGCGATCGGCGTCGTTGACACAATCAAGGTCATCGAAACGATGGGCCGCAACACTGGATGGATCACCGCGGCCACGGCGCTGGCGCGGGACCATGCCGATGCCGCGCCGCACCTGATCTACCTGCCGGAGCGGCCGTTCGTGCGCGACCGGTTCCTGGCCGACGTGGACCGCGTCCACAAGAAGCTGGGCCACGCGGTCATAACGGTGTGTGAGGGGCTGAAGGACGAGCGGGGCGAGTACCTCTCGGCCAGCGGCAAGACGGTGGACGTGGACCGCTTCGGTCACAAGCAGCTCGGCGGCGCCGCGGCCGTGCTCTGCGACATCGTTGCCGAAGGGCTCGGCATCAAGGCGAGGTGGGACAAACCCGGCACGATCCAGCGGGTGTCAATGCTGGCGGCATCGCCCGTTGACCTCGAGGAGGCGTACCAGGTGGGCCGCGCCGCGGTCCGCCACGCGGTCGAGGGTCAGGACGGGGCGATGGTCACGCTGGTGCGTGAGTCGTCGGAGCCCTACCGGTGGGCCACCGGACTGGCGCCGCTCGAGCGCGTCGCCAACGCCGAGCGAAAGGTCCCGGACGAGTTCATTGCGCCGGAGGGCAACGACGTGACGGACGCGTTCCTGGCCTACGCCAGGCCGCTGATAGGCCCGCCGCTGCCGCCGTACGCACGGCTGGACATGACGAGGGTAGCGCGGCGTACCGGCGGCTAGTCCAAAGTTCCGCCGGGACATCGCGCCAAGAGCCGCATCCTGTCTGGGATA
>DYHL01000163.1 GCA_020724185.1 Candidatus Nitrosymbiomonas sp. | reverse complement strand
GCCTTGTCGAGCTCGAGTGCGCGCTCAATCAGTCTGGGGGGAACGCTGTGGTCCCGGCCGAGCGCGTCAAGCAGATCCGCCACGGAGTGGCCCCAGGCTTCGGCCCCGGTCTTCTGGAAGACGGCCTTGACGCCCTTCTCGGCCGCCTGTTGGGCGGAGAAGCACGCCCAGTTGTGAAACCCGTGCGCACGGTCACTCCGGGCGTGCTCGAGATCGTCGAGCGCCGAATCCATCCAGTCCTTGCTGCGCTCCAACGGGACGACCCCCGTCCGACCCAGGCCGGGTCGCTAGCGCCGTGCCTTCCGGACGATCGTCCACTTCGTCCCGTCGAACTTGACCAGGTCGCCGACCTCCACCGCCAGCCAGAACTCGTAGGGTACCCCGTATTCCATCTGGTTGATGACGACCATGTAGGGAGTCGTCTCGTGGACGCGCGTGCGCTTCTCCTCGACCCAGCCGATGACCTGGGCCTGACTGCCCACCTCCGGCGAGCCGCCCGGGCCGGATCGGCCTCCGCACGATGGGATGAACTGCGCTACAGCCAGGAACGCCACGACCACCAGCACCTTCACCATCGCCGATCACCCTCCGGGGCAGACCTCGTGCCGTTACCCATTCTACACTACGCCGCGGGGCGCGCAACGGTTCTCCGAAGACGGCTGCCCCACGGGGTGAGGCCGATCCGACCGCAAAGAAACGCCCCCCGGGGAGAGACTCCCCGGGGGCAGAGAAGGAGCTGCCGTCCTGTTACCAGGAGTAGAGCAGCTCGGCGCGGTAGAAGTTCGTGTAATCAACGCCGGCGCGAGTTCCCCTGTAGTAGTTGAAGGTGAGCGTCGTGCCAGGGGCAACCCGGTGCGTGGCGCGCAGCCACCACTCCGAGTACGCCGCACCCGAGCTGATCTGGGTGCCGCCCTCGTAGAGGATCCAGCCGGCGGTCGTCGGGCTGAAGGTCAGGTTCAGCCGGGCCAGCCAGCCCCGCATGTCGAACGGAAACAGCGCGCCGGTGAGCGTCGTGGCGTAGGTGTTGACCGGGGGCAGCCCGCCCGCCGGCAGAGGACCGTAGTTGTGGTAGGCCAGGTCGAGGTTCGGCCGCCACGTCGCGATCCCGGCCACGCGCGCCAGGTCAATGTTCCCGCCCACGCGCCAGGCCGGGGCCGGCGCTAGGGTCGCGCCGCCTACCGTGGGGATGCTCGCCCAGGTGGCGTGGTCCACGTAGAGGGTCACGCCCGGCATCAGGGTACCGGCGAGGTCCAGCCCCCACCCGGTGCCGCCGCCAACGTTGAGGCCTGTGGCGGTGGGGTGCTGCCAGGCCTGGTAGTAGGACGCGCCGAGCGTCCAGCCGGGCAGGAACGCGCTGGTGGTGGCACGGAGAATCCGGTTGTCAATGGCCGGACCGCTGCCCACGCCAGGCGTCACGCCGACCGGCGGGGCAAGGTTGGCGTCGCGGTAGACCGCCGCGGTGATGTTCAGCGGCCCAAATACCCAGTCAGACCGGATGCCGTCGCTCAACCCGGTGGTGGTCAGGGGCCAGCCAGGGATCCCGGCGCCAAAGTTCGGGATGACGCCCCCGGCCAACGAGCCGGCCGGGTCGTAGATCAGGCCGACGCCGAAGGGCCCGAAGCCGGCCAGCGTGTAGAACTGCCGGCCCACGCGCCAGAGTCTCGCGCCCCAGGTGTCCCGGACGTCGAGGTAGGCGGTGTCGAAGGACACGACGCCGTAGTTGTAGATGTTGCCGGTGCGGACGTCGTAGTTGCCGCAGGACGTCGGGAGCCCGGTGGTCGTTGAGTCACACGCCGCGTTGTTCGCCGCCCACAGCCGCACAACCGCCTCGACGTTGGGCGCGACGCGGCCGGTGAAGGTCAGGCGCATCCGGATCCGTACATCGGGATGCCGAGCGGTGCCGGCGCCGCTGACCGAGCCGACCGGAAAGACGTTGTAGCGCACGCGGTAGTCGCCGGTCACGCGGGTCTGGTCCAGCCGCGCCCGGATCGCCGCGATCTCCTCCTCGACCGCGGTCACCCGCACGCCGAGGGCGGCCAGCTCAGCCCGGAACTCCGCCACGAGGCGGGACAGGGTCGTGAGCGAGGCGGTCAGCCGCTTGTCCGTCGCGGTGAGGGTAGCGGTGAGGGCCGCGCGGGTCGCCGCGTCGGCCTTGGCCAGCTCCGCCCGCCGGACCAGGTCCGGGGGCAGCGGTGGGATCTTGATGGCCTCGATGCGCGCCAGGACGCGCGCGACCACCATGGCCATCTCGTAGCGGGTCATCGCCCGGTCGCCGCGGAACGCCCCATCGGGATAGCCCTCGATGAGGCCCTTGGCCGCCAGCTCAGCGATCGCATCGTATGCCCAGTGATCGGTGGGCACGTCCGCGAACGGCTGCGCCATGGCGGGGGCGACCAGCGCGAGAGACAGCATAGCTGCTAGAACGACAGCAATGTGCTTCATCGTTGGTTTCATCCCCCTTCAGGTGTGGTGCGTGTGTTGGGCCTTACAGCACGCGGCACGGGGGATGGAGTGAGCGTGTTTCCTCAACCTCCCGGCCTGTTCCTTGGGCCCTTCGTCCCGCTGCCTCGGTGCCCTACCCTCGTCCCGGCCCTCCTCCACGGGTGGGCGCCGCGATGCCTCTTCGGCCGCGGCCGCGGATGACGCTTTGCGGTCTATCTTGAACAGACTACCATCCGGTCGCGCTCGGCGCAATGCCCAATCCACGAGCGGTATGGATGGCTCCAACGGTTGTTCCTTCGCCGCCCTGAGCCAGAATCCTCCTCCTCGGACCGGCGGATGCCGTCAGGAAGGATTGCCGTCCGGGAGCCCGAAAACAGATTCCCCGTGGCGGCCCGAGTGACCGGCCAAACCTACCACAGCACAGGTGGATACCCTCATGACGGTACGAAAGGTTCTGCGTGGCTTGCTCGTCGCGATCCCCGTGATCATTGCGTCCCCGGTGCTCGTTCTGGCTATCCAGGGCGGGATGTTCCTTCCGGTGGGTATGTTCATCGCCATCTACTCGCCGTGGACGCCGTTCGTGTGGTTCCCCCAGACGAAGTGGCTGGTTACCCACACCCTCTGGATGTCCCGCGATCTGCGCGTGGTGCTCATGGATGCCGGATGGATACTGATCGCGGCCGGCTTCCTGGTGTTCATCGGCTCGTACGTGTACTTCTACGCGATCAGGAACCGGGTCGGCCTGGTGACCTCGGGCCCCTATTCTGTCGTGCGGCACCCTCAGTACCTGGGGATCTTCATGGGCCTGACCGGCTTCACGCTGCTGGGCGCCCGGCCGATCGCGGTGATAGCGTGGGTGACCGCGGTCTGCACCTACATGGCGCTGATGATATACGAGGAGGGAGAGAACGACCGTCGCTTCGGCGAGGCCTACCGCGGTTATCGCGAGCGCGTGCCGTTCATCATCCCGTTCTTCCCGCGGGCCCTGACGCGACCGTGGGCCAGGGTGTTCGCCATGCCGCGGCCGGCGCAGTACGCGGCTATCGCAACCCTTTATGTGGCGTTGGTTGCCGCAGCGATCACCCTGATGCGCGACCGGGCCTTCCCTACCTAGCGGCCGGGCGGCTTCGAGAAGCTGAACAGACTCTCGTCGTTGTTCACGAGGACCTCGACCAGGCCATCGCCGTCGAGGTCCTCGGCCGTCACGCCCATGTAGGCCAGGCGGCCCCCGAGCCGTTGCTCCCACTTGAGATCGCCCCGCGGCCCGATCAGGTAGACGAACCCGTTGTGGCTGCCGGCGAAGATCTCGAGCTGGCCGTCGCGGTCGAAGTCGCCGGCGGCCACGGAACCGCTGACGTGCCCGCGCCGCTGAAACTGCCAGAGGGTGCGCCCGGCAGGTGAGAGGCAGAGTACCGTGCCGTCCTGCACCCCCACGACGACCTCCTTCGTCCCGTCGCGATCCAGGTCGGCGACGGTCAGCCCGTTGTAGCCGGTGACCGGCCCCCTGGCGGGCACGCTCCAGCGCAGCCGTCCCTGCGGGGTCAGCGAGTGCACTGCCCCGGCCCAATCGGCGGCATAGATCTCAACCACACCGTCCCCGTCCGCGTCGTCCACGGTGACCCCGTAGATCGAACCTCTGGTCTGATAGACCCAGCGCTGCCGACCGTCGTGTTCCAGCGCGTGAATGGCGCCGTTGCCGTGGTTGCCGATTATAACCTCCCGCCTGCCGTCCCGGTCCAGGTCAACGATGGCCGGGGTGTTCATGTCGGCGTTCCCGCCCATGGCGAACGTCCACCTGACACGCCCGGTATCCGCGTCCAGGTTGTAGACGTTTCCCTGGTTGTCGGCGAAGATGACCTCGAAGCGGCCGTCGCCGTCCAGGTCGGCCACCGCGGGGCTGGCGTAGCTGGTGTAGGATCGGGACCGGAACATCCAGACCACCTGCCCCTTCCAGTCCAGACGGTGGAAGGTCGAGATGCCGCCGGACTGGTAGGGGGCGAAGAAGGCCTCCGGACGTCGATCGCCGTCAACATCCACCACCGCGGGCGTCATCAGCACGATCCCGTTGAGGCCGAGGACCGAGAACTCCCAACGCCGCTTCGGGAACGGCCGCTCCAGCACAAGCAGCCGGATGCCCTCACCGTATACCAACTCGACCTGCCCGTCGCCATCGAGGTCTGCAACGGCCGGGGGCGAGACCGACGCGGGAGACGCGGTCGTCTCGAACGGTAGCCGCCACGCGACGTGGGGCGCGACCAACCCGCCGGGCCTGGGCGTGGCGTTGACACGCTGGAGGTTGTATCCCCCAAAGGCCCACAGCGACGGCGCCACGGGCTGAGCCACCAGCGGTGCGCCGATCGCCAGGAGAGCGCCCAAGAGCGATGCCGCCACCGTCCAAGGACGACCGCGTGCCTTCGTCATGACCATCATCCTCCGCATCGAGCCGCAATGGCCGAATCCGGTACAGCGCGCGCCGACGCCGCGGCCGGAACACCGCTTCAGTCTACACCATCCCCCTGCGTCTCTTCCACCGGCGCCGCGGGCTCCAGCACCGCCTCGGCCAGCAGCACCGCGGCATAGTCGTCGTAGGGCTCGGGCGGCGTCTGGAGAGTGCGCGGCACCAGCCGCCTCCACCCACGCGGGGGGTGCTCGGCAAAGTAGCGGGCCCGGGCCCGCAGCGTGGTGCCTCCCTCCTCGACCATCGACACCGAGGCCACGCCCGCATCCGCGAGCAGCGCAATCACCGCCACCGACGCGGTACGGTTGCCGACGACCACCTCGGTCACCGCGTACCGCGACTGCCAGTCCCGCACCAGCGCCGGCAGCGCCTCGCGCGAGACCACCGCTCGTGCGTGGACCTTTCCGGGCTCGCAGACGGCCACGCCGCACCTGGCGCTTCCCGGGTCAATCGCCAGGACCACCCGGCGATCCGGCCCGCTCACGGCGCCACCACGAACGCAACCCAGATGAGCACGATACTTGCAATGGGCGCGCCGTCCCGGCGCGCCGGCAGGAAGCGCCAAGCCGTGGCAGCCGCTGCTGCTGCGGCGTCCATCTCGGGCCGCCCTGAGGGTACCGCGACCTCGACGCGGCCCACCGCGCCGTCTTCGCGCACCAGGAGCCGCAGCCGCACACGCGCCGCGAGTTGCTCCGGCCGCGCCTCGGCGGCGAGACCAGGGGCTTCCACCACAACCCGCCAGGCATCGGGATGTTGCGGCGGGTGCAGGGCAACGGGCACCGGGGGCGTGACGATCGGGACGGCGGTGGCCGGCGGCGGTGCGGGCGCGGAGGGCGCGGTCGGGGGCTGCGCGGGTGCAGGGGCAATGCCCGCCGCGGGTGGCGGCGCTGCGGCGTCGGTTCCCTGCGGCCCGGCTCCCGGGCCGGGCTGCAGCCGGCCTGGGCCAGGAAAACCAGCAACAGAAAAATGGCCACGACCGGTTTGGAAGTACCAGTACTTTTCATCTCAATCCCCTTGTAAATACCTGAAAGACTTTGGACTATTTAAACAATTAGACGAAACCCGTACCCTGAATGTTTCAGTGGGATTAATTGGAATCCCTGCCAATTGTCAGCCCTATCGTTCAGGGCCGGCAATGGCTGACGGCGCCCTCACTCTTGACATTCTACGGGAACCTTTCTTTCTCCGGTATCGTCAAGATTAACAGATATTTTATAGTTGGGAAAATGAAATCCGGGAGTGGTGACACAATGGCCAGATCAAAA
>DYHL01000162.1:1215-6175 GCA_020724185.1 Candidatus Nitrosymbiomonas sp. | reverse complement strand
TCGTACGCCGACACGGTTATCAACGGGGCTTGACAGCAGAGCCTTCATAGAAGGTGTTCCCACCCAGCTTGCGCGCCACCAGGTCCTGCACCAACTGGGGGTTGGCCCGGCCTTGTGTTTCCCGCATCACGCCTCCGACGAAGAAGCCCGCGAGCGCTGTCTTGCCCCCTCGAAATGCCCTGACCTTGTCCGGGTTCTCGGCGATTAGCCGGTCCACGATTGGCTCGATGACGCCCGCGTCGCTGATCTGACGCAAGCCCTTTGCCTCCACGATCTCGACCGGGGCGGTTCCGGTCTCCAGGGCTTCAGCCAGCACGTCCTTGGCGATGCGGCCGTTGATGGTTCCCGCCTGGATGAGTCCCACCAGGGCCACAAGTTGGATCGGAGAGACCTTTGAATCACCGGCGCGGATGGCCGGGCCCAGTTCGTTGACGACCCAGATGGCAATTGCCGCTACGTCCCCACCCCTGGCGGCCTCTTCGAGATATGCCGCAAGCCTGGGCTCCCGCACCAGGACCGTGGCTTCGGCTTCACCCACGCCCAGGGCCGCAAGACGCGCGTGCTCGGCCTGCTGCTTGGGGGTGAACTCTGTCCCGGTCTTCGGCTTCGACTCACCCCCTTGTGCGGCTCCGGGTTGGACCTTGGCGCTGCCCCCGGGTTTCTCCCTGGCCTTTGTCCACGAGTCGCGCAGTGCCACAATGCGGTTGAAGACAAGGCGGCCGGGCCCGGAGTCCACAGGGTCCGGCCAGAAGTACCCCAGTCGCTCGAACTGGTACCGGGTGCACGGGGGGTCCTGGAGCACGCTGGGCTCAATGTAGCCCTCGACGACGGTCAACGACTCCGGGTTCAAGTAGTCGGTGAACTCACCCGCGGCGGCCTCAGGGTCGGGGACATGGAAGAGGCGATCGTACAGGCGCACCTCCGCTCTTGCGGCGTGCGCAGCGGATACCCAATGAATGGTGCCCTTAACCGGGCCCCCGGCGGGGTGTCTACCGAGCGTGTCAGGATCGTAGGTGCAGCGCAGCTCGGCGATCTCGCCGGATGCGTCCCGCACCACCTCGTCGCAGCGGATCACGTAGGCGTGCCGCAGCCGCACCGGCCCGCCCGGGATCAGGCGGTGAAACCCTTTGGGCGGTTCTTCCATGAAATCATCGCGCTCGATGTAGAGCTCTCGCGAGAACGGCACCGTCCTCGATCCTTCCCTGGGCACGTCGTGGGGCCAGTAGGGGGCATCGAGGTGATGGACCTTCCCTGCGGGATAGTTGGCGATCACAACCCTAAGAGGCCTGATCACGGCCATCACGCGGGGGGCGCGGTAGTTGAGGTCGTCACGCACGGCTGCCTCGAAGATGCCGAGGTCCACCCGGCTGTTCGCCTTGGCCACGCCGATGCGGTTGGCGAACTCCCGGATGGCCTCAGGGGTAACCCCGCGCCGCCTCAGGCCCGAGACGGTGGGCATGCGCGGGTCGTCCCATCCCTTCACACACCCGCCCTCCGCGAGTTTGATCAGCTTGCGCTTCGACAGGACCGTGTAGTCAAGGTTGAGCCGTGCGAACTCGTACTGGTAGGGGCGGGGCGATTCCGGGAGGCCGCACTTGCCGCGCAGGTTCTCCAGGAGCCAGTCGTAGATGGCGCGGTTGTTCTCGAACTCCAGCGTGCAGATGCTGTGCGAGATGCCCTCCAGGGCGTCAGAGAGCCCATGCGCGAAGTCGTAGAGCGGGTAGATGCACCAGGCGTCTCCGGTGCGGTAGTGCGAGGCGTGAACGATCCGGTAGAGCACCGGGTCGCGCAGCTTCATGTTGGGGCTCGAGAGGTCAATCCTGGCCCGCAGCACATGGGCGCCGCCGGCGAACTCGCCTGCCCGCATGCGCGCGAAGAGGTCCAGGTTCTCCTCCACGCTGCGGTCGCGGTAGGGGCTTGGCGTGCCGGGTTCGTTCACGGTGCCCCGGTACGCGCTGATCTCCTCGTCGGTGTGGCTGTCCACGTAGGCCTTGCCGTCCCTGATCAGCTGCACCGCCATCTCGTGGAGGCGCTCGAAGTAGTCGGAGGCATAGAGCTCCCTGGCCCACTGGAAGCCTAGCCACAGCACGTCCGCCTTGATCGCCTCGACGTACTCGATATCCTCGGTCTCGGGGTTGGTGTCATCGAAGCGCAGGTTGCACTCCCCGCCGTAGTCGAGCGCGAGCCCGAAGTTGAGGCATATGGACTTCGCGTGCCCGATGTGCAGGTAGCCGTTGGGCTCGGGCGGAAAGCGGGTGACGATCTTCGCGACGCGGCCCCCCCGGAGATCCTCGTCAATGATCTCCGTGATGAAGTTTGGATTGACGCGCCGCTCTCTGGTCGGGATGTTCGTCTCGCTGCTCATGGCGACTCCTGCGCTCCAGGATACACCATGCTTGACCCTGTTTCCAAACCTTCTCTATAATCGTGGAGGAACGCCGCGGTCTGCGCGCGGCATCTGCACGCTGGGGGATCGTCTAGCGGTAGGACGACGGGCTCTGGACCCGTTAGCGGGGGTTCGAATCCTCCTCCCCCAGCCACGAAACTACACTTTCCCGCTGCCGCCCGCTGACCAGGACCAGGGCCTTGCATAGGTCGCCTCGGATCTCGGCCGTCCCGTCCGCCCGGATGAGGATCTCCGTGCCCAGGGCGGCGAGGATATGCTTCCCCTCCTCAACGCGCTGCTGCGCCAGCAACCGTTCCAGGTCTTCCAGGTACGCCTGCACCCGCTCCGGCAGCTCCGCCAGTACGCGCTCCAGCCTCGCCCGCACGTCCACGGTCCGCCCCGGGGCGTCCTGAGCGCCCTGCAGGGCCTTCCGGCGGCGCTCCGCGTCTTCCAGCATGTCCAGCAGGGTCTCCGTCGCCTTCCCCATGCGCACGGCGGCCCTGATATGGTTGATCTCGCGCTCGACTTCGCGCAGCTGCGTTGCGCGCACCTCGTCGGATGGGACTGGCCGCGCCTCCTGCTTCGCGCGGGCTATCAGCTCGTCGCGCACGTGCGCGACGAGGACCTTGAGATTGGCGGGACTGTAGAGGTGTTCGCGGAGCGCTTGCAGGACGATGCACTCCAGCTTGGCCGTGGTCACGCCCAGGTTGTTCGTGCAGGCACGATTCCCCCGGTTGCGGTGCTGGCCGCACCGGTAGGAGTGATTCGTTTTGATGTAGCTCCCGCCACACTCGGCGCACCGGATGAAGCCACTCAACAGGTACTTCCCGACGTTCTGGCGGCCGTTGGCGTGGGCCACGTCATGGAGCGCGAGCCGCACATGCGCGCGATCCCACAGGTCCTGGTCCACGATGCGCAATTCAGGTACGTCGGACTCCACCCACTCCCCGGTGGGTCGGACGCGGTAGGTGTACCCTTTCGTGTCGGGGTCGCGGAGCCAGCGGCTCCGATTCCACACCTGCCTGCCGACGTAGAGGGTATTGTTCAGGATGCCCTTCTTCAGTCGGCGGTGCCCGATGATCGCAGTGTAGCTCCAGGTCTTCGCCTGCCGGACCGTGCGGTTCTGCCACCGCGCTCCCGGCGGGGCGATGCCCTCCTCGTTCAGAAGCAAGGCGATCTCTCGGGATGAGTGCGGATGGCCGCCCTCGTCGCCCACGTAGAGCCGGAAGATGCGGCGCACGACCTCGGCCTCAGGTTCGTGAATGACGCGGCGGTAGCCGCTGATCCGCCCTCGTTCATCGACGAGGGGCTGACTCCGGTACCCGTAGGGCAACCCACCGGGGCTGAGCCCCTTGCGAACCTGCCCTTCCAATCCGCGCCACGTCTTCTCGCCGAGATCGCGGAGGAATTCTTCGTTGAAGCTGGACTTTACACCGAAGAGCAGGCGGCTGCTCTTCGGGTTGGTGACGGTGTTCACGCCGTCCGTGCGGGCGATCAACCCCACGCCCCAGAAGGAAAGGCGCTGGAAGATCCGCAGGGCATCGGACGTGTCTCGCGACAGACGCGACGCGTCGTCGGCGATGAGCACGTCGAACGCCCTCGCTTGCGCTGCCGCCAGCATTGCCTTGAATCCGGGCCGGTGGTGTTCGGACAGTTGCCCGCTGAGGGCAGCGTCCTTCCAGACCGCAACTACGTCAAACCCCTGCCGGTCGGCTTCCTGCCGGCAGAGGCGTTCCTGGTCTTCAAGGGAGGTTTCACGCTGGTGTTCGCTCGAGTAGCGGAGGTAGATGGCGGCTTTCATGTCTGGTCAGGTCACCGTGCGCCCGTGGGACACCGAGACGCTCGGGTTGAGAGGTTCTCTCGACCAGGTACAGTCTCCTGCTGGTCACCCTCGGAGGTCTGGACGAACTGTTCCCAGATGTCCGCGGCGATCGCTCCCGCCAGGATTCTCAGCGCCTGTTCACTGGTGTTCTGGCCGTCGTCGATGTGATCCCCCAGGCTCCGCGGCCGGGTGGGATGCCGGTCCCCGAGGAGGCGCTTGACGAGCGACGGCCCGTGCAAAATGTTGTGTGTGTCTTGCATTCTGGCCATCAGCGCGCCCCCGCTTCCTCCCGGGTGAGCCCTCGACGAACTCCTTGACGAACCTGGCGAACAATGCCGGCAGCGGGCCTGGGGGCAACGGAGTCATCACCAGCGCTCCAGCCGGCTCGCGCGGCACCGGCTCCAGCCTCCTCCTGCAACCGCTGCAGCCGATCTCGGACTACGGGGACCTGCTTGTCCGAGAGCCCCGCCACCGCGCGTTTGTCGGGAACCGCGCCGTGCTTCCCCACAAACCTGCTGACGCGCTCGAGCAGGTCGCCGGGCGGCTCACCGCGCGCGCGGGCCACGCCGGTCAGCAGCGCTTCCAGTTCGGCCCGCGGGGCGGCCGCAGCATAGGGCCGGGAAGCCTGGAGAGCCGTGGGGTCTATGACGTCTGCCTCCGCGGTGACGAGCACCTCTGCCAGCGCCGCGTGCCAGGTGTAGCGCGGCTCGAAGCGCCGCCACCGGCGTCGAGCCACGCCCGCAGGTGCTGTT
>DYHL01000162.1:0-1205 GCA_020724185.1 Candidatus Nitrosymbiomonas sp. | reverse complement strand
GCGCACCTGTCGGCCGATGTGCACGACGGGCAGGACGCGGGCGCGGATCAGCTCGTACACGCGGTCGGGCGCCACGCGCAGCGCGGCGGCGACTTCTGAGACAAGCAGCAGCCGCGCTGCCGGGTCGGCGAGATCGAGCGTGCGTTCCGTGACGCCCATGTCTGGGTCCTCCTGCGGACAGACCGGAGTTATCCGGCGCGAGAATCGCGTCCGAACCGATCACCCGCGCCGAGCATTGATCGCAGAGTGTCCTGGCGCATGGCCGCGCAGAGGGCGGCGTCTTCGGTGATGAAGCCGTCGCGGACCAGCGAGGCGAGCGCGGCTTCCATCGTCTGCATCCCTCGCTCGTAGCCGGTTTCCATGATGTTGTAGAGACCGCTCGTCTTGCCCTCACGGATGGCTGCGCGCACCGCGTGGACATCGGCCATCGGGCCAAGCAGCACTTCGCAGGCGACGGCGCGGCCACGCAGCTCAGGACGCCCGTCAGGAACGCTCCTGGCCGGGATAAGTTGCTGCGCGATGACCGCGAGCAGCACGTCGGCGAGCTGGCTCCGCACCTGCTGCTGCACCGGCGGGAAGGCGTCGATGATGCGGTCGCAGGTCGTCGGTGCATCGTTGGTGTGCAGCGTGGCCAGCACGAGGTGGCCGGTCTCTGCGGCGGTCAGCGCTGTGGCGATGGTTTCGAGCTCGCGCATCTCGCCGACGAGGATGACGTCGGGGTCTTCGCGAAGGGCCGCGCGCAGGGCGTCGGCAAACGAGCGGGTGTCCCGGCCGACTTCCCGCTGGCTGACCAGCGACTGCCGGTGGCCCAGGGAGTATTCGATCGGAGACTCGATCGTGATGATCCGGCGCCGGTGGCGCGCGTTGATGGCGTCTGTGATCGCGGCCTGCGTCGTTGTTTTCCCGCTGCCGGTGGCGCCGGTGACCAGCAGCAGCCCCTTCGGCCGGTCGAGCAGCCGGCGCACGACGGGCGGCAGGCGCAGCTCCTCCAGGGTCGGGATCTCCGAGGGGATGAGCCTGAGCGCGGCCGCCGGCTCACCGCGGTCGAGGAAGTAGTTGCAGCGGACGCGGCCCAGCCAGTCGACGACGACTCCGCAGTCGAGCTCGGAGGAACGCTTGGGGAACTGTCCCCACACGTCCTCCAGGCCGTGGGTGCACATGAACTCGGTCAGCAGCGCCGTGATCGCCCCGCCGTTCAGCGCCGG
>DYHL01000161.1 GCA_020724185.1 Candidatus Nitrosymbiomonas sp. | reverse complement strand
CGTACCGCCGCGTCAGGTGCTCCAGCTCCACCGCAGACAGTCCCTTGGGATCAACCACCACGCCGCCCTTGGCTCCCCCAAAGGGCAGCCCGACCACAGCGCACTTCCAGGACATGAGCATCGCCAGCGCCCTCACCTGGCTCAGCGTGACATCTGCGTGGTAGCGGATGCCGCCCTTGCTGGGGCCGAGCACCGTGCTGTGGTGCACGCGGTAGCCGGTGAAGATGCGGACCGACCCGTCGTCCATCTTCACAGGGAAGTTCACGGCCAGTTCCCTCTTGGGAAACGCCAGGAACTCGCGGACTCCCCTCTTCAACGGCAGGTGATCGGCGGCGCGGTTGAACTGCTGGAGCACCGCAACCCAGGGATCTTCCTTCGGCAGCGCCACCGTGCCCTGCGTGTTCATGTGCCTCCTCCTCTTCTCTGTGCGCCAGGGGACGGGCATGGCAGCCCGTCCCGACCTCAACGGGTGAGAGCCGAGACAGGCACAAGCACAATGCCTGCGCGGTCGAACTCGAGCAGCATCTCCGCAACCACGCGCGGGGTCAGGCGCTGAGCGTGTGCGACGGCTACCGCCTCACCGTGGCGGAGGGCAGTCTCGATCAGACGCCGGATCTCACGGCGTATTGCCACGGGATCGTTCTCGTTGTCCAGGAACACGGTGCGGGCCGCGCTCCGGATACCGACCTCTGCCGCGACAGGTCCAACCACCGAGTGGGGGGTGGTCTTGCTGTCCAGGAAGAAGAGATCGCGCTCCCTAGCCACCTCCATGACCGCGCGCATGACGCGCCGGTCGGCCGTTGCGCGCGATCCCATGTGGTTGCTCACACCGGCGGCGCCTGGGACGGACGCGAGTCCGGCACGCACCGTCGCATGGATTTCAACCTCGCCCATCGCAACCGTCACGCCCCCCGGCCCCAGCGCCTTGGCGCCGTCCATGGGTTCCAGCGG
Source organism: Candidatus Nitrosymbiomonas sp. (assembly GCA_020724185.1). Lineage (GTDB taxonomy): Bacteria > Sysuimicrobiota > Sysuimicrobiia > Sysuimicrobiales > Humicultoraceae > VGFA01. The sequence continues at coordinate 5,330 of DYHL01000161.1, read as the reverse complement.
AAGATGCAGGATCACCTCCAGCCCCGCGCTCTGGGCCCTTTGGGCGACCTCGGCAGAGTGCCTCAGTCCAGGAAGCACGGCCACGGTGACCGGCCGCCCAATGGCAATTACCTCTTCCACGTCGGCCAGAGCCCCGCCTGCATCATCGAAGACAATCGCCACCCTGGCAGATGGGGCAGCCGGGTGGGTCGGCGCAGGCGTCGGAAGCCGGCCGGGTCGGGTCGGAGGGACGGAGGGCGGGGTCCGAACCGCGCGAGGGGCCGAGGTCTCACCGGGCGGGGCCGGCCGCCGCTCAGAGGCCAACCACCATCCTGCCGCGATCCCCAGCAACAGGATGGCCGCGGCCAAAGCGGCCTTCTGCAAACCGCCCCCGGACCGTCGCCGCGCGCGCCGCTGCTCGGATGGCGCCATCTAGCGTTGCTGTGCCACGCGCTGTTTCAGCACGTCAACTCCTCGCCTCAGTTGTGCTGCCTGGACCCGATCCACCTCGGCTTCTGCCTTACCCTCGAGGCGATCCCCCGCGGTCACGTCGGGCTGAATCCCCTTGCCGTGGATGTCTTGACCGGCCGGGGTGAGGTACTTGGCGGTTGTGACGGCCGCTGCTCCACCGCCGGTGAGGGAAAACAGGGTCTGAATCACGCCCTTGCCGAACGTTCGCTGGCCCACCAGGGTAGCACGGGCGGAATCGCGCAGCGCCCCAGCCAGAATCTCGGACGCGCTGGCCGTGAACTCGTTGACCAACACTACGACGGGCAGCGTCAACTTGGCGCCGGAACCTGCCCGGTCCGTCTTCCGGCGGCCTTCCCGGTCAACGACGTGTACGACGGGCTGGCCGTCGGCCACGAACCGGTCTGCGACCTGCGTGGCCGCACCCAGCAGCCCGCCGCCGTTGTTCCGCAGGTCGAGGATCAACCCACGGGCTCCCTCCCTGCTGAGCTTATCGAGCGCGGAGGCGACATCCTTGGGCGTTTGCTCGTTGAAGGTGAGCACGCGCACGTAGCCCAGGCGGGCGCCCGCGAGTTCCTTCTGCACCGCCGGGTCAAGGGTTCCGGGTCCCTGCACGCTGACGATCTGCACGCGGGCCCGCGTGATCTCAACCTCGTTGATCTGGCCTGCCCGGCCAATCCTCAGCGTCACCTTGGTCCCGGCCGGCCCGCGGATCCGGGTCACCGCTTCCTGCAGCGCCATCCCTTCCGTGGGCACCTTGTTGATGTACAGGATGCGGTCTCCGGACCGGAGACCGGCCCTGTGGGCAGGCGTGCCCTCGATCGGCTGAACGACAATCAGGTGGCGGTCCCGGATGTCAATGAAGATCCCCACCCCAAAGAAGAACCCCGCTGCGTCCTGCGAGAACTCCTTGAATACCCGTGCGTCCATGTAGCGCGTGTAGGGATCTCCCAGCGCATCGAGCAGGCCTCTGGCCGCGCCGTCAAACAGCCGGGAGGCCTCGGGCACGGGGTTCAGGTACTCGCGTCGAACCTGCGCGAGCAGCTCACGCAGCAGGGCAATCCCCTGGTCGTCGGCCGACCGCGCCACCACCGCGCGCTGTCCTATCCCATAACCGGCCAGGAACATGCCGGCGGCCAGGACCACCACAAGGAGCGCGCCAATCAACCTAACCTTAGTCACTGAAGTCCACCGCCTTTCCGCGGGGAGTTACCCGCTGCCGGCTGTAGCTTACCCTGGCCAGGGGACGGCAACAAGCACGGATTCTTCAGTCGGGATTGACGGGCCGGCCGTTCCGACGGATCTCGTAGTGTAGGTGCGGACCGGTGCTGTAGCCGGTGCTCCCCACGTACCCGATAACCTGCCTGCGGGAAACGGACTGATCGGTCGTCACGCTGATCTTGGACAGATGGCCGTAGAGCGTGCTCACGCCATCGCCGTGGTCCACGATGACCAGCTTGCCATACCCCCCGTACCAACCGGCAAAGAGCACCTTCCCGTCGTGCGCCGCCGGCACCGGGGTGCCCCTTGGCGCCGATATGTCCACGCCCGTGTGGAAGTGGTGGCGCCGAAACAGGGGGTGACGGCGGAAGCCAAAGCGAGAAGTAACAGGCCCCCTCAGAGGCCGAATGAGGGCTGCCATGGTACGCTGCCCGGTGAGCGCGGCACCGCCCTGGAGGCGCTGGATCAGCGCCTCCACCGCGGCCGAATCCTCCTCTGTCTCGCGGACGGCCTGTTCCGCGGCAGCCCGTTCGCGGACGATGGCCTCTAGAATCCGCCGCCTCGCGGTCACCTGTTCTGACAGTTGCAGCTCACGCTCTCGGGTCTGGCGCGCGACCTCCTGCAACTGCGCCTGCTGCGCGATCAACTCCTCCCGCAGCGCCGCGGTCCGGTCGCGGTCTCGCGAATAGGCGCTGATCAGCCGGGCATCCTCCCGCATGACCGCACCCACCAGCCGCGAGCGCGCGACGAACTCCGGAAATGAGGTGGCCCGCAGCACCACGTCCAGGTAGCCGGCACGCCCAGACCGGTGCAGGTCCACCAGCCGGTCGGCCAGCAGATCCCGCCGCTGTGCCAGCGCCGCCTCGGCTCGGACCAGCGCGACAGCAGCGGCCTGGGTGCGGAATCGCACGCGACGCATCTGGATGTTCAGGCGCCGCAGTTGCTCCTCGGTCGCTTCACGCTGGCGGTCCAGCCTTTCAACCTCATCGGCCATCCGTCGCTCGCGATGCTTTACCTGCCGCAGCCGCTGGCGCTCGGTCTCGAGCTGCCGCTGCAGGCGCGACAGCTCCTCCTGCCTGGACGACAGCGGCGCGGGCGCGGCGGCGATCGCCTCATGCATCCCGGCGGAAACGGCGGCCGCCAGCAGCAGCGCCACTGCCACCAAACGGGCACCGGCAACCCCGTTCATGGCCGGAGGTACCTCCGTATTCCGATCTCGCTTCCCGCAATCCCGACGGCGATGCCCAGGAGCCAGACCACGGCCAAGGCCCCTGGCAGCGCCGCGCTGGACTCTAGAACTGGCAGGAACGGCAGTGAGCCCGCGATCTGGACGGCCAGGTAGACGTAGGCCGCCACCAGAACCGCGGTTGCTGCCAGGGCCGCGGCGGCTCCCTGCAGCACGCCTTCCAGAACGAATGGACCCCGGATGAATCCTGGCGTGGCGCCCACCAGCGTCATGATCTCGATCTCCTGACGCCGGGCCGCGATCGTCAGCCGGATCGTGTTTAGGACAATCAGCAGCGCGGCGGCGAACAGCGCCCCGGCCACGACAGCACCCGTGATCCGGACGGCGCGCGTCAGCGCTACCAGCCGGTCCACCACGGGCGTCCCGTACAGCACATCCTGTACGCCCGCAATCCGCTCCAGCGCAGCAGCGACCGCGCGTACCTGCCCTGGGCCGCTGGCGCGAACCTCGATCGAATCCGGCAACGGGTTCGTCTTGAGGTGAGAGCCGACCGAAGCAAGCGATCCGTAGGTTTTCTGCAACCGCCGTAGGGCTTCGGCGCGCCCTACCAGCTCGGCAGAGCGAACCCCTGGCAGGTCCCTGGCAGCGGCCAGGACGCGGTGCTGTTGTTGGGGAGTGAGATCCCTCTGGATGAACCCCACGATCTCGACCTGTGACTCAAGGACGGAGGCCAGGTGCGCCAGATTGACAGAGGCCAGGACCCCGCCGCCAGCCACCATGAGCGCGATGGCAATGGTGGTGGTCGCCGCCGCGGCCATCAGACCGTTGCGGCGCAGACCGCCGATCGCATCGCGTAGGGCCTGCCCACGCACCCAGGGCCACCCGCGCGCCAGGAGTACGCGCCGGGCGTCCGCCGCGTCAGCGGGCTGTTTGATAGAGCCCTCTAGACTCATCGCGCATGACGCGACCGGCGTGCAACTCGACCACGCGCCGGCGCAGCACGTCCACGAGCGTGTTGTTGTGGGTGGTCATCACCACGGTCGTCCCCCGTAGATTGACGGCGCTAAGGAGCTGCATGATCTCCCAGGCCGCCTCGGGATCCAGGTTGCCGGTGGGCTCGTCCGCCAGCACTATTCGCGGCCGCGCTACGATCGCGCGCGCCAGACAGACGCGCTGCTGTTCTCCACCGGAGAGCCTGGCCGGCAGGTCATCCGCGCGGTGAACCATGCCAACCGTCTCCAGCGCCCACTGGACGCGCGGCGCGACCTCCACCGGGTCAGTTTCGGTCACCCGCAGCGCGAACGCCACGTTGTCGGCCACGGAACGGTCGGACAGCAGCTTGAACTCCTGAAAGACAACGCCCAACCCGCGTCGCAGCAAAGGCACCTGGGAGTCGGGCAGCGAGCAGAGGTCTAGCCCGTCCACCTCCACCCGGCCGGCGGTGGGACGCTCGATCCGCTGGATGAGCTTGAGAACGGTGGACTTCCCGCTGCCCGTGGGACCCACCAGAAAGACAAACTCACCGCGCTCTATCCGCAGTGAGACATCTTGGAGAGCGACCACGCCGGTGGGGTATCGCTTTCCGACGCCGCTAAGGTTGATCATCGCTGCTCCGACGAAAAGGTGGGTCCGCTGCTCCGACGCTTCCTTCCAGTGTAACTTCTACGCCACGTAGCACCAATCCTGCCCGCCGTTCAGGACACGACCAGATCCCAGGTCGAGAGCTCGCGCAGCAGGCGCTCGCTGGTCATGTTGAGGTGAATCGGCGTCACCGAGATGTATCCGGCACTCACCGCCCAACTGTCCGTCCCTTCCTCGTCGCCCAGCGGCCCGGGCTCCCCTGCCAGCCAGTAGTACGGTGTCCCCCGCGGATCCGTGCGCTTCTCCAGTTGTGAGAGGTAGCGGCGCGAGCCCTGACGGGTAACCATCACCCCGCTCAGCCGTTCCGGTGGGAGGTTCGGCACGTTCACATTGATCAGCGCGTCCGCGGGCAGCGCGCGTTCGACGACCAGCCGGGACAGCCGTTCGGCAAACTCGGCGGCCACCCCGAACCTGACCTCCACGAAGGCCGCCACGGAGACTGCCACGCTGGGAATTCCCATGATCGCACCTTCCATTGCTCCAGAGACGGTGCCGGAATAGGTAAGGTCACGGCCCAGGTTCGGGCCGACGTTGATGCCCGAGATCACCACGTCCGGCCGCCGGCCCAGGAGGTCGAGCACGCCGAGGATGACGCAGTCCGCAGGAGTGCCGTTGGTCGCCCAGGCGGTCACCCCTGCCGGATAGGCGCCTGAGCGCCGGGCGCGCAGCGGCTTGTGCAGCGTGACCGCATGCCCGGTGGCGCTGCGCTCGTGCTCCGGGGCCACAACCACCGTCTCGTGACGCGCCGCGAAGACCTCGGCCAGGGCATGCAGCCCCGGCGAGTGGATGCCGTCGTCGTTGGTGAGCAGTACCTGCATCTTCCCTCGCTTCTCGC
>DYHL01000160.1 GCA_020724185.1 Candidatus Nitrosymbiomonas sp. | reverse complement strand
ACGGCAGCCGTCGCTGCCTATCATCAGTCGGGGGCGAGGTTCGCGATCCCTTCACTTCTTCCTGCTTCCTCTAATGCGCACACCGCGCCATCCCGCCGCCCGATTTGATAGACAGACCTGCCTAATCCGTCGCCTGTTGGTCGTTTGCCGACGACCCACCCTTGAGCCCTGCCTGACCTCGGCCACCATTGTCGGGTGCCCGGGGTGCCTCCGGAGTCCACGAGAGGCCCTCCCCGGTCACCGCCCCTCGGCAGGTGTCCCCACCTCCTGGGGTCTGCCCAAGCGGTCGGCCGGGCTGCGGACAGCCGCAGGGCCGCGCTTCAGCATATGCGTGATGTCATAAGGACATTGGCCTCCGGCCCAGCGTGGGGTACGCTGGGTCCTCAGGGTGACCAACCCGAATCCACTGAGGAGGGAGGCCGGCACGATGCTACACGTGGGTGTGGACTTGCACAAGCGGGTCCCACAGATCGCGGTGCTGGCCCGGGACGGGGCGATGACGCAGCATCGCCTCGAGAACGATCCGGCGCGTATGGAGCAGTTCTTCACAACGCCGGCCTCGCCGGCGCGCGTGGCCATCGAGGCCTCAGGCACCCGGTGGTGGTTGGTGGACCTGCTGGAACGGCTCGGGCACCAGCCGGTACTCTCGCACCCGAAGCAGACGAAGGCGATCGCCTCCGCCCGCCTGAAGAATGATCGCGTGGATGCGGAGCGCCTAGCGCTGCTTTTGCGAGGCGATCTCCTGCCCGCGGTGTGGATTCCCCCGGCCGACCTGCGGGAGGCGCGCGAACTCATCCGCCACGAGCCGGACCTGGCTGAGCGTGCAGGGCCAGAGGGAACTGGCGGCGCTCCCCCTGGGCCCAGTCCCCAGCACGATCCGGGAAGACTGCCGGGCGCTGCTGCGCCTGTTGGATGAGCAGATCCGTCGTCTCGACGTTGAGATGATCGGCCGGTGGGGGGACGATCCTCGGGTCCGCCGGTTGATGACCATCCCCGGCATCGGCCCATTCGTGGCGATCCTTGTGGTGCTCGAACTGGGCGAGATCCACCGCCTCCCCAGCGCCAAGCACGTGGCCAGCTACATCGGGCCGGTACCCCGCGTCCGGGCCGCTACCCAGGCGGCGCGGCAGCCCGGGCCCTTGCGCGCCGGCTTGCGGAGATCGTTTATCAAGCCTGGAAGGAGGAGTGCGACTACTCACCGATCTTGCGTCGGAGTGCTGTGCGGAGTGAGCCCGGCTGATCTACTGGTCGTCGGACCGCCTGAGTGATTGGGCGGCTCGCCCTCAGCGGAGGGCGCACTCGCACCGACGAGACGACTACCGACAGGGCCATCAAACCCCTCGGCGAACACCGATCGCTCGCACTGCGACGGCGCGAAGCTTACTCAAGGAGGTGACGCATAGGGAGTGGCTCGAGGCGGGTCTGGTCAGCCCCGTCCGGCGGTCCAGGCAGTGCGTGGGATCAGCGCCGAGTGGGGGTCAGCGCCTGGGGGGCGACTGCTCTTCGACGATGCGGCGCATCTCCTCCAGCAGCCGAAGGGTATCCATCTCGAAGGTCTCCTGAATCAGCGCGAACTTGGCCTGCTGTTCTGGGGTGAGCACCGCGGCGATCATCTGAAGCTGACGCCGCCTGCCCGACTCCATCTCGGCACGCAGCAGGTTGAGCTCGGCGACCTTGACCCGGATCGCTTCCTCGTCACGGGGCTGCTGCGCGACAAGCTGGCGGATTTCCCGCCGCAGCACCGGCACCCGCCGGCCCATCTCGATCCGGATGGTCTTGAGCGCCTTCAGCCGGGGCAGTATTCGGATGATCTGCCCCTCTGCGAGGTCGAGCTCGTCCACCAGGCGCCAGATGAAGATCGCCTCGATGATCCGCTCGCCCCGTGGCGTCGGCTGCGGCTCCTGCCCCACCGCGGGCAGGGCGAGTGCCAGAACGACCACCAGGAGCGCAGGCGCAAGGCGGCGAGCGGCGGCCATTCTCCTTACCTCGCCCCTCGATCCACGACCGCGTCGGTTTCGTGAACCAGCCCGGCGCGCCAGATATCGAGCATCTCGCCCAGCGAGGGAAGGCTGGACGTCATCGCAGCGGTCACGAGCGAGCGAGCGCGGATCACGACCGGGTCAGGTAACGGGGGCGGGGGCGAGATGGTCCGGACCGCCGTGAAGACCGCCAGCACCGTGACCGCGGTAACCACTGCCGTGCCCAACGCGTGGCGCGGGGAGGCCAGCCACCGGCGGAGGCGGGCGCCCACCGGCACCCTCTCCTCCTCGATACGGTCGGCAAGCCGCCACATGAACTCCTCCCAGAACCCGGGCGGCGCCACAAACCTGCCCCCTGCACGCAGGCGCGCGGCAAGGGCTTCCAGCGAGGCCGCCTCGTCGCGGCAGCGGGTGCACGATGCCAGATGGCCGGCGACGGCGGCGCGTTCATCCGGCGGAACCGTCCCGGTCACCCCCTCGACCAGGCGCTCCAGCACCTCAGCGCAGCGGTCCTTCATGGGGCGCGGACGCCCTCCTCGACCAGCGCGCGACGCAGCTTGCGCAGCGCCGCGAACATCGTTGCCTTCACCGTGCCTTCTGAGCAGCCCATGGTGCGGGCGATCTCCTGGTAGGGCAGATCCTGGTAGAGCCGCAGGACGGTCATCGCCCGCTGGCGCGGCGGCAGTTGAGCCACCGCGAGCGCCACCAGCCGCCCGACCTCCCGGCCCTCGGCCTCGTCCTCCGCAGCCGGGATACCGCTGCGATCGCGTGTGCCGTCCTCATCGTCAAGCAGGGGCAGCCTGGAGGACCGGCCGCGAAGATCCAGACAGAGATTAACCGTAATGCGATACAGCCAGGTGTAAAGCTGCGACCGGCCGTCGAACCGCGGCAGCGCCTGGTGCGCGCGGATGAACACTTCCTGGGCCACGTCCGCGGCGTCCTCGTGGCTGCCAAGCATGCGGCGCGCCACGCGGTAGACGCTCTCCCGGTACTTGATCACGAGCGCCGTGAAGGCGCTCTCCTCCCCGCGCGCGAAAGCCCGGAGCAGTTGCCGGTCCTCAGCGTCCACGCCCGCCCCCTCTGTGCCAACCTTGTGACGGCCGGAAGGGCGCCTTCGGTTTACTGGACCTTGTCCAGCACCGCCTTCGCCTGATCCACGACGGCCGTCCAGTCCAGGTTGCGGAAGAACGTGTCTATGTAGGCCGCCTTCCCCGTCTGGTAGTCCAACCAGTACGCGTGCTCGAACACGTCCAGGGCAACGAGCACCGTCGCGTTCCAGACCGGGAAGGTATTCTGCTCGTCCCCGATGTAGTTGAAGAGCTTCTTTGTGTCCCAGTCAAACGCGGTCCAGGCCCAACCGCGGGCCGCGATCGCCGTGGCCTTCAGGTCGCGCTGCCACTCTTCGATACTGCCGAAGTCCCGCTCGATCAGGTCCAGCAGCTTGCCCGACGGCTTGCTTCCCTTGCCGCCCAGGTGAGAGAAGTAGATCTCGTGGTTCTTCACGCCGCCGACCGCCCGTGTGAGCTCGACCTTGAGCTCGCGGATCTCTGAGAATGTTGGATTGGCCTTAGCCGGATCCTTGTCCAGGGCCGTGAGCTTCTCGTGGATCTCGTTGGCCTTGTTCACGTACCCCTGGTAGAGCTTGTAGTGCTCCTCCATGGTCTTCTTCGAGATGCCGTCCAACTCGACGTCAAACGAACGAAACTTCTTGGGCTCGTACTTTGGATATGCCACCCTGCTCACCCCTTTAGGCGCGCCGTGCTGGCGCGCAACGCTGGCACTCTATGCCTGCACTAGGTGAAACGCTGCCGCCTACCTTGTGTATGCCCGCTACTCCACTATCCCACCAAGTGCGCCGGCCGCGTACCTCGGGCGCCCGCCTACCACGGTCGCCAGCACCCTAACTTGAAGAAGATCCTCGGGCGGGCCCGCGTACGGATCGCGGTCGAGCACGATGAAGTCGGCCACGCTCCCAGGGGAGAGCGTCCCCTGCCACCCCTCGGTCCCGCCGGCGTACGCGGCGCCTGAGGTGTAGGCCCGGAAGGCCTCCTCTAGCGAGATGCACTCCTGTGGATACCATGCGCGGCCGTCCTGCCCGCGCTCGCGGCGCCGGGTGACCGCCGCGTACATACCTCGCCACGGATCCGGCGTCTCCACAGGCGCGTCCGAACCAAAAGCGAGCGTGGCGCCGCTGGATGCGATCGAGCGCCAGGCATAGGCCCACCGTGCGCGCGGGCCCCAGTAGCGCTCGGCGATCGCGCGATCTTCGGTAGCGTGGATCGGCTGCATCGAGGCCACCACGCCGAGCCGGGCGATCCGAGGCAGGTCCTCGGGGTGCAGGAGCTGCACGTGCTCTATGCGGTGGCGCGCTCCCAGCCGCTGCGAGGCGACCTGGTGGCGCTCGAAGACATCGAGGACGTCCCGGTTGGCGCGGTCACCGATGGCGTGAATCGCGGTCCACAGCCCGACTTCGTTCGCCTGAGCCACGAGCCGGTCTAGCTCCGCGGGCGACCGCACCTGCACGCCCAGGTTGCCCGGCTGTCCGTCATAAGGCGCAAGCATGCTCGCGGTCTGCGATCCAAGAGCGCCATCGGCGAAGATCTTGACCGGCCCAACGCGCAGCATCTCGTCGCCCAGGCCCGTGCGCATCCCGGCGGCCGCTGCGGCCTCCAGGTGCCGGTCGGGCAGGGTTGTCACGACCCGCATACTCAACTCGCCGCGGGCGTGCAGGCGTTGTAGTGCCACGAAGCCCTCGGGGCCCTCGGTCGTCGTGCCCGTGAAGGTGTGAACGCCGGTGAGCCCCAGGCGATGAAGGCCAGCGATTGCCTCCAGCGCGGCGCGCTCCCGCATCGCGGGGGTTGGAGGCGGCACGACCCTCCGTACGAGCGCGGCGGCTTCTTCCTTGAGAATGCCATCGGGCTCGCCAGCAGCATCACGACCAACCACGCCTCCGGGTGGATCAGGGGTGTCGCGCGTGATCCCGGCCTCTCGCAGTGCCGCAGAGTTGACCCAGAGCAGGTGGCCGTCCTTGCTCGCCATCAGCGCCGGCCGGCCGCCCGTGGTCGGATCGAGATCGTATCGCGTGGGAAAGCGGTCCTCGGGCCACGCGTTCTTGTCCCAACCCCGCCCCAACACCCAGGCGTCCGCTGGCAGGCCTGCGGATGCGGCTGACACGAGCCGGGCGGCTTCCGCGAGCGATCCGGCTTCGCGCAGTTCTACCTCGAGCAGGCTGAAGCCGTAGCCGATGAGGTGGATGTGTGCATCAATGAGCCCGGGAAAGACCGTCAGCCCCAGTAGGTCCACGCGGCGCGCGCGGGGGAAGGCAGCGGCAAGGTCGGCGGCACCACCAACGGCCAGCACGCGGCCACCGGCAACGGCCAGGGCTTCTCCCCGCGACGCCGCTCCGCCGTCGGGGCGCACGTCCGCGGTCGCAAACACCGTAACGGTCATCGCTCGGATGCCTCCAGCGCCCGCATCAGGGTCGCCATCTGGATCGCCGCGTGGGCGGCATCGGCGCCGCGGTTGACCCTGCCTCCGGCGCGCGCCGCGGCCTGCTCTGAATCGAAGGTCGCCAGCACCTCGTTGATAATCGGAACGCCGGTCTCCAGCGAGACCCTGGCGATCCCTGCCGCTGCCTGCTGGGCCACCAGGTCGAAGTGAAGCGTTTCTCCCTTGATGACGCATCCCAGGCAGATGACGGCGTCGTACCGGCGCGCGCCACACGGCCCCGCGCCGTCCTCGCCCCGCGCCTCGGCCATGCGCCGGGCGACCAGGGGAATCTCCAGCGCGCCGGGCACCCAGGCCACGTCAACGCGCGCCGCCCCCTGTGTCGTCAGAACCCCCAGTGCCCCGTCGAGCAGGCGCTGGGTGATCGGCTCGTTGTACCGGCTGACCACGATCGCGAAGGCCAACCCGGCGGCGTCAACGCCACCGCGGAAGGTGGTTCCCATCTGGATCATCACCCTTCCCTCACTCTATGCTGAGGAGGTGCCCGAGGCGGTGGCGCTTGGTCTTGAGGTAGGTGTAGTTCTCAGTGTTGGGCGGGATCTCCAGCGGCACGCGTTCAACGACCTGAACGCCGTACCCTTCGAGGCCCGCGCGCTTCTGCGGGTTGTTGGTCAGCAGCCGCACGCGCTTCAACCCTAGATCGGCCAGAATCTGCGCGCCGACGCCGTAGTCGCGTGGGTCCGGTGGGAATCCCAGCAGCTCGTTGGCCTCCACCGTGTCCTTCCCCTGGTCCTGGAGTGCGTAGGCCTTGATCTTGTTACCCAGCCCGATGCCACGGCCTTCCTGACGGATGTAGACTATCACGCCG
>DYHL01000159.1:1239-6394 GCA_020724185.1 Candidatus Nitrosymbiomonas sp. | reverse complement strand
TGGGAGAGATGCTGCTGGTCAGCTCCAAGGACCGGATCGAACACGCCGCCGTGGTGAACTTGTTGCGCGAGGATCTTGCCGGCACATGCACGGAGGTTTCCGCAGATGAAGGCCCGCATCTACTGAAGGTGGCCAATGTGCAACATCTGTGCACCCCGCTTAGGGCGCGGCTCCGGTCCCCGCTGAGGTTGCTTGACCTGGTCGCACGGCTGCACCCTACCCCGGCCGTGGGTGGGGTTCCGCGCGCTGAGGCGCTTGACTGGATACGCAGGTACGAGGGCCTGGACAGAGGATGGTACGCAGGGCCGGTCGGCTGGGTGGACGGGGCAGGCGAAGGCGAGTTCGCGGTCGCCATCCGCTCGGCGTTGCTGCACGATGACGAGGCGGTGCTCTTCGCGGGGTGCGGGATCGTGGCGGATTCCGATCCCGACCAGGAATACGCCGAGTCCCGTCTGAAGCTGCGGCCTATGATCTCGGCTCTTGGAATACGGGAGGGGATTGCATGAGCGTCCCCGAGAACGCGACCTACGCCTACATCGGCGCGGTGGTAGACGAACTGGTGCGCTCTGGCGTGACGGACCTTTGTCTCTGCCCGGGATCGCGCTCAACACCCATTGCAGTGTGCGCGGCGCGCCATCCTGGCATCAGGGTGTGGACTCTGATTGACGAACGGTCCGCCGGGTTCTTCGCACTGGGACTGGCGAAGGGGCTGCGCCGCCCCGCGGCCCTGCTCTCGACCTCCGGCACCGCGGCGGCCAACTTCCTGCCTGCCGTCATCGAGGCGCGATATGGTCGGGTACCGCTGGTGGTGCTCACCGCAGATCGCCCGCACGAACTGCGCGATGGCGGGGCGCCGCAGACGATTGACCAGGTGCGCCTCTACGGGACGCACGCGAAGTGGTTCGTGGATATGGCGATACCAGAGGCCACCGATGAGTTGATGCGCTACGCCCGCAGCGTGGCCTCGCGCGCGGTGGCGCTGGCTGTGAGCGTGCCCTCGGGCGCAGTGCACCTGAACTTCCCGCTGAGAGAGCCGCTGGTGCCGGTGCTGGCACCCGACCAGCTTCCCCCGGAAGAGGCCCGTGCCAGTGCGGCCTGGGGGGGCCGCGATGGCGGACGGCCCTATGCCGCTTCCCGCGCCGCGCAGAGGGCGCCTGAGCCAGGACTTGCCTCTGCGCTTGCCTCGGAGCTGGCGCAGCAGCGTCGGGGGTTGATTGTCTGCGGGCCCTCGGATGATCCGCTGCTGCCGGATGCCGCCTGCCGGCTGGCCGCGGTGCTGGGTTATCCAGTGCTGGCAGATCCCCTCTCGCAGGTGCGCTGCGGACCGCACGACCGGGGCACGGTCATTGACAGCTACGATGCCCTGCTCAGGATCCCCGGTGCAGCTAGAATGCTAGCCCCGATGGTCGTCCTGAGGTTTGGAGCCGTGCCCGCGTCGAAGCCGTTGACGCGGTATCTCGAGATGCACGGCGCGGTTCGTCAGATCGTGGTGGACGCGGGCGGCGAGTGGAACGATCCTGCGCGGCTGGCCGCGGAGTTCGTGGACGCCGATCCGGTACCACTGTGCAGGGCCGTCCTCGGTGCGCTGGGAGATCGAACGCCCGACAAGCACGGGCCGGATTCCGCGGCACCGGCGCAGCGCGCGTGGCTGGCCCTATGGCAGGGCCTGGGAGCGCGTGCCCGGCTGGCCATCAGGCGACATCTGGACGCGCTGGCAGAACCGTTCGAGGGCAAGGTCTTCGCCGAGCTGTCCGAGATGCTGCCCTCGGGCGCAGTGCTCTACGTGGGCAACAGCATGCCGGTGCGCGACCTCGATACCTTCTTTCCGGGAACGCCGCGGGCGGTCCGATTCCTGGGGAACCGCGGCGCCAGCGGTATTGACGGGCTGGTCTCGAGCGCGCTGGGGGTAGCAGCAGGCGCGACCGGCGGTCCGGTGGTCCTGGTGCTTGGGGACCTGGCCTTCTACCACGACCTCAACGGGCTGCTCGCGGCGAAGCTGTACGGGCTGAACGCCACCATCGTGCTGATCAACAACGACGGCGGCGGGATCTTCTCGTTCCTTCCGCAGGTGGAGTACCCGGACTACTTCGAGGCGCGCTTCGGCACGCCGCACGGCCTCGACTTCCGGCATGCCGCCGGGCTGTACGGTGCATCCCATGCGCTCGTCGAATCCTGGGAAGACTTCAGGGCGCGCGTGCGGGAAGGCATCTGCTCAGAGGGGCTTTCCATCGTCGAGGTGCGCACGGCGCGGGATCGCAACGTGCTCCTGCACCGCGAGGTCTGGCAGGCGGTCGAAGCCGCCCTGCGCACCGAGCTGCCGCCTGCCGCCTCCGGAGGGACTCCCTGATGCCCCGGCTTCCGGTAAGCGGGGTCCACATCAACGTCGAGCAGGTCGGGGAGGGCCCACCGTTAGTGTTGCTGCACGGTTTCACCGGCAGCGCCGCGGGCTGGGCAGAGCACGCCGCCGTCTTCGCACAGGGCCACGCCAGCGTGGCGGTGGATCTCCTGGGCCATGGCTCCTCCGACGCACCGGACGATCCGGAGCGCTATGGGATCGGCCACGCCACCGAGGATATCCTGAGCGTGCTCGACGCGCTGGGGATTCAGCGGGCAGGCCTGTTGGGCTACTCGATGGGCGGCCGCGTCGCGATCGCACTGGCGATCCTCGCCCCTGAACGGCTCTCCGCGCTGATCCTGGAGAGCGTCTCGCCTGGGATCCGCGATGCCGGCGCCCGCCGCGAGCGCGCCGTGGCGGATGCCGCGTTGGCGACGGCGATCGAGCAAGATGGGATCGAGCCGTTCGTGGATCGCTGGGAGCGCCTGCCGCTGTTCGCGAGCCAGGCCGCGCTGCCGGAGCCAGTGCGGCAGGACCTTCGCGCCCAGCGGCTGCGGAACAGCCCTGTTGGGCTGGCCAACAGTCTGCGCGGGCTGGGCCAGGGCGTGCAGCCGCCCATGCACGACTACCTTCAGCAGATTCGCGTCCCCACGCTGCTGATTGTGGGCGGGCTTGATCCTGCCTACTGCGCACTGGGGCAAGAGATGCGCGCCCTGATCCCACAGGCCAGGATGGAGGTCGTGCCGGACGCGGGACATGCCGTGCACCTGGAACAGCCCGAGCCTTTTCGCGCGCATGTGTTGGAGTTCCTTAGCCAAGTCAGAGAGCTGGGGTGAGGATCAGATGCCCGTGAAATGGACGAAGGTCAGGGACTACACCGACATCATCTACGAGCACGCCGATGGGATCGCGAAGATCACCATCAACCGGCCCGAAGTGCGCAACGCTTTCCGGCCCGAGACGACCCAGGAGTTGATGGACGCCTTCGCGGATGCGCGGGACAACTCTGCCATCGGGGTAGTGCTCTTCACCGGCGCCGGCGACAAGGCGTTCTGCTCCGGCGGCGACCAGCGTGTGCGGGGCGACGCGGGCTACGTCGGTGGGGACAAGATTCCCCGGCTGAACGTGCTTGATCTGCAGCGGCAGATCCGCACCCTGCCCAAGCCGGTGATCGCGGTGGTGGCCGGATACGCCATCGGCGGCGGGAACGTCCTGGCCACGGTGTGTGACCTGACGATCGCGGCCGACAACGCGATTTTCGGTCAGACCGGTCCAAAGGTCGGCAGCTTCGATGCCGGATACGGCTCGACCTACCTGGCGCGGATCGTGGGTCACAAGAAGGCCCGCGAGATCTGGTACCTCTGCAGGCAGTACAGCGCCCAGGAAGCGCTGGCGATGGGCCTGGTGAACGCTGTGGTTCCTCTCCATCAACTTGAGGAAGAGGCGGTCCGCTGGGCCAAAGAGCTGCTCGAGAAGAGCCCGCTGGCCCTGCGCCTGCTGAAAGCCGCGTTCAACGCCGATACCGACGGCCTGGCCGGGCTGCAGCAGCTCGGCGGCGACGCCACGCTGCTGTACTACATGTCGGAGGAGGCACAGGAAGGCCGGGATGCTTATCTACAGAAGCGCAAGCCTAACTTCAAGAAGTTCCCAAGGTACCCGTAAGCAGGCGGTGTGGGTGCGATGAGGACCGGGGTAGAGGCGCCGGATGCGGGCAGACGCTGGCGCGCCTGGGTGCTCGCCGCGCGCGTACCCACGCTGACCGCGGCGGTGGCGCCGGTTGCGGTCGGCACCGCCGCCGCGGCCGGAGACGGGATGTTCGCGCCGCTGCCCGCGATTGCCGCGTTGATAGCCGCCCTCTGCATCCAGATCGGCACCAACTTCCACAACGATGCGCTCGACTTCTTGCACGGGGCCGACACCCCACATCGTCTGGGGCCGGCGCGGGTAACCCAGGCAGGCCTTCTGTCATCGCGGCAGGTGCTCACCGGCGCCTACCTGTGCCTTGGGATCGCCGCGGCGGCCGGCATCTACCTGGTGGCGCTGCGGGGCTGGCCGGTGCTGATGGTGGGACTGGCTTCCTTCGCCGCTGCCCTGGCGTACACTGCTAGCCCCTTGCGGCTGGGCTACCGCGGGCTGGGAGACCTGTTTGTGTTTCTCTTCTTTGGCGTGGTGGCCGTTGTCGGCAGCGACTATGTGCAGACCGGGAGCGTCCGCGCAGTGGCGTTGGCCGCTTCGGTGCCGGTGGGGCTGCTGGCCGCTGCCATCCTGGTGCTCAACAACCTGCGCGACATTGAGACCGATCGCGCGGCTGGGAAGCGGACACTCGCGGTGAGGTTGGGTGCGCGCGCAACGCGCGCGCAGTACGTCTGCTGCCTGGCCGTTGCCGTCGCTGCGCCCGCGGCGATGCGCCTTGCAGGGCTGCTCGGGTCGTGGTTCTGGCTGCCCTGGCTGACGCTGCCCACAATGGTGGGGCTGGTGCGCGTCGTGCTGCGCCACGACGACGCGGCGTCCCTCGTGGGCGCGCTGAAGCGGACCGCGCGGCTGCTCCTGGTCTACGGCGCGCTGCTGGCCGCGAGCCTTCTCCTGAGACTCAATTGATGGCGCCTGCCGAGACACCCCTGGTCGAGACACTCCCCGATTGGCTCGGGGCGCGGGCGCGCGCGTTTCCCCGGCGGCTGGCAGTGGCCTCCGGTGGCGATCGGCTAACCTTTGGAGACCTCGACCGCCTCGCCGCCCGCGCCGCCCGACAACTCGCGGGCCTGGGCGCTGCCGCTGGGGCGCGCGTGGCCCTGGTGCTTGGGGGCTGCCTCCAGTTCGCGG
>DYHL01000159.1:0-1229 GCA_020724185.1 Candidatus Nitrosymbiomonas sp. | reverse complement strand
TCACGCACGCGCTGGCGCGGTTGGGCGCGGTGATGGTGCCGATCAACACGCGCCTGGCCGTTGCGGAAGCGGCCTGGTGCCTGCAGGACGCGCGCGCGACGCATGCAATCTGCGACGAGGCAAACGCCGGGCTGGCCGCGGCCGCGTGCGCCAGGGGCGGCGCCCAGACCCTCACGGTTGAGGAACTGGCCGTCCTGCCCGAGGCAGACGCGCCGCTGCGCGACCGCATCACGCTCTCAGACGTGCAGGGGATCATCTATACCTCGGCCACGACCGGGCTGCCCAAGGGCGTCATGCTGACCTTCGGCAACCACTGGTGGAGCGCGGTCGGTTCGGCCCTCAATCTTGGGCTCCGCGCCGACGACTGCTGGCTCGCCCCGCTGCCGCTGTACCACGTGGGCGGCCTGGCGATCCTGTGGCGCAGCGTGATCTACGGCACACCCGCAGTTGTGCACAGGGCCTTCGACCCCGGAGCGGTCAACCGCGAGATAGATGCCGGAGGGGTGACCATCGTCTCGGTTGTCAGCACCATGCTGCAGCGCATGCTGGACGAGCAGGGCCCTCGTCCGTTCCCCGCATCCCTGAGGGCAGTGCTGCTCGGCGGCGGGCCTGCGCCGTCCGGTCTCATCGAATTGTGTCTGGAGCGCGGCGTGCCTGTTGCGCCGACCTACGGACTGACCGAGGCGGCCTCTCAGGTGGCGACGCTGCCGCCGGAAGAGGTCGCCCGCAGGCCAGGATCGGCCGGCCGGCCGCTATTTCCCGTCGAGGTACGCATCGAGCGCACGGACGGGAAGACCTCGGCCGGAGCAGGCGCCGGTGAGACCGGCGAGATCCTGGTGCGCGGCCCCACGGTTATGGCCGGCTACGCAGGCCGGCCCGAGGAGACCGCGCGCGTGCTGCGGGACGGCTGGCTGCGGACGGGCGACATGGGCTACCTGGACGACGATGGTTACCTCTTTGTCGCGGATCGCAGGGATGACCTAGTTGTCTCAGGCGGTGAGAATGTCTATCCGGCCGAGGTGGAGGGAGTTCTGCGCGGCCACCCTGCCGTGGAGGACGCGGGCGTGTTTGGCCTTCCGGATCCCGAGTGGGGACAGGTGGTGGCAGCGGCGATTACCGTACGGCGCGGCGCCTCACTCGACGAGGAGGGAGTGCGCGCCTTCTGCTCGGCGCACCTGGCCCGGTACAAGGTGCCGAAGCGGATCTGGTTCGTGGAAGACCTCCCGCGA
>DYHL01000158.1 GCA_020724185.1 Candidatus Nitrosymbiomonas sp. | reverse complement strand
ACGACCCCCTCCTCCCACACCTCTGCCTCGTAGCAGTACCGGATCTCCCACCCACGCAGCGCCAGCCGCACGCTCAGGTCAATGTCCTCGGTCAGGGCCTCCTCGTTCCAGCCGCCGACGTCCTCCAGGGCCTCGCGCTTCACGATCAGGCCGTTGCCGGCCAGGCAGACGAAGGCGCCCACGGCCTGCCGCGCCCGCTGTAGCAGCGTCTGGAACACGCGGTACTCGTCGGCCTGCACGCGCGTCAGCCAGTTGCGGAAGGGATTGTGCACCAGCCTGCGGCCCTGCACGGCGCCGGTGCGCGGGTCGGCCAGGTGCGGGACCATCTGCGCGATCACGTCCGTACCCAGCCTCGCGTCGGAGTCAAAGACCGCCAGGAGCGTGCCCCGGCTCTGCGCAATCCCAACCTGCAGCGCCGCGGCCTTTCCGATGCTCCCTGGCACGGTCTGCACCACCTTGACCGGCAGCTCGGCCTGAAGGCTCTCGATCAACTCGCGCGTGCCGTCGGTCGAGTGATCGTCCACGACGATCACCTCGATCTCGCCGTCGTAGGCCTGGGCACAGGCAGAGCGCACCGAACCCTCGATGACGCAGACCTCGTCCTTAGCGGGGATGATGATGCTCACCGACGGAGGAATGGACCAACGACCCGCCGCCGGGCGGCGGGTCGCCACGCCGAGCAGCAGCACGGCGCCACCGAAGATGGCAAGCACCAGGAACAGGTACTGCAGCCAGACGAGATCCACGACGTAGTAGCGGAACCAGAGGGCGTCCCGGTAGGTGATGCTCGCTGCCACCATGGCGATCCAGCCCGCGGCCAGGGTGGCGAGCACCGGGTGGCGAATCGTGGCCGGTCGCATCCGCATCATCCGCTCCCGGCTGCCGCACCGGCAAGCGCGGCCAGGCTCCGATCGAACGGTGGAGCCGCCACACCTCCCTCGGTGACGATCGCGGTGACCAGATCGTGCGGGGTGACGTCAAAGGCCGGGTTGTGGACCGTGATGCCCTCCGGCGCGATTCGGCAGCCCCCAACATGGGTGACCTCGGAGGCCGCCCGCTCCTCGATTGGGATCGCGGCGCCGTCCGGGCAGGCCAGGTCCACGGTCGAGATGGGCGCGGCCACGATGAACGGCAGCGCGTGGGCCCGCGCCAGCACCGCCAGCGTGTAGGTCCCAATCTTGTTGGCGACGTCACCGTTGGCCGCGATCCTGTCGGCGCCCACGATCACGCGGTCCACCGCGCCGCGGGCCATCAAGGCTCCGGCGGCGTTGTCGGTGATCAGGGTCGCCGGGATGCCGTGCTGCAGCAGCTCCCAGGCGGTCAGGCGCGCACCCTGCAGCACCGGACGCGTCTCACACGCAAGCACGTGAATCCCCTTGTTGGCCTCGTGGGCCGCGCGCAGGATGCCGAAGGCCGTACCGTACCCAGCGGTCGCCAGCCCGCCGGTGTGGCAGTAGGTCAGGATGCGCTCGCCCGGGCGGATCAGCGCCTCGCCCCAGCGGCCAATCAGGCGGTTGGCGGCGCGGTCTTCCTCGGCAATGGCATCGGCTTCGCGGCGCAGCAGCGCGGCGAAGGCGGCGTCTTCCTCTTGACGCGCCTCCCGTGCCTTCGTGAGCATCCGCTCCACTGCCCAGCGCAGGTTGACGGCCGTGGGACGGGCCGCGGTCAAGACCGCCCCGGCTGCCTCGACCGTGTGAGCGCGCTCGGCACCCGGGAGCGCGGAGGCGCATGCGGCGGCCAGGGCGATGCCGTATGCCGCCGCCACCCCGATCGCCGGAGCACCGCGCACACGGAGACCTCGGATCGCACCCGCCACCTCATCGGGCGTGGCGCAGGAAACTACCCGCACCTCGTGGGGAAGCAGCGTCTGATCCACCAGACGCACCAGCCGATCATCCAGCCACACGGTCTCAAGCATGGCAGCGTCCGGAAGGAAGGTAGGTGAAGGCGCGGCGTCAGGTCATGGGAAAGAGGGCACGCGGCTCGTCGCGCGTGCTCTCCGCCGTAACCGTAACGGTGTTGGGAGCGAACAGGAAAATCTCTTCGCCCACGCGCTGCATCTGCCCGTCCACGGCATAGGTGACGCCGCAGACGAAGTCCACGATCCGCCTGGCGAGGTCGCGCTCGGCATCCCGGAGATTGACGATGACCGGCCGCCGGGCCTTCAGGCACTCGGCCGCGGCCAGGGCATCGTCGAGACTACGCGGTTCCAGCACGACGATCTCCATCTGCCTGTTCGCGTGCAGGCTCAACACGGGCGCCCGCGGAAGCCTTGCCTCTCCGTCCTCCTCGAACGACCAGAACCTCTGCATCGCGCTCACCTCACACCTCCCAATCTCTCCTCCCTCCCTGGGTCCGGCCTCTCCCGTGGCCTTGGACTACCGTTAGCCGAACAGGGCGCGCCCGATGCGGACCATGGTCGCGCCTTCCTCGATTGCCACCTCGAAATCGCCCGACATGCCCATCGAGAGCTCACGAAACGCCCCTCCCGCCATCCCGGCCCGCAGGCGGTCCCGCATCGCCCGCAGCTCCCGGAAGACCGGACGGACGGTCTCGGGATCATTGGCGATCGGCGCCACGGTCATCAGCCCGATCGGATCGAGAAATCCGCACGCGCGCACCTTCTCGACCAGATCGCCCACTGCGCCAGGAGCAAGCCCGTACTTGGTGGCCTCCCCGGCAACGTTCACCTCGATCAGAACCGGGACCCGCCTGCCGGCTTCACCCGCTGCCCGATCCACCGCCTCCGCGATCCGGAGGCTGTCGAGGGAGTGGATCACCTGGAACTGCCCCACGGCCAGTCTTGCCTTGTTGCGCTGCAGGTGACCGACCAGGTGCCAGAGCGGCCCAGGGCCGACCGCCTCGATCTTGGGAACTGCCTCCTGGACCCGGTTCTCGCCCAGGTCGCGGAGCCCGGCGACCACGGCCTCGCGCACCTGCGCCGCGTCGCGCCCTTTCGTCACGCCGATCAACCTCACCGAGGCCGGGTCACGCCCGGCCCGTTCGGCGGCGTGGGCGATCCGTTGCACGACCGCCCTGTACCGTTCCTCCATGCCAGTCACGCCATGGCGGTATTCGGCAGGAGGCAGGGAGAATCCCTCCGGTGAGTTCAACCGCTGAGAGGGGCAATGAGGGCAGCCATCCTGCCGGTGCGCCCGGACCGGCGGTGCGAGAAGAACAGGTCAGGGTGGCAGGCTGTGCACAGCCCGGCCGTGGTGATCGCCCAAGGGGGCACGCCAGCGGATTCAATCTGACGGCGATTCGCCTCCCACAGATCGAGGAACCAGCGCCCCTCCAACGACGGCCGCAAGACGGCGTCACGCCAGGGCCAGGGGGCCAGCGCTTCCACGACCTCCCCGCTTACCTCGTAGCAGCACGGACCGATCGCCGGGCCGATCGCTACCACGAGGTCCTCGGGCCGGCTGCCAAACGCCTCCCCCATTGTCCGGATCGCGGCGGAGGCGGCCCCGGAGGCGGTTCCGCGCCAGCCGGTATGGACCGCGGCCACGGCGCCCGTAGTCGGATCCGACACCAAGACAGGCGCGCAGTCGGCGCAGTGCATGGCCAGGACGGCGGAAGGGTCGCGGCTCGTCAACCCGTCGGCGCCCCGAATTCTTTGTCCTCGGTGGGCCGCGGTGACGACGGCGATCTCGCGCCCGTGGACCTGCGAGGCCTCAACCTGGTCGGAGGTTTCGCGGCCGAGCGCGGCCAGCGCCCGCGCCCGGTTCTCGCGCACGGCCGCGGGATCGTCGCCCGCGGCGCGGCCAAGGTTCAGCGTGTCAAATGGAGGGGCGCTCACACCGCCGCCGCGCGTGGTGAAGGCGTGGAGCACGCCGAGGTCCTCCAGGGGACCGGCCTGCAACAGCACCAGGCCCTCGCGGCGATCCCATCGCCAACCCGGAGGTAGATCGGGCAGCGTGTTAGACGACCTTCTCGCGCACCACGGCGCTGAAGTAGTCCATGGCGGCCACCACGAGCGTGATCGCCCAAACCGCGGTGGCCGCCTGCTTCCACTGCAGCAGGTTGATGTACTGCATCAGCAGAAAGCCTATCCCGCCGCCGCCCACGAACCCGATCACCGTGGACATGCGCACGTTGATGTCCCACCGGTAGATCGTGAACGCGATGAATGGCGGCACGATCTGGGGCACGACCGCGTAGCGCACCACCTGCAGCATCGAGGCGCCGGTTGCGGTGATCGCCTCGATCGGCCCGGGGTCTATGGACTCGATCTGCTCCGAGTACAGCTTGCCCAGCGAGGCGATCGAGTGAATGCCCAGCGCCATTACCCCGGCGAACGGACCGATGCCAACCCACACCGCGAACACCGTCGCCAGTATCAGGGGCTCGATTGAGCGGGCAATGTTGAACACGGTGCGGACGGCGTAGTAAATCAGCGCACCCAGCGGGTTGCGCGCCATCAGGTTCTTGGCACCCAGGAACGAAAGCGGCACGGCCAGGAACACGGCCATGGTGGTGCCCATCAGGGCCAGGAATACGGTCTCAACCATCCGGAACAGGGTCAGGCGCAGCGCGTTGCTGGGCCCCAGCGTCGTGCCCTCCAGGCCGACCTCGACCATGACGTGGTGCTCCGTGCCTATGACGTTGGGGACCGTTACGGTCGCCTGGAACCGACCCGAGACATCGGTGCTCGTCTTGGAGAGATGCACCTTCACGCCGGACTGGTCGAACCAGATGACCTCCGCCGGGCGCGAGGGCGCGAAGCCTTCACCGGCTACGGACACCGGATCGCCGACCTTCGCGGTAACAGGATTGATGGTTACGCGTCCCGAGCCACCCGTCTGGAGGGGAGCCGGCGGTGTGGCGCCGTCGAGCCCGATGCCGGTGTCCGCGACCTGCAGGCGGGGCCGGCGCTCGACCAGATCCGGCCGGATGAGGTCTCGGAGCAAGGGTCTTATCAGGTAGGCCTTGCGCCCCAGCTCGCCCAGGTTGATCTGCGTCACCTGCCAGCCGTAGACGTAGATCACGCCCAGGAAGATCAGCCACAGGATGACGCGCAAGGCCCCGGCGCCTGGCCGCGGGACCTCCGGCGCGCGGGGAACGGGTGTCTCGGTGTTTGGTCCCATGTCGCTCCCTCTACGCGATCTCGACCTCTACCGCCTCTTCGCCGAAGATCTCCTTGAAGCGCTGCTCGTCAATCTCGGACGGCAGGCCCTCGAAGGCAATCTCGCCGGCCTTGAGAGCGATCAGCCGCGTGCCGTAGCGCCGCGCCAGGCTGAGGAAGTGCAGGCTGCACATCACCGTGATGCCGTCCCGACGGTTGAGCTCCTCCACGTACCTCAGCACCGAGTGCGAGGTCGCCGGATCCAGGCTGGCCACCGGTTCGTCGGCCAGTATCAGCTTGGGATCCTGCATCAGCGCCCGGGCGATGCCGACCCGCTGCTGCTGGCCGCCGGAGAGTTGGTCGGCCCGCGTGTGGGCCTTCTCCGGAATGCCGACCGTGGTCAGGTGCGCGACCGCCTGCTCGCGCAGGTCGCGCGGGAAGTAGTTGTAGAGCGACCACGCCGGCGGGACGTACCCCAGCCGTCCGGACAGCACGTTGGTGATGACCGGAGAGCGCTTGACCAGGTTGAACTGCTGAAAGATCATCCCTATCTGCCGGCGCATGCGCCGCAGCTCGTCGGGCGCCAGCGCCGTGACCTCGACGTCGTCAACGAAGATCTTGCCCGAGGTCGGCTCCACGAGCCGGTTGATGCACCGCATCAGCGTGGACTTCCCGGATCCGGAGAGCCCTATGATGATGAGAAACTCGCCGGGTGTCACCGAGAAGCTCACGCCGTTCAGCGCCCGCGTTCCGTCGGGGTAGATCTTGGTGAGGTTCTCGATCCTCACCGCCGCTCCTCGCATCAGGCCACCTCACAGAACGGAGGAGAGCCGCGCGCTCTCTCCTCCGTCTGGTGCCGTTCAATGCATCGCTTGATCCGCTACCTGGGCCGCACCATCTGCTCGAGATCGAGGCCAAGGAGCTTTGCCGCATCCCTTACCGACTGGAACATCGCGTCAATAGACTTCAGTTTTGGCATCTTGTGCGTGGTCTGGAGGGCTGCCAAGTCGGCGTACCCCTCATGCTGGTAGAGGGCGAAGATCGTCTCCCGGCCGGGCGCGGTTGCCGCGATGCGGAAGAGCGCCTTCGTGGCCTTCTCCTTGACCTCGTCAGGGAGGTCGCGGCGGAACGAGACGGTGTCGTTGGGAATGGGGTCCGTGTACATCAGGACCTTAACCTTGTCCCGCACGTCCGGATACTGCGCGACCACGCGCTCGCGTGCCTCGAAGACCGGGTTGTCGGGATCCCCAAACGTGGCTCCGGCGTCCACCGACCCGGTGTAGATCGCCAGCACCACCCTATCGTGCCCGCCGGCGTAGAGAACCTGGCTGAAGAACCGGTCCGGA
>DYHL01000157.1 GCA_020724185.1 Candidatus Nitrosymbiomonas sp. | reverse complement strand
GATCTGGACGTAGCGCAGCGTTCCACCGAGCGCCTTGGCCGTCCAGCCCACCAGGTTGACCGCGCCGTCCACCACGTACAGATCGAACACCCGGTACAGCCGGGCGAGGGCGACGACGCCAAACCCGATCAGGTTCACCAGCAGGTCAATCACATAGACGTCGAAGACCCGCAGCGAGCGACCTATCCAGAGAGTAGGCCGCACGAACGCCAGGGCGTAGAACTCGTCAAAGTAGTACTTGCGGACCACCAGCGTGTGCAGCGGGCCGGCGGCACGGCGCAGCGCGGATGACGGGACAATCCCCCAGCGGTACACGACCGCGGCCGTCAGGATACCTGCGCCGGCGATAACGGTGGAGACGAGGGCAAGCCCGGCGCTGAACGGTACGGCGGCCACGCCCTCGAAGTGCAGGAACTTGTGGATCGGGCTTCCCAGGAACGGCGCTCCGACCAGTCCCACGATCGCGGAGAAACCGGCCAGAACCCACAGCGGCCGGGTCATGACGGGCGGGCTCTCGTGCGGGTGCGCGTCGTGGCTCCGCAGCGTGCCCGTGAAGGTGTAGAAGATCACCCGGAACATGTAGAACGCGGTCAGGAACGATGTCAGGGCGGCCATCACGAACAGGCCGGTGTTGTGGTGGAACGCCTCCAGCAGGATCTCGTCCTTGCTCCAGAAGCCCGCGAACGGAGGCACGCCCGCCAGCGCCAGGGTGCCGATCAGGAACGTCCAGTACGTGGACGGCATCGCGCGGGCGAGCCCACCCATCGCCTTGATGTCGTTGGTGTGCATGGCGTGGATGACGCTGCCAGCGCCCAGGAACAGCAGAGCCTTGAAAAACGCGTGCGTCATCAGGTGGAACATGCCGGCGGTGTAGCCCAGCATCCCCAGGCCGAGCATCATCAGGCCGAGCTGGCTGATGGTCGAGTACGCCAGCACGCGCTTGATGTCGTCCTGGACCACGGCGATCGTGGCGGCCATCAAGGCGGTGATCCCGCCCACGTAGGCCACCGCCTGCAAGGCGGTGCTGCCGTGGAGCGCGCCGGAGGCAGGCCAGTCGAAGAACATCGTGTAGGCACGCGCCACCAGGTAGACGCCCGCGGCAACCATCGTTGCGGCGTGTATCAGCGCGGAGACCGGGGTGGGGCCCTCCATCGCGTCGGGCAGCCAGGTGTGCAGCGGCACCTGCGCCGACTTGCCCACCGCCCCGCCGAAGATCAGCACCGCCGCCAGGGTCAGCAGGGGAATCCCGCCGATCGCGACCCCTGCGAGCGCTCCCTCGCGCACGCGCGCGAAGATTTCCTCGAACCGGAACGTCCCGAGAGTGAAGAAGACGATCAGGATGCCCAGAAACATGAAGAGGTCGCCCACGCGCGTGGTCAGGAAGGCCTTGATCGAGGCGCGCGCGGCAGACGTCCTCTCGAAGTAGAAGCCGATCAGCAGGTACGAGTACAGCCCCACCAGTTCCCAGCCGGCGTAGAGGAAGAGCAGGTTGTCCGCCAGCACCAGCAGGAGCATGGAGGCGGCGAACAGCGACATGTGGGCGAAGAACCGCGGGTAGCGCGGGTCGCCGTGCATGTAGCCGATCGAGTAGGTGAAGATCATCGAGCCGACCACCGTGACCACCAGCAGCATGATGGTGGTGAGGTGATCCACGCGGAACCCCAGCTCCAGGGGGCTGTTTCCCAGGAGCATCCAGCGGACGGTCATCTCCGCCGGCGGAGCGCCTAGCAGCATCTCGACGAAGATGCCGATCGAGAGCAATCCGGAGAGCCCGATGCCGGCAACCGCCACGTAGCTTCCCCCTCCGGGCAGACGCCGGCCCAAGGCGGCGATCAACCCGTACGCGGCCAGGGGGAAGAGCGGGATCAGCCAGGCCAGGTCGCGCATCGCTACCACTTCAGCATGTTGATCCGGTCCACCTGGACCGTCTCAAGGTTCCTGTAGGCCGCCATGACCAGCGCCAGGCCAACGCCCACCTCACAGGCCGCCAGGGTAATCACTACCAGCGTGAACACCTGCCCGTTGAGCGCCGCGGGCGCCACGTACTTGTTGAAGGCAACCAGGTTGATGTTGGCGGCGTTGAGCATCAACTCGATGCCCATCAGGATCGCCACCGCGTTCCTTCGTGTCAGCACCCCGTAGAGCCCCAGACAAAAGAGCAGGGCGCTGACCACCAGGAAGTGCGCCAGTCCAACCGCCACGATGCTCCGGCCTCCCCGCGCTACCGCTCGCGCCGCGCGATGATGATGGCGCCGATCAGTGAGATCAACAGCACCAGGCTCGTAACCTCAAAGACCAGCACCATGGACGAGAGCAGGGTCTTCCCGATCTGATCCGCGGTGTGCTCGGGCAGCGCTCCGGGCCCACGGGGCCAGGGCGTACGCAGGAACACCCAGATCAACAGCGCCGCGAGCGTGGCGCTTGCCAGCACGCCCACGGCCACCTGCTCGTTGACCTGGCGAATCCTGATGCCGGTCCCGCCTTCGGTGAGCATGATAACGAAGAGGATTAACACCGTGATGGCGCCGGCGTAGATCAGCACCTGGATGCCGGCAACGAACTCCGCCTGCAGCAGGATGTAAAGGCCCGTGATCCCCAGAAAAGTCGGGACGAGCGCCAGGGCGCTGCGCACGATGTTCTTGGAGGTCACCACCACGACCGCGGGAATCAGCGTGACCGCGGACAGGATGAGAAATGCCGCCAGCGTACCCATGGGCTAGAACGTGATCCTGTAACCGGAGATGAGGATCCAGATGAGACCGGCGGGCAGCAGGACCTTCCAGCTCAGGTTGAGGAGCTGGTCCAGCCGGAAGCGCGGGAAGGTCCACCGGACCCACATCATGAAGAACACCACCAGGTACATCTTGAGGAAGAACCACACGAGGGGCGGCAGCAGCGGCCCCTTCCACCCTCCCAGGAAGAGCGTCGTGGTCATGGCGGCCATGGCGAACATCTCGGCGTACTCTCCCAGCATGAACAGGGAGAAGCGCATGCCCGAGTACTCGGAGATGTATCCCGCCACCAACTCGGACTCCGCCTCGGGCAGATCGAACGGGATGCGGTTGACCTCCGCGACGGCCGCGATCATGAAGATGACGAAGGCAGGGAACTGCCGGAAGACGAAGGATCCCATCCAGCCATCCTGCGCCCTGACGATGCCCACGGTGGAAAGCGTCCCGGCCTCCATGGCCACGGCCACGAGCGCCATCCCCATGGGGAGCTCGTAGCTGATCATCTGCGACGCGCTGCGCAGCGCGCCGAGCAGCGAGTACTTGTTGTTGGACGCCCACCCGCCTGCCAGGATGCCGATGACGGTCATCGAGGCCATCGCCGCGAAGAACAGGATGCCGATGTTGAGGTCGCGAACGACCAGCACGGTCTCGCCGATCTTGCCGAACGGAATCACAAGCCAGCCCATCAGCCCGGCGGTCGCGACGACCAGGGGGGCGGTGTTGAAGATCAGCGCGTCCGCGGCCCTGGGGGTTACGTTCTCCTTCTGCAGCAGCTTGAGCGTGTCGGCAAGGGTCTGCAGCACGCCCTGCGGGCCGACGTGCTTGGGACCCAGCCGGGACTGGATCCACCCGCCGATCTTGCGCTCGAGCAGAACGCCGAACATCGCCGCCACGATGGCCAGGAATGTAAACATCCCGACCGCGGCCAATACGGCCTTGGCAATCTCAGCTCCCCAGTTCACCGCAAGACCCCTCGGGGGTGCGGCGGGGCCGGCGCCCTAGATCCATTCCAGCGCGCCCTTCCGCCAGGCGTAGGCCAAACCGAGCAACAGCACCACTAGGAAGATCAGCATCTCGACGAACGCGAACTTGCCGAGCTGCCGGAACACGATCGCCCAGGGGTACAGGTAGATAACCTCCACCGCGAAGATCACGAAGACCAACCCGAACAGGTAGTAACGGATGTTGAACTGAGCCCATGCCTGGCCGAAGGGCACCATGCCTGATTCGTAGGTCATGCGCTTCTCGGGATACGCTGACCGCAGGGACAGCACCCAAACGATGGCCAGCGACAGGCCGGCCAGCAGCAGGCCGATCACCGCGAACGCTGCGACGTAAAGCCAGTCTAGAAGCATCATTATCCTTCAGACCCACGCCAGAGTATCCGCTCGGGCACGGGGTGTCAAGAACCCCGCGCCGCGCGCGTTTCCGGGCTCCGAGGTAGATCCGAGAGCGGCACCGGAGCGAAGCGCGCGGAGAAGTGACGGAGCACCGGGGGCTCATGGACGATCCGTAGACCGCCAATCCGCGCGCTGCTGGCCAGCGTGAGGCGGGCGGCCTCGACGACAACCGCCATGTGCGCATCGGTGTAGACGCGGCGCGGCACCGCCAGCCGGACCATCTCCAGGCGGGGGAAGCGCTCCTGCCCGGTCTTCGGATCGCGCCCGGCCATGACGCCGCCCACCTCGACCCCGCGGACGCCGCCGTCGGCGTAGAGCTCGCAGGCCAGTGACTGCGCCGGGTAGGCCGTTTGCGGAACGTGCGGCAAGAACCGCCGCGCGTCCAGGAACACCGCGTGTCCACCTGCCGGTTCGACCAATGGAACGCCCGCCGCGCGCAGGCCATCTGCCAGTCTCGCCACCTGGCCGATGCGCCACTCCAGGTACGGCTGCTCCACCACCTCCTTCAGACCCACCGCGATGGCTTCGAGGTCACGGCCGGCCAGGCCGCCGTAGGTCAGGAATCCTTCGAAGAGGATCGCCCACGGGATCGCCTTCTGGTAGAGAGAAGCGTCACGGAACGCCACGAAGCCGCCAATGTTGGCAAGCCCGTCCTTCTTGGCGCTGAAAGTGCAGCCGTCGGCCAGGTTGCACATCTCGCGCGCGATTGAGGCCACCGTCCTCCCCGCGTACCCCGGCTCGCGTTGCTGGATGAAGTAGGCGTTCTCGGCGAACCGGCAGGCGTCCAGGAAGAACGGTATCCCCCAGCGGTCCGCCAGCGCCCGCACCGCGGTAAGGTTCGCCATCGAAACGGGCTGCCCGCCACCGGAGTTGCAGGTCACCGTCACAAGGATGAGCGGCACGGCGTCTCGGCCGACCCCGCGGATGTGCGCCTCGGCGCGCTCCACGTCCAGGTTGCCCTTGAACGGCGAGCGATCCTGCGCGTCGTAGATCTCCTCCACCGCCAGGTCGAGCGCAACTGCCTGCCTGTGTTCGATGTGGGCGCGCGTGGTGTCGAAGTGGACGTTGCCGATCACCTGCTGGCCCGGAGCCACGAGCGCGGAGAAGAGAACGTGCTCGGCCCCCCTGCCCTGGTGCGCGGGTATCAGGTAGGGGAATCCCATCACCTCGGATGCGGACTCCGCCAGCCGATCGAAGCTACGGCTTCCAGCGTAGGCCTCGTCGCCAGCCATCATCGCCGCCCACTGCCGGTCGCTCATCGCCCCGGTCCCGCTGTCCGTCAGCAGGTCTATGTAAACGTCCTCGGACTTGAGCAGGAACAGGTTGTGGTGAGCGGCCTCCAGCGCGCGCAGGCGCTGGTCGCGGGTCAACCGGCGGATGCCCTCCACGGCCTTGATCCGGAACGGCTCTGCGGGCGGGAGCGCGTCATCCATGGCGGAGAGCGAACCTCCCTGGCTGGGCGGCGGCCATCTCCATAACGCGTAGGATAGCGGTCGCGAGGCGGAGTGGATCGTGGCGGAGCAGCTCCTCCTCGCTCATCAGGGAAAACCCAACCGGAATCAAGCCCATCGCCTCCAGTTCGGATAGGGTCGGCTCCACGGGCACGCTCCCCTCGGCGGCGTAGCGTTCGAGCAGAGCCTGGTTCCGCGGGGCCTGGGTGTTGACGATCACGTGGGTGAAGAGTTCTGGCGCGGTGTGGGCGAAGATCGCGCGCACGTGGTCGGCCGCGGAGTACCCATCGGTTTCTCCTGGCTGGGTCATCACGTTGCAGATGTAGACCCGAGGCGCCTGGGACTCCCGCAGCGCCTCGACCACCCCACGGACCAGCAGGTTGGGGATGACGCTGGTGTAAAGACTGCCCGGACCCAGCAGGATCAGGTCGGCCTCCGCGATCGCCTCCAGCACCTCCGGGAGGGGGAAGACGTCAGGAGGGCGCAGTGAGACGCGACGGATCCTGCCGCGCGCGGCCGTGATTACGGACTCGCCCTCGACCTGGCGGCCGTCGGCCATCTCGGCGACCAGCACCACGTTGTGACCGGTGGCAGGCAGCACGCGTCCCCGGATCTTGAGAACCTTGCTTGTCTCCTTTACGGCCAGCTCCAGATCCCCGGTTACGCCGGTGAGACTGGCGATGAACAGGTTGCCAAAGGCGTGGCCGTCGAGCGCGCCGCCGCGAAAACGGTACTCAAACAGTCGGGTCATCAGCGGCTCGACCTCGGCCAGCGCCACCAGGCAGTGGCGGATGTCACCGGGCGGCAGGATGCCCAGTTCCCGGCGCAGCCGGCCCGAGGATCCGCCGTCGTCGAACACC
>DYHL01000156.1 GCA_020724185.1 Candidatus Nitrosymbiomonas sp. | reverse complement strand
CCGATCCAGGAGGTGCCGCTCGATCGGTGCCTCGATGTCACCGGTCAGCAGCGCCGTCGTCGTTCCGTAGGTCAACCGGACGACCAGCGCGCCCGCGTGCGCCGGTTCACCCTCGAACCGAGGGGCTGGATTAGGCGGGGGCAGGACCGCAAACCCTACCCCTGCTCCCAGATCGATGCGCACGCCTTCCGTTACGTTGCGACGGGGAACCCGCCTGGCCTCGGCAATGCTCATAAGGCGGGCATACACAGGGGTTGGATGAATCACACCGGGATCCAACACGAGTCCGACCGGGAAGTTCTCCAAGACCGCGGCCAGTCCTCCCACATGGTCGTCATGGGGATGCGATAGGATCACCGCGTCGAGCCGGCGCACGCCAGCCCGGCGCAGCGCAGGCACCACGCGCATGAGGCCCACGTCCCAGCCGATACGGTCTTCGCCCGCATTACCGCCTCCGTCCATGAGCACGGCGCGGCCCGATGGGCTCTGGATGAGGATGGCGTCGCCCTGACCCACGTCCAAGACCGTGACCAGGAGCGCAGACGGCGGCCGGAGGGCTGCCGCGTACCAGAGCCCGAGTACACAGACTCCTGCCGCGGCCCCGGCCAGCAGTTGCGCCCTGCGCGGCTGCCAGGATCCCGAAAGCACGGCCACCCAGGCACCCAGGAACAGGAACAGGACCGCTGCCGCAACCGGAGAAACTACCGGCGTCGGCACCACCGCCCAAGTCAGCGCGCCGAAGCGCGACCCGATCCACAGCACGACTTCCAGCGGCAGATACAGCAACCCCAACAGCAGATCCCCGGCCGAGGGGGCCGCGACAACCAGCGGGAGCAGCGCGAGCCCGGATGGGACCAGCGCCGCGATCACCGGCAGCGCTAGGGCGTTGGCGAGGACGCCGGCCACCAGGAGCGCCTGGAAATGGGCTGCAAGCAGGGGCGCAACCGCGATCTGCGCGCCTAGCGTGGCGGCCAGCGTGGGCGCCAGCAAAGGCCCCAGGCAGGCAAGATGGGGGCGCAGCACGGGTGCCACGTACAGCAGGCCCCAGGTGGCCGCGAACGAAAGCTGGAACCCTATGTCGAAGAGCACCCGCGGCTGGCTCACGAGCAGCGCGAGCGCGGCCGCGGCAAGGGTTGCGGCACGGTCGCGGCCGCGTCCCAGTACCGCGGCGGCCAGACCCACAACCGTCATGATCGTCGCGCGCCCCACCGAGGGCGCCCAGCCAACGAGCACCGCAAAGAGGCCCACGCCCAGGACGCCTGCGGCCGCGGAGGGAAGCGCCGGTAGTCCTGCCCGGCGCGCCGCCCATGCGCATGCACCGGCGACAATGGCCACCTGCGCGCCCGAGACCACCATGAGGTGGACCAGGCCGGCCCGCGAAAACGTCAAGTATAGTTCGGGCGGAAGGTGGGTTTCGATCCCCAGGAGCAGGCTGAGCAGCAGGCCGTCGTGGGGAGAAGGGAGCGCCCGAAGGACACCCGTAACAACGCTCTGGCGCATGGAGGCCACGGCTCCGCGCACGGACCACGCGCCTGGGCGGAGCACCGTGATCCCGCTGCCCGGTGCAACGCGGATGACACCCAGCAGCCCCCTGCGGCGGAGCGCTTCAAGCTCGGCGCGCTCACCCGGGTTCCCGGCGGGCCGTCCCAGGCGGAAGCGGCCGCGCACCAGGACCTCTGCACCCACGCCCACGGCAGGGGGATGGCCGCGACCGGTCAGGCGCACCAGCCCATGGGCCCGGGGCAGCGGCGGCGCGCGCGGGGACTGCCAGGCCTCCAGCGAGCGGAGACGGACCACGGCGCGCCAGCCCAGGGCGACGGCCTCGGGCGGGCCTACGACGATACCGCGCGCCTCTACGTGCCGCCCGTCCGCGGCTGCCGGCCAGGACGGCATCAGGTCCGCGTGCAGCGCCGCCTGCGCAAATCCCAACCCGGCAAAGCAGGCCAGGGCCGCCATCGAACCGACCCATGTTGCGCGCGCCAGGAGCGATGCGATCCACAGGGCCGCGGCCGCGGCGGCCAGCCCGCAGGCAAGCCCTGGGGGCAGGGGCCAGCGCTCCGCGACCACGATGCCCGATGCGAACGCCGCGGCTGCCCATACGATCGGTGGCAGTGCCTGAAACAGGCGCACCGGCAAGGACCTCCCCAATAGTAGGTCGGCTCCTGCCGGTGCGAATTACGGTGGGACTAAGTCTTAGCGGCCACCTCGGCCACTACCCGTTCCAGGAACTCGGCCACGGGAATTGGGCCCAGGTCGCCCTCCGAACGGCTGCGCACGGCCACGGCGCCGGAGGCAGCCTCCTTGTCCCCCACGATGAGCATGTAGGGGATCTGCTCCACCTGGGCCTGGCGGATCTTGTAGCTGATGCGCTGGTTCGTCCCGTCCACGCTTGCGCGCACCCCTGCGGCTGCCATCTGCGCGAGCACCGCCCGGGCGTAGGCCGCGTGCCGATCCGCGATCGGCAGGATCCGCGCCTGTTCCGGAGACAGCCACAGGGGGAACCGGCCCTCGTACGTCTCGATCAGAAACGCCACCCACCGCTCCATGGTGCTGGTGACCGCGCGGTGGATCATCACCGGCCGGTGGGCCCTCCCGTCCTCGCCTATGTACTCCAGCGAGAACCGCTCCGGCAGCAGGAAATCGAGCTGAACCGTTGAGAGCGTTTCGTCCTTGCCGGATGCAGTCGGAACCTGCACGTCAATCTTGGGCCCGTAGAACGCGGCCTCGCCCTTGGCCTCCTTGAACGCGATGCCCAGCTCGGCGAGCGCGTCGCGCAGCATGCCTTCGGCCTGGTCCCACAGCGCGTCGTTCTGGATGAACTTCGCGCGATCCGCGGGATCGCGGAGCGAGAGTTGGTACCAGCCGTTGGTGATCTGGAAGTCCGCGTACACCCTCTGAATCAGCCGAACCACCCCTACGATCTCGTCCTTGATCTGATCCACGCGGCAGAAGACATGGGCGTCGTTCATCGTCATGCCGCGGACGCGGTGGAGGCCGGTCAAAACGCCGGACCGCTCGTACCTGAAGACCTTGCCGAGCTCGGCGATCCGTACGGGCAGGTCGCGGTAGGAGTGCTGGTCGTGCATATAGACCATGATGTGGCGGGGACAGTTCATGGGCCGGAGCACCAGCTCTTCGTTCTCGAGCGTCATCGCGGGATACATGTTGTCCCGGTAGTGGTCCCAGTGACCGGACATCTTGTAGAGTGTGGAACTGGCGATCTCCTGGCTGTAGACGTGGTCGTAGCCGGACGCCAGCTCCAGGTCCACGATGTAGCGCTCAATGATGCGCCGGATCGTCGCGCCCTTGGGCAGCCACAGCGGCAGACCCTGCCCGACCTCCGGGGTAAGGTGGAACAGGCGCAACTCCCTGCCGATGCGCCGGTGATCCCTCCTCCGGGCCTCCTCCAGGCGGTGCAGGTGGGCGTCGAGCTGATCCTGCGTGGGATAGGAAACGCCGTAGATGCGCTGCAGCATCGGACGTCCCTCGTCACCCCGCCAGTAGGCGCCAGAAGTGGCGAGTAGCTTGATCGCACGAATGGCGCCCGTGCTGAGCAGGTGCGGACCGCGGCACATGTCGGCGAACCCGTCCTGCCCGTAGAAGCTCACCTTCCCGTCCGGGATTTCCTCGAGCAACTCCTGCTTGTAGACTTCGCCCTGCTCCTGGAACCGCTGGTACGCCTCCTCACGCGGGATCTCGGCGCGCTCGATCGGTTGGTCCGCCTTTGCCAGCTCCCGCATGCGTGCCTCGATGCCCTCCAGGTCCTCGGGGCTGAACGGGCGACCGATGTCGAAATCGTAGTAGAACCCTTCTTCTATTGACGGCCCGATGGCCAGCCTGGCCTCGGGATAGAGCTGCTTGACGGCCTGTGCCATCAGGTGCGACGACGAGTGCCAGTAGACCTCGCGGCCGGCAGGATCGTCGAACGTGACGAACTCGACGCGCGCGTCGGACTCCAGCGGCCACCGGAGATCGCGCAATTGCCCGTCCACCAGCGCCGCCAGCACGCCGTCCAGGCCGAGCCGCTCGGCGAGCGCGCCCGCGCTCGTTCCAGCAGGTACCTCGTGGCTCTCGCCGCCGGGCAGCGTGACTTGGATCAACCCCATGGCAGTTTCCCCCTGTCTAGCGGTAGTGGCGCGTGCTCTTGCGCCACACCTCGGCAACGACCCCGCCTCCCACCAGGAATACCTTGACCACCGGCATGAACATCTCGTCAGCCGGAATACCTGCCTCCACCCTGGCCTTTTGAAACGCAGCGGCCAGGTCGAGCGCCCACCGGTTGCGCTCCGCCTCCGGCTGCGCGACCCAGGCCTCCGGGACAACGGCGCGCAGGATGGACGGAGTGTCAAGCGCCAGCTCGCGCAGCGTTGGATCGGCCTTCTTCCGCTCGGCTATGAATCGGTTCACTGCCGCCCGGTATTCGGCGCTGCCCTCGATCTGCTGGACGAGGGCGAAGCCTGCCCGACCGGCCGGGGTCGCGGCAGGGGCGCCACCGGGCGCCGCCGTCTGCGGACCGGGCCGGCACCCGGAGGCGGCTGCCGCGACGGCCACCACCAGGAAAGCGACCACCGTCAGGCGCTGCCATCCGAACCGATCAATTCGACCTGTTCCGGTCACGTCGTTGCCTCCTTCCTGCGTAGCGCATGCAGGATGCCAGAAACACGCGAACCCGCCCCCAGAGGGGCGGGCTGCCGCGGTTCCACCCTCGCAACCATCCGCGATCGCGACGACGCACCTTGGGCGGTCGCTCTCGGACGCTCACCGCGCGTTCTCGGGCGCACCCGGCGGCTTAGATGGTGATCACCGCTTCGATCACCCTTCGTCCGCTGCTCAGAGGGGGTCTTCCGCCGCTCCGTCCGGCAGGGCTCGCAGCCCAGGCCCTGCCTCTCTCAGTCCGCCAGCGTGCGGCGGCTCGAACGGGTCTCCGGCGTACTCGTCCTCGTCGTCGCCGATCTTCATGGTCATATTAGGTACCGGGGGCGGGGCTGTCAATTCGTTGAGCGGCGGGTTGTGTACTTTCGGAGAAAGGCCGACAGAGAGGGCGTATCCCTGACACCATACCCAGCTGCAACCGAGAAGGAGGACGATACGCCCGTGGCCAGCCGCACGAAGCAACTGACCGACCTCACCCCAGCCTAGCGCCTTACTTGAAGAGGTTGCTGCCGCTTCTCTGGCCGAGGGGGTCGCTGACAACGATCCCGCCGAGCCAGCGGCCAGCCGCTTGGTTTTGATGGCGATGCTGGAGTTGGCGCAGCCTCGCCGCGTATCGGGTCTTCAAAGCTGCGTAGCCAGACTCCACGTGTCTGTTGTGCACGTACCCTGTGCAGAAAGTGAATGCGGCGATGGGAAAAAGAAGGCCAGAGCACAGAAGGTCGCAAACCTGGATACCCGCATGGTTTACGCTCTGACCGAAGACAGGCATTTCGACGATACGCGGGTAAGGATCTCCCAGCGCCCGGAATTTCTGAGTGAAGATGCTAAAAGATACCCTTTGATCCAACACCTTACGCCTTGAGTCAGGAATGACCATCCCAAGCTCGTCCCTCGCGTCCAGCAGATGCTGGAAGGTTGAGCAGATCGACTGGGCTGAAGACGTGTAGATCGCTTGACCCGCAAAGGCACCGGCTAGAGGCTTCACCCAGACCCTGCCGAAGATGCGACAGCCGTACCTGTCAACCAAGTCTAGCAGCGCATCAAGGAATCCGATGTGATGGTGGCGCAGGTGGTGGTTTGGGGCACCGGATCGAAAGGCGGCGCGTATTTCGGCACCCTTTATTTCGTTCAGGATTCGCTGCAATCTCATGGACGGATGGCACAAGCGCGGGAAAAACCTGTACTTCAAGTCGAGGAATTCCAGTGTGAAGGACTTGAGTTGGCCGAGATCGAGGGAAAGGCCCAAGACGCAGAGCAAGGGCTGGATCGGCGAAGTCGCACTGGGCAGGAGTCCAGTGTCGCCGGCTTCCTCAAGGTAGCAGCCCAGCAGAGACGGTTCCTCCAGCAAACCAAACGGCCGCCAGCGTTACAGGCGGCCGCCGGGATCTGCTGCCTGATCGCCAGAGGCAACCAGTATCAGCGGTCGAGCGAGTTGCTGTTTACAATATGCCTAACTCGGCGGAGACTGTCAACGAACAGGTGTTCGCTATTGTTCGCTTTGTAAGTCTCCCGACGGTACTCCAGCTCCCTGATTGGCCGCAACTCGGCTGCAGTAGACGCCTGAAACCTGGGCCAAGCCGGTAAATCCCATTCGTCAGAATCCAGACAGGACGCGCTTTTTGCCTTCCTGAGTGGCGAAAGGCCGTCAATGATGCGACCTTCTGTGCGGAAATTCTTGTCTGATGCGGCTCTCAGGTGGTGGGCGCTGCAGGACTTGAACCTGCGACCTCCTCTGCGTCAGAGAGGCGCTCTTCCTCTGAGCTAAGCGCCCGTGCGACTCGTCGTTATCCGTGATGCGATCCCATTATAGGGAGGGCCTGCCCGAGCCGCAACCTATTGTACTGGTTCAATAGATCCGAA
>DYHL01000155.1 GCA_020724185.1 Candidatus Nitrosymbiomonas sp. | reverse complement strand
TCGCTGTGATCTCCACGCCGCCTGGGGCACGGGCATCTGCGCGCACCACGCCCGTCACAACAACGCTGCTCTCCTGCGGGAGCCGGTCCGCGGTCGCGAAGACCTCCTCGGGCACCTCCTGCCGGCTCATGATGGCCTGCACCGCGCCCGTGCCGTCGCGCACCAGGAGGAAGAGGATCTTGCCGCTGCTGCGCCTATGCTGCAGCCATCCCCGGAGCTCTACCTCCTCGCCCACGTGGCCTGGAAGAGCGGCTATGGTCCGATACGCTGGCCTATCGCTCATAACGGTCCCCTCTCATCGTGAAGGGACGGCGCTCGGGTTGAAGAATCCTCAAGCAGGCCGCCCAAGATGGATACCCCTCCGCCCCTCGTCATCTTTGACTTCGACAACACCCTTGTTGATTCGCGCATAGACTTCGCCGCGATACGCGGCGCCCTCGTGGACTTGCTGGAATCCTCGGGCCCGCTGGCGGAGCCGCGCGGAGAGCTGATGCGCGTCCCGATCGCAGATCTGGTCGCCCGGATCGGCGACTCCGCTCCCCACCTGACCGCCCAGGCGTGGGCGACGATCGAGGCCTTTGAGGCCGCTGGCCTGCGGGACGCGACGCCGGTGCCCCACGTGTACGGCGTCCTCGCGGGCCTGACTGCCCGAGGGTTTCGTCTGGCGCTCCTCACCAACAACGCCCGAACCGCCACCGAACGCGTGCTGGCCGAACTTGGGCTGGCCGCCCTCATCCCCGTGACCGTTACCCGTGACGAGGTGCCTGCCCTGAAACCCGATCCGGCCGGAATCCGGCTCGTGATGGAGCGCGCAGGACCCCACCGGGCTGCCTGTCTGGTGGGGGACTCCTGGGTTGACGGTCAGGCGGCGGCGCGGGCCAGCATCCGTTTTGTGGGGTTTGGACCCCGACGGGCAGAGGTTGAAGCGCGCGGCGTCATGCCCTGGGCCTGGGTCAAGGACCTGCGCGAGCTGCTCGACCTCGACTGGAATGCCTGACCGCCACCCTCACCAGAGGTGCGCGAACTTCGCCGCAAACCGCCGCTCGAGCACGCTCCGGTTCAGATCATAGACCGGGCACTCGCGCAGCATGCAGAGATGCAACGCCTGGTTGCAGTACGCGTCCGGCACCTCCCAGCAGGCCTGGCTGATCTGGTAGGCGGCACAGATGCCCCTGGTAGGGTGCACGGTTACCGCTTCCCTAATCACGACCGGTTTGGGTAGCAGAGAGGAGGGCTGCACCGCGGCCTCGCGGACCAGCCGCAGGAGCGGCCGTTCCACGCGCCCCTCTCCGGGAGACTCCGACGGGCTGGCCTCGGGGCGTTGCGGGTCGGTCAGCGTACCCAACTCGCGCGAGGCTGCCTCAATGACGTTCCTAACGCCGCGCCTCAGCTCCTCGCGACCGCTGGGCATGTGCGATCACCTCTTTGGCCAGACTGGAGTATTCCCTGGCGCCGCGCGACGCGGGGTTGCTCACGAAGAGCGGCACGCCCGACATGGATGACTCAACAAGCTTGATGTTGAAGTGGATCGTGGTCTCGAACACCTGGTTCGGAAAGAAGTCGTGGATGCCTCCCAGGATCTCCTTGCTAATCGTGGTGCGGGAGTCGTACATCGTTGGAAGCACGCCCAGGATTTCAACCTGGTGGCCCACCTCGTCGCTCACCATCTTCAGGGTCCGGATGAGCTGCCGCATCCCCAGCAGCGCGTAGTAGTGGGTCTGGATGGGTATGATGATCCCATCGCAGGCCACCAGGGCATTCAGGGTCAGCAGCCCCAGCGAAGGCGGCGTGTCAATCAGAATGAACGAGTAGCGGCTGCGCATCGGCGGCAGGCGCCTGCGCAGCGCGTGCTCCCGTCCGATGCGGGCCGCCAGCTCCAGCTCGGCGGCGGCCAGGTCAATCGAAGAGGGAGCGACCTCCAGGCCCTCGACCGGTGAGGGCCGGATGACGGCCTCCAGTGGCAGTCCCTCTTCGTGGTCGGGATCCAGCAGCACATGGTAGATCGTCTGACGCAGCGTGGCCGGATCGATCCCAAGGCTGACCGTCGCGTTGGCCTGCGGATCCAGGTCTATCAGGAGGCACCGATGCCCGGCGGCTGCCAGGGAGGCACTGAGGTTGACGGCCGTTGTGGTCTTGCCGCACCCGCCCTTCTGGTTGACAAGCCCAACGATCAGAGCCTCGTTACCCACCAGCCTCCTCCACGCCATCCGGCCGCACGCCGCACGCCCGCGCGCTCTCCGGGCTGTTCGACCCAGCCGCAGGCATATCCTTGTCCGAGATGGAGTGCGGGGGAATCGTCCGGCGCGCCCTCAGTGGTTCCCGGCGCCATTCTCCTTGAGCACGGTGCGATTGACGAACCGGATCAGCCCAGGCCAAACCAGGGGGAGCAGCGCACCGATCACGATCATGATACCCAAAGCCCAGAGCACGACGGTCAATGCAACGCGTTCGGTCATGCGGGCCTCCGCTCAATCGAATCTATCCATTCGCTGATGCCGGTTCCACGGGCCGGCCGGTTGCTCCTGCCGGGAAGCGGTCACGAATCCAGGTGCGCGCTGACTCGGCGGTCGTAACCTCGCCGCGTGCCCACGCCTCCTCGATCGCCCGCAACATCACGGCGAACGCGGGGCCGGGAACGTAGCCCATGGCGATCAGGTCCCCGCCGTTGATGAGGCGGTCCGGCTCAGGGACGCCCCTGGCATCGGCGGCCAGCAGCCCGATGGCACGAAGGCACGCGGAGGGGTCCCTCCCTGCGGCTTCGAGGTCTGCGCGAAGCAGCTCAAGCATGTCCGCGGCAACCCCCTGACGCCGCAGGCGGCGGGCGTCCGCCGCGGACGGGCAGGCATCCCCGGAAAGATGCTGGAACTCGCGAACGAGGACCACCACTTTCCGGCGTTCGGCCGTAGAGAAGCGCAAGCGACGGCAGACCTCGCTGGCAGTCGCATAGGGCAGGCGGCAGAGGAGCGCAGCAAAGGCCAGCTCCGGCCCAGGCGGCCCGAGTCCTGGCGGCCCCAGGGATTCCATCACCCGGCAGGCGTGGTCGAGCGCGTCAGCGGCCGGCCCGTCCGCATGGGGTGAGGGCTGGGACGAGAGAGCCGCCACCTCGGGCAGGACGGTTCCCAATAGACCCGTGGCGGACATCATGCGAATGCCGCCGGCGCCGCCCGGCACGACCAGCAGTCGGACCAGCTCGTCGCGGATCCGCTCGGCGCTCACCCCGGTGATGGTGGACGCGAGATCCGCAAGGGCCGCGCGCGTGCCCGGCTCCACGGTGAACTCCAACTCGGCTGCCAGCCGAACCGCGCGCAGCAGCCGCAACCGGTCCTCGGCAAAGCGCTCGGAAGGAGGTCCAACCGTGCGGATGCACCGGTTGGCCAGGTCGGTCCTGCCGCCGACATGGTCAATGATCTCTCCGCTAGACGGATCGTACAGCAGTGCGTTTACGGTGAAGTCGCGCCTGCGAACGTCGTCGAGCGCACTGCCGTGTTCAACGTACGATGGACGCCGGCCGTCCAGGTAGGGGCCTTCGCGGCGGAATGTAGCCACCTGATAGGGATGCCCATCGAAGACGACGGCGACGACGCCGAACTGGATTCCTACCGGTACCGTCCGGTCGAACAACGCAGCAACGCGCTCGGGAGGCGCGGCCGTGGCAATGTCCAGATCCACGGCCGGTCGCCCAAGCAGCAGGTCCCGGACGACCCCCCCGACGAGGTAGGTCTCCCACCCTGCCTCGCGCAGCCGGCGGACGATCTCGATGCCCGGCCGGAAGCGCTCAGGAATGGCGAGGGTCAGCGGACTACTCTTTCGGTTGCTCCTCGCCGCGCTCGTGAAACCCTCTGGCCTTCTCCTCCAGCGTCTCACGGCCCCGCTCCACAACCTCGCGCAGCCGGGCAGCGCCCTCATCCAGCTTCACCCGCCCGCGCTGCGAGAGGTCCTCGGCGGTCACACGCAGTTTCTGGATGACCTCTTCGGCGCGATCACGCGCCCGGTCGCCCAGGTCCTCAGCGGACCCGGCCAGGCGTGTGCGCGTCTCCTCCCCTGAGCGTGGCGCAAGTAGCAGCGCCACGGCCGTGCCGAGCAGCCCTCCGATGACAAACCCTGCCACGAAGTCACTGCGATGTCCCATTTCCGTTCATCTCCTCTCCGGACCAGGATGCGTCCTCAATGATTCCTCCGCCCAGCACACGATCGCCGTCATAGAACGCGGCGGCCTGCCCGGGTGCGGCTGCGCGCTGGGGCTCGCGGAACTCCACCCGGACGCGATCGGGGCCGTCGGCATGCAGCACCGCAGGTACATCAGGCGCCCCGTGCCGCACGCGGACCGTCGCCGCGGCCGGGAGCGACGTCGGCACAATCCAGTTCACCCTGCCCAACCCAAGGCGCCGCCGCCGCAGTCCTTCCTGCCCGCCCACCACCAACGCGTTGCGCCGTGCGTCAACCTCGAGCACGTACTGCGGGACGCCGGACGATAGCCCCAGTCCCCGGCGCTGCCCAACAGTGTACCGAGCGATGCCCACGTGAGCACCCACCACTCGCCCTGCACGATCCATGATCGGCCCGGGGCTCGACGCTTCAGGACGCCGCTCGGCCACCAGGTCGCCGTAGCGCCCTCTGGGAACGAAGCAGATCTCCTGGCTGTCGGGCTTGTCGGCAACCGGCAGGTCCCACCGCCGGGCAAGCGACCGGACCTCCCCCTTGAGAAGGGTTCCCACCGGGAAGCGCAGCCGCGCCAGGTGCTCCTGCGTCAGCGCGTAGAGCAGGTACGACTGGTCCTTCCGGCGATCGGTCGCCCGCAGCAGCAGCCAACTGCCGCTGGCGCCGTCGGCGACGATCCGGGCGTAGTGCCCCGTGGCCAGAACGCCGCAACCCAACGCCTCTGCCCGCCCCAGGAGGATGCGAAACTTCACCGCCTGGTTGCACGCGATGCAGGGGTTCGGCGTGCGACCCCGAGCGTACTCGTCGCAGAAGTAGTCAATCACCTCTCGCTCGAACTCCTCGCGGAGGTTGAGGACGTGGTGGCGAATGCCCAGCCGGCGGGCCGCGGTGCGCGCGTCCTCGATTGCGCTCAACCCGCAGCAGGCCTGGGCGTTCCCCTCGGGTTCCGGCAACCACGCCGGCCACACGTTCATCGTGAGCCCGATGACGTCGTGGCCCTGCTCGATGAGCAGGGCCGCAGCCACCGCACTGTCCACCCCGCCGCTCATGGCGACGGCTACCCTGTTCACGGCTTCACCACGCGCGCTCCTGCCTCTGGCCTTGATGGTATCAGGGAGCGTCGCCTCGCAGCAAGTCAATGACCAGCGCGGCCGACCAGGAGAACTCGTGCGGCCCACAGGCCGCTCCGGAAGATGCATGATAGCACTCCACGAAACCGGCCTGCCTGACCAGGTCGAGCGTCTCGCCTGCGAGCCGGGCCGCCTCGGCATGGCATCCGAGGGCAAACAGCCCCTGGATCACCATCCAGTTCGTGTGGATCCAAACCGGCCCACGGCTGTAGCGCCCGGCCTCGAACCCCATCTGGTCGGGCAGGACGACCGGAAGCATCCGGAAGCCGGCGCTGCGGGCGCGGTAGCCGGCGAGCAGGTCGAAGGCCTCGTCGGCCCCAACCAGCCCGGCGTAGATCGGCATCAGCGAGGCGCAGGTCTCCACCGGGATCGGACGCCGCCCGACCAGATCATAGTCGAGGAACGTCCGGCGCTGCCCGTCCCAGAGGCGCTCGCGAAAAGCGCGGGCGAAGGCCGTCAGCGCCTCCGCGGTCAGGGGTTCCTGTCGCCCCAAAGCCCGGGCGATGCGATTCAGATCCTGGGCCGATCGGTACCAGATCGCGTTGAACTGGGTGTCGTAGACCGCAAACGGAGTATCGGAAAGGTATCTCGGCAGCGCATAGTCGGCCGACGAGATCAACTCCGCCAGGAAGATGTACAGGTCGTAGTCCCGGTCGGTGGGACGCTCGGCCGCGGCTATGACGGTGTTGTCTATCCGCCGGTAGGGCCGTTGCGGCCGCACGCCCGCTTCGACCGCAAAGTCCCAGCGGGGGCTGTTGTCGTGACCGCTCTCCCAGGGGTGGACGACCGTGATCAGCGGGCAGCCCTCAACCGTGCGGTGGTCGGAGAAGTACCGGAGGCCCGCCAGCAACCCGTCGAACACCTCGGCCCACCAGGCGTGGCGACGATCGCGGTCGGGGAGAGCCATCCCACCCCGGTAGACTGCGGTCGGCAGAACCGGCGGCTGCGATATCCCGCTGGTCAGCTCGCCGGCGTCGCGCGCGTGCCCTCCGGGCCACAGCTCTGGCCCTGGGGCGTACCAGCCCAGCGCGGCTCGATCGTAGCGTATGTGCGGGAGCATCCCGTCCGTCCACTGTCCCCGCAGCAGGCTCGATACCTCGCGGGCGGCGCGCTCCCAGTCGAGGTGTGCCCAGCCCATCGCGATAAACGCGCTGTCCCAGTTCCACTGGTGGGGATAGAGCCGGGCGCTCGGCTTGGTGAACTCGCCGCAATCGTTGGCGCGCAGGACCTCGGCCGCGGCCTCAAGCAGCGCC
>DYHL01000154.1 GCA_020724185.1 Candidatus Nitrosymbiomonas sp. | reverse complement strand
GTGAAGACCGACATGCCTGCTACCTCCTCCGGGGCCGCCTGCGGCGTGGGGTGGTGTTGGCCCCCTGTGGCACCGGCGCTTCTGGAGCCACAACCATCTCCGGAGGCGACTCAGGGCGTGACCGCCTGCTGCGGCGCTCCGCCCATCGGTGCCAGTCTACCAGAATGGCGCTGGCATTGAACACCGAGGAGTAGGCTCCGATGGTAATCCCGGCCATCAAGCCGAAGGCGAAGTCGCGAACGGTGCTGCCGCCAAACAGGTAGATCGCGCCTATCGCCAGGATCGTAGTGAGCACGGTGTTGATCGAGCGCACGAGGGCTTCAAGCAGGCTGCGGTTGACCAACCGGTCGAAGGCTTCCCGCCCCCGCATGGCCAGGTTCTCGCGAATCCGGTCGAACACCACGATAGTGTCGTTGATCGAGTAGCCGACGACGGTCAGCAGCACCGCCACGAATGCGGTGTTGACCTCCTTGCGCGTGAGGGCGAATATCCCCACGACGACGAGCAGATCGTGCAGCAGCGCTATGTCTGCCGCCAGGGCGAACCGGACGGACTTGAACCGGTAGGAGACGTAGAGCACCTGCAGGGCAAGGCCGATCAGCACGCCGATGATCGCCACGTTGCGCAGCTCTCGCCCGATCTTGGGCCCGACCTCGTCCTCGCGCAGGATCGTGACCTTACCGAACTCCCGCTTGAGCGCGGCGAGGAGACCGCTCTTCGCCTCAGAGGGCAGCGGCCTGGTGCGAATCAGAACCTCCTGCTCCTCCTTCTGGATGACGCTCTGGCCGGTGGCGAATCGGTCCACGACCGTGCGGACCTGGCCGGTTGTGAACGGCCTCTCCATCTGCAACTGGAAGAAGTTGCCGCCCGTGAAGTCCACGCCCCAGTCCAGCGCGCCCCTCCCCGCGGCCGAGTTGGCGATCAGCGCTATCACGCCGGGGATGATGAGGAGCAGGGAGAAAGCATATCCCCATCGCCGCTTGCCGATTATGTCCCAGGTCCGGGCGG
This sequence comes from Candidatus Nitrosymbiomonas sp., assembly GCA_020724185.1. Taxonomy (GTDB): domain Bacteria; phylum Sysuimicrobiota; class Sysuimicrobiia; order Sysuimicrobiales; family Humicultoraceae; genus VGFA01. The sequence goes on along the minus strand of DYHL01000154.1, from coordinate 5,534 downwards.
TCATCGCACGACCCTCCCGGCCAGGCGGGCCAACTGCGGCCCGAGACCCGCCGCCGCGGCAGCGTCCACGAATGCCCGCGTGACGATGATCGCAGTGAACATGCTCACCAGCACCCCAATGCTGAGCGTGACCGCGAAGCCGCGGATCGGCCCGGAGCCCAACAGGAACAGCACCGTCGTTGCGATCAGCGTGGTGACGTTGGAATCCAGGATCGTGGTCGTCGCCCGGCTCCAACCCGCTGCTATTGCCGCACGCAGGCTCTTGCCGGCGCGCAGCTCCTCCTTGACCTTCTCGAATATGATCACGTTGGCGTCCACCGCCATCCCGATGGAGAGGACGATCCCGGCGATGCCGGGCAGCGTGAGCGTTGCGCCCAGGCCGCTCAGCAGCGCCAGCAGGGCCAGCAGGTAGAGGCTCAGCGCGAAGTCGGCCATGAGTCCCGGCAGGCCGTAGTAGAGCGCCATGAAGAGCCCCACCGCCAGCAGCGCGACGCTCGATGCCCGCAGGCTCTTGTCAATCGAGTCGCGGCCCAACTGAGGCCCGACCGTGCGGTTCTCCACCACCTCTACCGGGATGGGCAGAGACCCGCCCCGCAGGAGAACGGCCAGGTCGCGGGCCTCCTCGATTACGCGGAACCCGCCGCTGATCTGTCCGCTACCCCCGGAGATGCGATCCCGAATGACCGGCGACGATATGACCTCGTTGTCCAGCACGATCGTCAGGTACTTGCCGACGTTCGCGGCCGTGTAGTCCTCGAACGTCTTGGCGGCCTTGCCGCGGAACTTGAAGTGAACGATGGGTTCGGCGCTGTTCTGGTCAAAACCGGCCTGCGCGCTTTCCAGATCCGCCCCGGTTAGCACCACCTTCTTGGCCAGAGGCAGCGACCGGGTGGCGCCGGCCTGGCCCGAGGGCTGTGGCGCGCCGGGACGCTCGGGGAGGGTGACCGTCTTGCCGTCCGGGCTCCAGTGCGCGCCCTCGGGCAGCGACTGCGCACCGGTGTCCACGAACTCCAGCAGCGCCGTCTTCCCGATCAGCTTCATCGCCCGTTCGGGATCCTGGATTCCGGGCAGCTCCACGATGATGCGCTTCAGACCCTGCCGCTGAATCGTCGGTTCCACCACGCCCAATTGATCTATGCGCTTCTCGATTACCCGCATCGCGGCATCCACTGCCTCGGGCGTGGCCTGAGCCGTCGGCGTATCCTGCCCTTCTAGCACGAGCAGGCTCCCGCCCTTTAGGTCAAGGCCCAGGTTCATGCGTAGCCCTGGGCTGCCGAACACCGGCATGCGGCCGACGAACGTCAGCGGCCGGAACGCCACCTGTATCGCGGCAAGACCCAGAACAACGATTATGACCAGACGGACGCCGAGACGCGCTCTCAACGGCAATCCCCTTCCAGGTGGTGAGGATGATCAGGCGCAAAAAAAGAGGGCAAGAGCCCAGGACATTATAGTCACGGCGCGCAGGCAGTGTCAAACGCGCGGCAGACGCGCCGGCTCCAAACGAACACGCCGCGAAGGGAGCCGACAGGCGCACGCGAACAGTTCCGTTGTGAGCCTATTCCCGGAACCCGCCGGCGTCCCGAAGACCGCTCCGATCACCGTTCGAGGGTGCGAGGTCTTCGTGGGTACCTGCTCGTGGGCGGACCGGGGCGTTGTGGCCAGCGACTTCTACCCCCGCGGCACCAAAACCGATCCGAGGACCCGGCTGGCGCACTACGCCGGCGTCTTTCCCGCGGTCGAGGTGGACGCGAGCTACCACGCCCTGCAACCCCTGGAACGCGCCCAACAGTGGCTTGACTGGACCCCCGCCTCGTTCCGCTTCGGGGTGAAGGCGTTCGCCTGGCTGACCCGCCACGAAAGCGATCCCCGGCGGCTGCCGCCTGCGATCGCGGCCCTACTACCCCCAGCGCTGCGGTCAGGCGGCCCGGTGCGCGGCGACCGCGTCCCTCAAGAGGCGTTGGGGGCCGCGTGGGACCACTTCGCCGAGTTCGTCAACGCCTTTGCGCGATCCGGACGCCTGGGCTATGTTCTATTCCAGTTCCCCAAGGGACTGGGGTACTCCCTGGACCTGTTCGCCTACCTCGAGGCGTGGGCACCCTACCTGCGCGACTGGCCCGTGGCCGTGGAGATCCGACACAAGGAGTGGCTGTACCACCGGCACCGGGAGGCGTTCCTGGGCTTCCTCCGCGAGCGCGGCTACGCCTATGTGGTTCCCGACATGGCGCAGGTCCAGTACCTGCCGCCGCCGGAGGTCGAGGTGACGGCCGGGTGGTCGGTCATCCGCCTCCACGGCCGCAACCCGGCGCTGATCGGCCGCCGGGTCTCGACCGATCAGGCGTACGACTACCTGTACTCGCCGCAGGAACTCCAGGAGTGGGTGGGCACGGTCCGCCAGGTTGCCAGCAGGGTGGGGTCCCTCTACCTGATGTTCAACAACCATGCCCGCGGCCAGGCCGCGCAGAATGGCCGCGAGATGCAGGCGCTACTTTTCGCCTCCGGCTGATACCGCCCGTTCAGCCGCCCGCCTGCATTCTGAACTGCACCTCCTGTTCCAGTCGCGCCAGAGAGAATCCCAGCGGTCCCAGCAGCGTCTCTGCCGCCCGCATCAACTGGTCGGTGTAGTAATCCAGATCGCACGACCAGTCAGGCCCCATCAGTCCCAGTGGCCGGACCCTATCGTCGGGCAGGCGCGCGTCCGCGTCGGTGATGACGTACTGAATCCGCTCGCCTGGATGCAGCCGCACCCCGGCCCGGGCCATCTGGCGCGCGGCCACGGCCACCGCGGCGTTGCTCCGGTAATCACCCGGCGCGCGAGAGATGGTCGTCGTCACGGCAAGATCAGCGGCCCCGACCTCCCCGCCCCGCAGCCGGGCCACGGCCTCGGCCAGGATATCCAGCACCCGCGGGATCCGACGGCGCACCTCGGCCAGCGTCGTCGCACCGAAGAGCACGTCGAGCATGCGCTGCTGCGTGTGTTCCACAATGGCCGGCACGTCGGACCGCCGCATCTCGATGCCGCGCACCTTCGTCGTGCCATCATCGAAGCGGCCCAGGTAGCGGTTGGGAACACCCAACCCCGGATGCGTGCGCGAGGGCAGGAACGCGATCCAGTCATAGACGCCCTCGACAGAGATCGGCAGACCGGTCTCGTGCTCGATCGCCAGGGCCAGGGCGTCGTAATCGGCGTGCCCGGCGCCCGGCCGGTGCAGCCACATCGAGTCCACCAGCGCGTGCAGCATCCGGTAGCCGCGCGATTCGGCCAGATCCTTCGCGCGCAGGAGCATCTCTCGGGAGAAGGCCGTGGTGGCTTCATGGGCCTCGATGCGCCCGAAGCGGGCGTTGCGATACCCGAGGAATCCGAATGAGCATACCAAACACCACTTCAACGCCGTCTGCCGCTGCTGGTAGAGGGCGCGCGCCGCGCCGGACGTCTCCTGCTTCCGCCGCTTGTAGTACGCCCGCCGCCGGAGCAGCGGCTCCAGCACCTCCGGCAGCAGGCCCCTCCGGCGCTGGCAGAGGCGCGCACCGGTCTCTGGTACGCGCGGCGCGTCGGGACAGCAGGCGCAGTTGACCGTCTCGGGCGAGACGTTGAACCTCTCCATGATCGTGGGGTACATGGATGCGAAGTCCATCTCGCCGACGCCCTCGAACACGCCCACGACCGGCTGGTAGGTGAGCCCGCCCTTGTCGGTGAGCAGCAGTTCCCCGGCCGACTTGAACCCCTCGGGCTCGCTCTTGTGCCAGGGGATCAGCACCCCTCGCCGGATCGCGCGGTGGAGCTGCATGGCGCTGATCGCTGTTCCTATCGAGGTCCGGGCGAGATACTGCACCGGCAGGCACGCCAGGCGCGCGATCTCCATCAGCCCGGCCAGTTCGGATTCACGGTAGATGAACGAGTTGCGCAGGTCGAGATGCCAGCGGCCGCAGAGCATCTGCGCGCCCGCGGTGAAGATGGTCTGGCCGTAGGTCACGTACGAGCGCGCGCGCCGGGCATGTATCCCCTGGTGCCGCTCGCGGTTCCACCGCAGCGGCACGCCGGCCCGCGCCGCGAGCGTCTGCAGTCGCGGCAGGAGGAACGCGTCGCCCCACTCGGTGAGCAGGACGTCGGGATCGTAACGCTCGAGCAGGCGGTTGAGACTGCCTATCAGGTCCTCGGAGCGGTCGCCGCAGAGCACGACCGTCTCGCCGTTCACCGACGCTTCGATCTCGGTCCTGTGGCCGTGTGCCGGATTGATCGGGTCGCCGTCCAGGCGCAGGCGCATCGCCACCAGCGGAGGAAGGGCGTACTCGAGGTCCTCCGGAGCGTCCAACGGCTGGAAGTCTCGGACACCGACGACCGGCCCTCCCCCCGCGGCCGGCCCTCCCTCTACCAGGTACCGCCCCAGCGGATACAGCCCGGTCTGTGCAAAGAACAGTTGGGGGATGCCGAGGTCGCAGTCGAACGGCGACAGGCCACTGATGCGGGCGACCGAGCGCACCGCGGCCGGGAAGGCACGCGGCGAGCGGACGGCGATCTGCAGCACCGGCAGCGTCGCGCCGGAGAACAGCTCCTCCCGCGCGGTCATCGTGGTCTCGGCCGCAATCCCCAGCGTGGCCAGGTGCGCCGGCAACCGGACCAGAAGGCGCTCCGGACCTGCGGCGTAGAAGATCGGGGCAAAGGGGACCGTCAGGCGGTGCGGGCGACCGTCCTCGCCTATCAACCAGACTGCCATCCCATCCCCGGCAGGATAGGCATCGAACAGCCAGCCGGTCAGCACCATCTCACCCTGCCGTGGGATCGCCAGCATGGCCGGCGCTGCGGTCCGGCACACCCGGCGCGCCAGCCTACTGGTCCTGCAGGCGGACGCGCAGCGCTTCCACCAGCTTCGCCGTCTCGATCAGCATGGCCAGCAAGACGACCTCGAACGGCACCGGATGCGACAGATAAGCGGCGGGCGCGGTGTGGTGGCGCGCGGCCGCGAAGAGCCGGTCGAGGATCACCCGGTCCTCTCTGCGCAGCGCCCGACGTAACGGCGCGAAGTTCGCCTCCTCCTGGGCGACGATCTGCGTCATGGTAGGAACTGTACGGCCCATCGCGACCTCGCTCAGTACCAGCGCCGCGCGGCTAGCAGCGGCACATCGGGCTCCCACCACCACCGGCCGGGCGCGGGTTTCTCCCCGGTGATCTCGATCCTTCCTTCGCGGGAGGCGACGCGGAACACCCAGTCCGCCGCCGCGGCGAGCTGCGCCCCAAACCCTTCACGCCCGCGTACCGGCATCTGGGGCGGTGTGGCCACCACCAGCGGGCACGGCTGCGCGGCCAGACGGGTTAGGGCCGCGATCACGCGCCGGAAGATTCGCCGGGCCTCGGTGGCAGAGAGGTCTTCATCGTGGAGGGGATCCAGCAGGCCGGCAAGCAGCACGCCGCAGGACCGCCGCGCCGCGACGGCGCCCTCCAGCCGGTCAACGACCGCGGCTTCGAGCTGGTAGGCGGTGAAGACGCGGGAGATGAAGACGCTGGCCAGCAGGGCTTCGGGACGCCGCCCCAGCCG
>DYHL01000153.1 GCA_020724185.1 Candidatus Nitrosymbiomonas sp. | reverse complement strand
AAGACCAAGGCCGAGCCTACCGCCTCTCACCTCGGCAAGTTTGAGACACTACTGCCTGCTCCAGTGACTTCCGCCCTGCGGCCGGCAGAAAGGCCGCCCGCGCGGCCGTCACCTGGAGATTAGCGAGGATCTCCGGGCCCAGGCAGTGCGCCCGCGCCACGCTGGCGAGTTCCCCGGTCAGCGTCGTCCCCAGCAGCACGGGATCGTCGCTGTTGATCGTAACCGGGACCCCCTGATTCAAGAACTTCCCAACGGGATGCGCCGACATTGTGGACACCAGGCCAAGGCGGACGTTACTCGTCGGGCAGATCTCTAGCGCCACGCCCCGTTCGCGGAGCCGGTCCAGCAGCACAGGATCCTCGACGGCCCTTATGCCGTGACCGATCCTCGTCGCCCCAAGCTGATAGACGGCTGCCCAGACCCCGGCTGGGCCGGCGAACTCGCCGGCATGCACCGTGATGCCCAGGCCAGCGTCGCGGGCCCGGGCAATGGGCGCCGAGAACAGCCCTGCCGGGTAATTCTCCTCGTCGCCGGCCAGATCCACGCCTACCACGGCGCAACCGGAAGCCGCCACGGCCTCAGCAATGATCCGGCCGGCCTCCTCGGGCCCGCGCTCGCGTATCACCGTCACAACCGTCCCATAGGACAGTCCAAGGCGACGGGCTTCCCCAGCGCCCTCGGCCATCGCGTCGAGCATGCCACGGACTCCGAGGATGGAAAACGCGCGCTGACCTCCCGCGCGCACCTCAACATGCCGCACGGATTGATCTGACGCCTCGGCGATCAACTCGGCGGTGATCGCGGCGATGTTGGCGCGCGTGTACGCGGCATCGGGCAGGCGGTTTGCCCTCTCGGCGTACCGGAGGCGCCGGAGCCGGTCGTAGCCGGTGAACAGCGAGGGATCGGCCACGTTGTGAGGCTGTCCGCATAGCGGAAGGTCGGGATCGCACCGCTGGAGCAGCCGGCGCAGGCGAAGCGACGTCTCGAGGTGAACGTGAAGCTCGACTTTCGGGAGGGCGGAAATGTACGGGGGCTCGGTCGCGTTAACCACTGTGATCTCCGGAGTGTGGCGCCATTATACCGGTGGAAGGGATCAAGGGGCAAATCCATAATTGGTGTTGACATGGCCGACCTGCGATCTGTGCTCTCATGGTATCGCCGCATGGTGCTCGTGCGCCGCTTCGAGGAGGAGACCGAGCGGGCGTTCCGGCGTGGCAAGATCGGGGGCTACCTGCACGTCTACTCGGGACAGGAAGCGGTGGCCGCCGGTTTCATCAGCGCGATGCGCGAAGACGACATCTGCTTCACGTCTTACCGCGACCACGCGTTCGCGCTGTTGCGCGGCGCGCCCCCAGGCGCGGTCATGGCCGAGTTGTACGGCAAAGCCACCGGCCTGGCCCGGGGCAAGGGCGGCTCAATGCACCTGTTCGACGTCGGCCGCGGCTTCTACGGGGGCTACGGCATCGTCGGCGGGCACATCCCGCTCGCCCTGGGCGCGGCCTATGCGCTGCGCTACCAGGGGAGCGACCGGGTCTGCCTGTGCTTCCTGGGAGACGGCGCGATGAACACCGGCGCGTTCCACGAATCCCTCAACATGGCCGGCCTGTGGGGGCAGACCGGACAGTGCCCGCTGGTGTTGATCGTGGAGAACAACGGGTACGCAATGGGCACGTCAGTGGCCCGCTCGTCCGCGGTGACCGACCTCGCCGCCCGGTTCACCGCGTACGCAATCCCCTGCGAGCGCGTGGACGGGATGGACTTCCTGGCCGTGCGCCTGGCGGCCGAGCGCGCAATTGCCGAGACCCGGACCTCGGGCAGGCCCACCGCCGTTGAGGCCATCACCTACCGGTTCGCCGGCCACGGCGCAGCGGACGTCGTCCAGCCCTACCGCAGCAAGGAGGAGGTGGACCAGGCCCGGCGACGCGACCCGATCCCAACGCTCGAGGGCCACCTGCATGCCGCCGGGTTGCTCGACGACGCGGCGATGGCCGCGATCCGCGAGGAGGCCGAGCAGGCCGTGCTGGCGGCGGTCCGGTACGCTGAGGAGAGCCCGGCGCCGCCGCCGGAATCCCTTTACGCCGACGTCTACGCCGACACCTACGGCGGGGAGGCGTAGACGGTGGCCATCGTGTCGTACCGCGAAGCGATCCGCTCGACGCTGATCGAGGAGATGGATCGCGACCTGACGATCGTCCTGCTGGGCGAGGAGATCGGCCTCTACCAAGGAACGTTCCGCGTGACCGCCGACCTGCTGGCGCGCTACGGCCCCGGCCGGGTCATTGACACGCCCACCTCCGAGACCGGGTTCGTGGGCGCGGCCATCGGCATGGCAATGCTCGGACTGCGGCCGGTCGTTGAGATGATGACCTGGAACTTCTCCCTGGTGGCCCTCGACCAGATCGTCAACAACGCGGCCAAGATCCGGTACTTCTCCGGCGGGCAAGTGGACATCCCCCTGGTCATACGCGGGCCCAACGGCGCGGGCGTGCAGCTCTCCGCGCAGCACTCACAGAGTCTGGAGGCCATCTACGCCCACATCCCGGGCCTGCACGTGGTGACGCCGGCCACGCCTGCCGAGGCCAAAGGGCTGCTCCGCACCGCGATCCGCGGCAACGACCCTGTGATCTTCCTCGAGAACGCGGCGCTCTACGGGTCCAAGGGCGAGGTGCCCGAGGGCGAGTTCGTGGTGCCGTTCGGCGCCGCAGACGTGGCCCGCTCCGGCAGCGACGTCACGATCGTGGCCTACAGCCGCATGCTGGCAGCCGCCCTGGAAGCGGCGGAATACCTGGCAGGGGAGGGCGTCGAGGCCGAGGTCATCAACCTCCGCACTCTCCGGCCGCTGGACCGCGGCACGCTCGTGGCATCGGTCAAACGGACGCACCGGGCGGTGGTCGTGCAAGAGCAGTGGCGGCCGTTCGGGACAGCCGCCGAGATCGCGGCCACGATCGCGGAGGGCGCGTTCGATGCCCTCGACGCGCCGGTTGAGAGAGTCACCGGAGCCGACGTACCGATGCCGTACGCGCGCAACCTCGAGCTGTTGGCCCTCCCGAACGCCGAGGACATTGTGCGGGCTGTTGCCAGGACGCTGTACCGGGAGATCAAGACGCCGAGTGAGCGATCGTCTGGGGGTCAGAGCGATGGCTGAGGTGATCATGCCCAAGATGGGTGACGGCATGACCGAGGGCAAGGTTCTCCGGTGGATGAAACAGCCGGGTGACCCGGTCGCGCAGGGAGAGGTCATCGTCGAGATCGAGACCGACAAGGTGAACGTGGACCTCGAGGCCGAGTGGGACGGCGTAGTGGCCCAACTGCTCGTGCCCGCCGGCGAGGTGGCGGCGGTGGGCGTGCCGATCGCGCTGATCGCGCGGCCAGGGGAGGAGATCGAGCGGCTCCCCGCGCCAACGCCGGCCGAGCCCGTAGCGACGGGTGCCGCTGCACCGGCAGCCGCCACGGCCGAACCCAAGGCGCCATCGTCCGAAAGCGCGGGAGGGGTGCGCGCCTCGCCGCTGGCCCGGAAGATGGCCGCGCAGCGCGGGATCCCGCTGACGGCGATCCACGGCACCGGTCCGGAGGGTCGGATCACGAAGGAGGACGTTGAGGCGGCGCTTGCTCCTGGCACCGCTGCCACCGAGATCCCCCTGACCCGCATGCGCCAGACGATCGCCCGGCGCATGACCCTTAGCAAGCAGCAAGCACCGCACTTCTACGTTTCGGTCTCGGTGGCAGTGGACGATGCCCTGGCGCTGCGCCGGCAACTCAACGACGGGAAGAGCGAGGCCGAGAAGATCTCGATCAACGACCTGATCGTCAAGGCGGCGGCGCTGGCGCTCGTGCGGTTCCCCAACCTGAACGCGGCGTTCGCCGACGGTGTGGTCCGCCGTCTGCCGGACGTGAACATCAGCATAGCGGTGGCGTTGCCCGAGGGGCTGATCGTGCCGACGCTCTACCACTGCGACCGCAAGCCGGTCTGGCAGATCGCAGCCGAGGCACGCGAGCTCGTCGAGCGCGCGCGTCTCGGACGCCTCCGTCCCGACGACCTTACCGGCGGCACCTTCACGCTCAGCAACCTGGGAATGTTCGAGGTGGACGTGTTCGCGGCGATCATCAACCCGCCGCAGGCGGCAATCCTGGCCGTGGGCGCGGCCAAGCCGCAGGCGGTGGTTCGGGAGGGCAGCCTGGCGGTCGCGACCGTGATGCAGGCAACGCTATCGGCCGATCACCGGGTAACCGATGGGGTGGAGGCGGCCCGGTTCCTGGGCGAGGTGCGCCGGCTGCTGGAGAACCCGGTGGGGCTGGTGATCGAGCGGCCGGCGGTCTAGTCGCCGGCGAAGTGCTCCCGGATAGTGGTTTCGGCGCGACCGGCAATCTCTTCCCACGCTGCCGCCGGGTCGCGCGTGACCGTCACGAAGTCGTTCAGCACGAACACTTGAACGACGCCGGGAATGGCGAACAGGCCGGCCGCCAGCGGATGGCCGGCGGCCTCCTCTGCCGAGCGGAACGTCTGGCTGCGCCCCTCTGTCAACCTCCGGCCGACCACGAACTTCAGGGCGTTCACGTTGGGCGTGGGCAGGATCTTCAGGGTCAACCGATCGCTCACTTCGGCCTCCTTGGATGATCCCTCAGTCCGCTCAGTGGACCTTGGCGTCGCCGCGGCCACCCGGCATCTCGCAGTACCAGGCCGCCAACCGCGCGAAGGCGATCAAGGGAGCGAGACCCGCACGGATTCCACCCAGCATGCGGTCCGCGGAGTGGAGTCCACCGGAGGCCAGCATCTGCCACCGCAGTTCGGCAAGTGACCCCAGATGGAGTGCTAGATCCATCGCCATCAGCCCGTTATCGGCGACGGGTAGGAACACCTGCCAGCGTCGGGGCGGCCTTTCCATGTCGAACATCGTGAGCATGGCCTTGGCTATGCCGGTCGCGGCGCCCGCGGCATTGCTGAACCACCCCACCGATTGGCCAAGCCGTTCGGGATCTCTCGCCACGGCTTCCAGGTCGCGCGTGGTCGCCTCGAGCACGGCCACGGAGGCCAAGATCCGGCCGATGCGCCAGCCGATGCGGATCGGGTCCAGGTACCTGGGCGGTTGCGCCAACACGAACCCGGCGGTGGCCGTCACGGCAAGGCCGAGTGATCGGGCCTGCAGTATCGCCTCCTTGGCATCGTCCAGCAGGCTGGCGCGTTCATCCGCTATCCGTTGCCGGGCCTGCTCAACAAAAGCCTCCCGCACCTGGGGGCGGTTGTCCACCAACAGCGTCCCGCTCGTTAGAACCTCGTGTATGACCGGAAGGATGTGCGTGTTGAGCGCGAAGGGCATGACTATGCCCGGTTCGCCTCCCAGAGGGTTGGCGTCGGAGATACGGTCCAGGAACTCGCGCACCTCGTCCTCTTCCGTGCCGTCATCAAAGACCAGTCCCACCTCGATGTCCGTGTCGGCGTAGCTCGGCCCCTGACCGTACTTGCCGTAGAGATAGACCGCCGCGACCTCGCGCGGCTGCGCGAAGAACTTCTTCAAGTTCTCGATTGCCTGCACCAGGAGCCTCCGGGCGCCAAGAACGCGGGGACAGGACGCGCGCCTGACCCCAGTGTACACCGCCCCTCCCACTGCCTCAACCGGGAGAACGTGATTCCGGGTGGAGGTCATCAATCGGGTGGGGTGGAATGAAGGAGGCGTGCTGCAAGATGACACCACCCGGGGTAATCCCGATGCCCGATGAGATATGGCGCGTCGGGCTGGCTGCCGTGCCTATTGTCATCGTGCTCGTGGGATTGCTCGGGCTGAACTGGAGTGGCGTGCGGTCCGGCGCCGTGGCGTTGGTGGCAGCCGCGGTGCTTGCCCTGATCGTCTTCGCGATGCCCGCGGGCGCCGTGGCCGTGGCGCTCTGGCGCTCTCTGGCCTTGAGCCTCCACGTGCTATACATCATCTGGGCCGCCCTGGTCCTGTACAAGTTCGCCGACGAGTCGGGCGCGATACGGAGCATCGGGCGCGCCATCGGACACCTCACCAGTGACCGCGTGCTGCAATTGCTGATCATCGGGTTCGCTTTCAGTTCATTCCTGCAGGGAGTAGCCGGGTTCGGCGTTCCCGTCGCGGTCACCGCCCCACTGCTCCTTGGGCTGGGCTTCACGCCGCTTGAGTCCGCCGCGATCCCGCTGATCGGCCACGCGTGGTCGGTGACAATGGGAGATATGGCCTCCTCGTTCCAGGCGCTCCGGGCCGTCACCGGCCTGCCGCCGCATGAGATGGGCAACTGGATCGCGGTGTTCCTGGGGCTCTCCGCGGTCGCAAGCGGGTTTGCGGTCGCCCACGTGCACGGCGGAACCCGATCATCTGGGCGCGCCTTTGGCTCAATTCTGACGATGGGCCTGGCGATGGGCCTGACACACCTGGTGCTGTCGGTCACGCAGCACTGGACGATCGCCTCGTTCGGCGCCGGCATGGTCGGCCTTGCCGTCGGCATCGGACTCGCCCGGCTGGGCAAGCGCGGTGACGCAGGCGCCACGCCCGCGCGCTCGGCGCCCCCTCAGCCAGCGAGCCCCGGCGCCGGA
>DYHL01000152.1 GCA_020724185.1 Candidatus Nitrosymbiomonas sp. | reverse complement strand
GACTACTCTCCAGTCAAAGGCAGCGCCATGGTGGGGCTACCTGAGCAGTTACTTGCTGAGTAGCGTATCCCGTGGTAGGTGCCAGCGGAAGGACCAAGAGGATCCCCACCACGGCCTGTATCACGAGGCACCAGGCAGTATCCTTGGCTACCAAGGTTCTCACCCCCTAAGAATCCACCCCCGATCTCGAAGACGCCGCAGCGGGCGCTGCCGGCCCTCAGCCTGGCGGCTGCTTCTGGGCGATCTCGGCGCGCAGCTTCGCCGCCTCCGCCAGGAACCGCTCACAGTCGTCGCCCGTGCCGCGGCGTCGTGCTTGCTCGCGGATGTAGTGTTGATCGAGGTCCTCCCAGTACGTGGCCATCAGCAGCAAAGCCTGTCGTCGCGCGTCCCCCGCAGGGCTCCCCTGCGCTGCGGCTTGGTCGATACGATCGAGAATCAGATCGTCCACGGCCGAGCCGCCCACTACGATGGGGAAGAGACCACGCTCCTCCAGGGCTGCTGCAACAAGGGCGTCGGCAAGGACCAACTGATCGATCCTCCGGAGGTCCTCGGAGATCTGATCGAGCTGTGCCCGCAGGGCGTCAATCGAGCTTATGGGGGGTACCCGCAGATGTGCGCGCGCGTTCGAGGGTGGCGAGAAGGCGTGCCTCGGCCGGATCGCGCGGACGGGCTCGGGTCGCGGAGGGCAACCGCTTGGCGACCTCGCGGCCTCTCTGCCGGCGCGCCTTCAGGGCATCCCATGAAATCGCCTTGCGAGCCACGAATGGAGTTCATAACCAAACTCACTACGGAGGTGGACACCTACGCTCAGGATCCGGCATCGTACATCGTGAGACCGGGGAAGTACGTTCGGTAGTACCCACGATCGCGCGTCAGCAGGCCGTCCGCCTGCGCCAGCGCATGCCCGCCGATGAGGAAGTTTGCCAGGACATGCCGCCGCGATCTCGGCGTAAACCGCGGGGCAGACGACGACGGAACCGGACCGGGCCGCACCGATCAGACGTGCTCTTGAGACCTCGGCGTGCCGGGCGTCGTCAAGGAGGAGGTCGAACAGGACATCGCTGTCCACCGCGACCTTCACGGGTCCGGACCCCCGCGGAGCCGCGCCAGAAGTCCATCCGTGCCTTCCCGCACGTGCGGCTTGAGATGGCCGCGCCAGCGGTCTATGTCCTGGGGATCCACCTGCTTGCGCAGGACAGCCTCGCCCTCGCGCAGCTCAAACGCGACGCGCACGCCCGGCCGCAACCCCAGGGCGTCGCGCACGTCCTTCGGAACCGTCACCTGTCCCTTCTTGGTAGGGGTGCTCACGCCATACACCTCCACCTATACCCAAGTAGTGATACTCAACGGGTAAGACTGTCAAGGGACTCGCGGCAGCGCCACAGTAAACCTGCTTCCCTCCCCTGCCCGGCTCCCCACCCACACCCGCCCGCCGTGCGCCTCGACCAGCGACTTTACGATGGCCAGCCCGAGTCCCGAGCCGCCCCGCGCGCGCGACCGCGAGGCGTCCAGCCTGTAGAACCGGTCGAATATCCGCTCCGTTTCCTCGGCCGCGATGCCGGGACCGTTGTCTGCTACCCAGAAACGCACCTCGCGCTCGCCTGCCTCGAGCCCCACGGTCACGGCTCCGCCCGCGGGCGTGTAGCGGATCGCGTTGTCGAGTAGGTTGTGGATGACCTGCATCATCCGCTCGCGGTCCACGCTGACCGCGGGAAGCCCGGCTGCCGTCCTGCTCTGCACGCTGACGTTCTTATCCGCGGCGTGCGGGCCCACCGCCGCCGCGGCGTCTGCCACCAGCGCGGCCAAGTCCGTCGGCGCCCGGTGAAGCGGCAGCCGGCCGGCCTGCGCGAGCGACAGATCTCGCAGATCCTCAACGAGCCGTGCCAGCAGGCGCACCTGCGTGTGGAGCGCGGCCAGGCGGTCGGGCGCGGGTTCCACCACGCCGTCCAGCATCCCCTCCAGGTTGGCCTGTAACACCGACAGCGGCGTGCCGAGTTCGTGCGCGATGTCGGTGACAAGGTTGTGGCGGAGCTCGTCCAGACGCCTCAGGTCGGCGGCCATGGTGTTGAACGCGCGCGCCAACCTGCCCAGATCGTCGTCGGAGGGCACCGGCACCTCCTGGGCCAGGTCCCCCCGGCCTATGCGGCCGGCGGCGTCCGACATCCGGCGCAGCGGGGTCGTCAGGTAGCGGGCCATGAGGATCCCCAGCAGTACCGCGGCCAGGCCTCCGGCCAGGGCAGCCAGCCAGGTCGTCCGGCGCAACTGCTCCAGGAAATGCAGCTCCTCTGGTCCCATCATGCGCCGCATCATCCGGCGCATCTCTCCGGGATCGGTCATGTGCGGCATGCGGGGTCGCCCAATGGCGCTGGGAGGCCGCTGGGCCGGAGGCAGCTGCCCTGGTGGCACCTGACCTGGAGGCGGCTGCATCATCGGGCCGCCCAGGAAGTAGTGGTCGAACTCGGCACGGATCGTGGCGCTCGAGATGACGACCACCGCGGCAATGGAAACCAGGGCCACGGTCACGAAGGCCAGAATCAGCCGTCCCTGCAGACTAGTCACGCCCGGGCTCCGCCAGGCGGTACCCTGCGCCGTGAACGGTTAGCACGTACCTGGGACGGCGGGGATCGGGTTCGAGCTTGTGTCTCAGATTTTTGACATGGGCGTCAATCGTGCGTTCGTAGCCCTCGAAGGCGTGGCCCTGCACCAGGTCAATCAACTGGAGGCGCGTGAAGACCCGGCCCGGCGAGCGCGCGAGCGCGGCCAGCAATCCGAACTCGGTCGGCGTCAGCGTCACGGCGACGCCGCCCCGGCGGGCCTCCATGCGTCCGTGGTCAATCTCCAAGTCGCCGACGGTCAGAACCTCGGACGGCGCTTCGCCGCTGGCACGCCGCAGCACGGCCCGCACCCTGGCGACGACCTCCCGCGGGCTGAACGGCTTGGTGATGTAGTCATCGGCGCCCAACCCCAGGCCGAGTAGTCGGTCCACCTCTTCTCCTCGCGCGGTGAGCATAATGATCGGCGTGCTCCCTGCCGCACGGATCTGCCGGGCGACCTCCCAGCCGTCCACCTCCGGCAGCATCAGGTCGAGGATCACGAGATTGGGCTTCTCGTGCTGGAAGGCCGCGAGCGCCGCCCGGCCGTCGGCGGCGCTCACGACGTGGTAGCCGTCGCGCTCAAGGTACTTACGGACGACGTCCGTGATCTCGGGTTCATCGTCCACGACCAGGATCGTGCGCCGGCTCACGGTGTCACGACGATCCGCCCAACCATGCCGGATTCGCGGTGCCCAGGGATGCTGCAGAAGAACTCATACGTGCCCGGTCGGTCGGCCCGAATCGCACCCGCAACCGTCTGCCCGGGCAGCGCCACGAGCCGGACGCGCAGACCTGGTACCGTGATGTCGTGCACGGAATCGTCATCCTTGTTGGCGAGACTAAGGTTGACCACCTCGCCGACCTTGACCGGGATCTCGGTTGGGCTGAAGGAGAAATCGGTCGCAACGATTTCGACTGTCCGGGCGCCGGCGACAGGCGGGAGTGCCCATGCGCCCCTTCCCTGCCATCCCCAGGGACCGCGCATGTGGTACCGCCCGAAGCCGGGCATCATCGGGCCGCGATGCCAGCCCCACCCGCTCCCGGGGGCTCCAACCCATCCTGTCCTGCCCACGCACAACAGGCCGACAATCCCCACAACGATCAACACAACGCCCCAAACCATTCGGTTTCGCATCGTCTGCTCCATCCGCCCAGGCCTAGGAAAGTTCCTTCTTGATAGCGTCGTACTCTTCGCGCGTGATCTCGCCACTGGCGAGGCGGCGCTTCAGGATCTCCAGCGGCGCCTCATCCTGGCCTGCCGGCGCGCCCGCTCCCTCGCGTCGCACGATCGCGGTGACGACCAGCACTATCCCTACCAGAATCAGCAGCCAGAAGAGCATCCCAAGGAATGGCATTCCCCACCCCCCTGCCCAGCGTCCACTATCCCACGGAGCTCCGGACCACCCTCCGCCCATCATGCCGGGGCCCATCATGCCCCATCCGCCCATCATCCCGATGCCGCCGAGCAGCGGCAGCAGGAGGAGCACACCGACCACCACAAGTGCGATTATGCCAGCGTGCCGACAACATGCCATCGCAATCACCTCGCTGTCCAGTCTGGACAGGGGGCGTAAGGCCCTGCCCCCTGCCCGTATTCATGTACGCCTACCGGATGACCTGCTCCCGGATCACCGTGCCGTAGTGCCAGGCGTACCAGACCTGCCCACCAAACGCATTGACGCTGGCGAGCGCGAAGTTCTTCCCGTCACGCGCCAGCCGATAGGTGAAGAAGCCTGGAAACTCGACTACCTTGCCTATGCCTGCGCCGGGAAACGCCTGGGCGATCCAGGCTTGAAGCGCGGCTTTGGCCTTTGCATCATCCAGCGGCGCCGCCGGTGGGCGGACGCCAGGAGCGCCGGGAGACGGCTGCGGGCCGGGCTGCGGGCCATAGCCGGGCCGCTGCCCATAACCGGGCGCCATCATGCCGCCAGGGCCCATCGCGCCGGGACCCCGGCCATAGCCCATCCCGGAGCCCATCATACCGCCGGGCCCCATCATGCCCATTCCGCCGGCCAGTCGGCCGTACTTGAGGTTCCACATCATTGGTGGTCCCATCTCGAACGTGACGTTGCCGTTGTACCGATCCACCAGGAGACTGAACGCGCCCTTCCCGGTACTCTTCTCCGTCACCACGGCGTAGTAGACGTTCGAGAACTCAATGATCTCGACCGGCACCAGGTCAGGATTCTGGTACTGCCCAAGGAACTGCCGGACGCGGGTGATCGCCTGCTCCACAGGCAGCGCCGGTCCTCGTGGCTGGACGCCGGATGGCTGTGCGTACCCGGGCCCCATGCCGGGTCGCGTCATCTGAGCGAATGCCGGAACGGCCAGTGTTGCGATCACCGCCACGGCGCCCAGGATTGCCATTGCACGCTTCATCATGTCCCATCTCCTTTCGAATGCGGTTCTCAATCCGCACTTCTCAGGCTACCGGAGGGCCGTGCAGAAGCCATGAATCAGGCGTGAATGTTTTGTGAACGCCCGCAGTTCACGACCGCTGCCGGCGGTGCGTTGGGGCGGTGCGCTAGAATGGAAGCGGTGATGCGCAGTGAGAACCCTGGGAGCCCGCGCCGATTCAAGCCTGGCCGCGTTCCTCGACGCCAGGACAGCCGAGGGCTTGCTCTACGAGCATCTGGCAGATGGCAAGGTGCGCTGCGTCGCCTGCGGGCACCGTTGCGTCATATTCCCCGGCCGCCGCGGGATCTGCCGGGTTCGCTTCAACCATGGCGGGACGCTCCGTGTCCCCTGGGGATACGTCGCCGGGCTACAGTGCGACCCAACCGAGAAGAAGCCTTTCTACCACGTGCTGCCGGGATCCACGACGCTCACATTTGGGATGCTGGGCTGCAGCCTGCACTGCCCAGGATGCCAGAACTGGGCGACCTCACAAACCCTGCGTGATCCTGCCGCGGGGACCGAGCCCGAGAAGATCTCGGCCAGGGAACTGGTGGCGCACGGCCTCCGGTGCGGCGCGCGGCTGGTTGCCAGCTCGTACAACGAGCCGCTGATTACGTCCGAGTGGGCGGTCGCGGTCTTCACGGAGGCACACCAGGCAGGGCTCCGCACATGCTTCGTGAGCAACGGCAACGCCACGCCGGAGGTCCTGTCCTATCTGCGCCCCTGGTGCGACTGCTTCAAGGTTGACCTGAAGTCCATGAACGCGAGGAACTACCGCGCATTGGGCGGCGTGCTCGACCGGGTGCTGGCGACGATCCGACTGGTCTACGCGATGGGGTTCTGGATGGAGATCGTCACCCTGGTCATCCCCGGGTGGAACGACTCGGACGAAGAGCTGGCAACCGCTGCCCGGTTCATAGCCTCGATCTCGCCGGACACCCCCTGGCACGTGACCGCGTTCCACGGGGACTACAAGATGGCGGACCGCGGCAGCACCACTGCCGCGGCGCTGCTGCGGGCGGCGAGGATCGGCCAGGCCGAGGGGCTGCGGTTCGTCTACGCAGGCAACCTGCCCGGGCAGGTGGGGACCTACGAACAAACTCGCTGTCCCCTCTGCCGGGCGGTGCTGGTCGAGCGCAGCGGGTACTACATCCGTCAGAATCGCATGGAGGCGTCCGGCGGGCGCTGCCCGGACTGCAGGCAGGCCATTGCCGGGATATGGTCGTAGGCTCCGGGCGTAAACGGGGAGCGGCTCCGGGCCGTCCAAAGAGCATCATGAGGGCGCTGCTGACGATCGCGGCGGTGCGGCTGATCGCGGTGCTATTCGGGACCGTGCTGCTGGCTGCGGCCATGCTGTCGGCCCCAGGTCCGGATGGCGTCGCCGCTGCCCAGAGCCGCGGGCCTGTCAGCCGTCCCGGCTCGATTCAGCACGGCGGGGTCGAGCGCACCTACCGCATCCACCTGCCCTCATCGGCCGGCAGAGCCGGTCCTATGCCCCTGGTTCTTGCACTGCACGGCGGCGGCGGCAACGGCCTGAACATGGAGCAACTCACCCTCGGCGGCCTGAACCGGCTCTCGGAGACCCACGGATTCGTGGTGGTCTACCCAGACGGCGTGGACCGACACTGGAACGACGG